>JBGSID010000019.1:0-31042 GCA_041751895.1 Lysobacteraceae bacterium | reverse complement strand
AGCGGTGGCGGCGGTGGTCAGCGGCAGCAGCCGGCCTCCAGCAGCCCGCCGCCGATGGACGACTTCTCGGACGACGATATCCCGTTCTGAGTCCCTAGGCGCTCTGTTCCGGACGCGGCGGTGCAGGATTGCCGCGTTCGGATGGCTTCAGCCAGCCGCATTCGGGCAATGAATAGCGGGCGATCACCTGGTCCGCAAGCTCGTGATCGACCAGTTGCGACGGATGAAAAGAAGGCCGCAGATAGTCGGCGAGGTGACGCAATGTGTGCATGAACATGCCGTGTCCCGGGCCAAGGTGATGCCACAGGCGCTGCCAGGTTTTCATCCGCAATAGATGCCCGTCCTGTCCGAGGAAACGCAGCATGTTCAAGGTCATCAGGCCGTAGAACAGCGGTAGCGTCATCGCCAGGCCGAGACACCTGACTGCGTAGCTGGGGGCCACCTTCTGCAAAACATCGTACGCCACGCATTTGTGCTCGATTTCCTCGGCGAAGTGCCATTCCATCAGCGCCCGCATGTCGGGCTGGGCGTCGGCGAGGATGTTCTGGGACAGAAACTCATGCGCCCAGTAGGCATTGATGTGTTCGACGCAGCTCACCATCGATACCCGCAGTGAAAGCGGTGCGATGCGTTCGGTGACGCGGAAAATCCGCTGATCGACGAATCGCTCCAAGCCGCGAAAACGGTAGCCCTGTCGGTCGAGATTGCGCCAGTAGCGCTTGTGGGCGACGCCGTGTTCGGCTTCCTGGCGAACGAACGCAACACATCTCGCCTTGAGTCCGGGGTCGTCGATGCGTGGCAGGCACAGGCTGAGCGTGCGCATGTAGAACGCCTCGTTCGACGGCACCAGAACGGTGTACGTGTTCAGGATGGCGCAGGTCGCCGGGTCGTTTGGCAGCCAATGGCGGGGAATATCCAGGGATAGCGGTGAACCGAAATGTCGAATGGTCAAAGGCAAGGGCATCTTCTACGGCTTCTACATGACTGCGAATGCGATGGATCCCCCCGGATCTCGATTCAAATGGATATCAGGCAGCATTCCTTGTCACCCGCTGGGTGTGCCGGTAGCTTACGCCGATGAATCCAGTCACCCGCATCCTGATCCATGGCGCCAGCGGCCGCATGGGACAAACATTGTTGCGCCTTGCCGGCGAGCGTGAAGACATCACGGTTGTTGCAGCGGTCTCGCGGCCTTCGGGCAATGCCTCGTTGCTGGGCCAGCCTTTCCATCCGCTGGATCGCCTCGAAAGCGCTCCTGATTTCGATGTCGCCATCGATTTCAGTCTGCCCGCTGGTTTCGACGCCATCCTCACACTGTGCGTGGCGCGAGGTGTCGCGCTGGTGTCCGGCACCACCGGTCTTGCGCCTGAGCAGCGTTCGTCGCTGGAGACCGCTTCCGTGCAGATTCCGGTGCTATGGGCCGCCAATTTCAGCATCGGCGTTGCCGTGCTTGAAGAACTTGTCGAACGTGCGGCTTCGGCGTTGCGGAGCTGGGACTGCGATATCGTTGAGTCCCACCACACTCGCAAGCTTGATGCGCCCTCTGGCACCGCGCTCGCGCTCGGTGCGGCCGCACAACGCGGCGGCAGCGATCCACATTTTGCCAGTCTTCGCGCAGGCGACATCATCGGCGAACATCTGGTCCAGTTCACCGGGCAAGGAGAGCGGATCGAGCTGATCCATCGGGCCGGCAATCGCGACATCTTTGCCCGGGGTGCGCTGCATGCGGCGTCATGGCTCACCGGACGCATGCCAGGCAGCTACCGTCCGCGCGATCTGCTCGGCTGAGCGGGCATTGATGGCGTCCATGCGCTTGCCTGCAAAACCATTCACCATTCGTTGTCGCCACGGGGACTTGCCGATGTGCATGACAGGCGAACGGAGCGTCGCCCGATGATGGCGCACCCGGTTATCGGCATCGTCGGGAGTGAGGGCGCGTACGGACGCTGGCTGCGTCAGTTTTTCGACACGCGCATGCAATTGCAGGTACTGGGGCATGACCCGGCAGCCGCGCATTCCGATCCGCTCGAACGCTTGCTGACCGATGCCGATGTCCTGTTGTTCGCAGCGCCCATCCGGAGCACCGAGGCCATCATCGAAGACGCACTGACACGGTCGGCGGGTCGTGAGCGAGGCCGGTTGTGGTTGGACATCACCTCGATCAAGCAGCGCCCGGTCGCGGTGATGCTGCGCTCGCAAGCGGATGTCGTCGGCCTGCATCCGATGACCGCCCCACCGAAAGCGCCGACGCTCAAAGGCAAAGTGCTGGTGATCTGCGAGGCGCGGCTCGATGGCTGGCGCGACTGGCTCTCGCAGTTTCTTGATGCACTGCAGGCTGAATGCGTCCGGGTGACGCCCGGACATCACGACCGTGCGATGGCAGTGATCCAGGCGATGGTCCATGCCACGCACCTTGCGCAGGTGGGCGTGCTGCGCGGGCAGGCTGGTCTTCTGGGGCCGCCGTCGGCGCTGCTGCCGTTGCGTTCGGTGTCGTTCGAACTGGATGTGGCGATGGCGACGCGCATTCTGTCGCTCAACCCGCGGATCTACGAAGACATCCAGTTCGGCAATCCCTATGTACTCGAAATGCTGGACAGTCTCCTCGGCGAATTGTCCGGATTACGCCATCTGATCGCTCAGGGCGACGACCTCGCCCGGGCGGGCTTCCGCGAGCGCTTCCTTGAGGCCAATCGCGCCTACTTCGACGCTGCGACTCTGGCCGATAGCAATCACACCTTCGAGCGGGTGGGGTACCTGCTCGCGGATCTTGTGGAGCGGGTGTCGATCAGCGTGCATCTGCCCGAAGATCACCCGGGTGCGCTGAGAGTGTTGCTGCAGGTGTTCGAACGCCACGGCATCAGCCTGTCGTCGATCCATTCTTCACGCACACCGGCCGGCGAGGTGCATTTCCGCATCGGTTTCGGCACCGAAGTCGATGCTGAAGTCTTGGCTGCGGTGGCCCTGGATATCGACAGCAGCAAGGTCGGCCGGGTGCTCGACGTCTCATCGCAAGCAATCTGAACACGCTATCTGAGCAAGCTATCTGAGCAAGCTATCTGAAGCGGTTCTGATGTGCCCGCCATCCGCTTATGTGCCTGATTTCGCTGTCTGATGCGACTGGCAGGCTATGTTTCCTGCCAATGTGTCCGAGGAACCCGTGTTCAGCTTCGTCTGAGCGGCCGTGATCAGCCAACATGGACGCAGTAAATCTTGTTGGATTCTGCGGAATGCTTCTTGCATGACTCGGCCTGAATCCCACGATCTGCGCTGATAGTCATCGCCTATGCAGCCAGTTTCGAGCGCCGAAGCAAATTTCTGCTGGCAGAGGTGGCATCGCATCGGTACAATTCTCGCTCGCCTGAACCCTTCAAGCCCCGGACCGGTCCCGCACTGTGTCCGTGGCTTTGTGCAACCTGCCGTCGGCAAAAGAGGCGAAATACCGTGAGCGAAACAGCAATCCTTGTCCTCGAAGACGGCACCGTATTCGAGGGCGAATCCGTAGGCGCGCCCGGCCTGTCCGTGGGTGAGGTGGTGTTCAACACCGCGATGACCGGCTATCAGGAAATCCTGACCGACCCGTCCTATGCCCGTCAGCTGGTGACACTGACCTATCCGCACATCGGCAACACCGGCTGCACGGAAATCGACGACGAAGCCGATCAGGTCTGGGCGTCCGGCCTGATCGTCCGCAACGTGCCGCGTCGCCCCAGCAGCTGGCGCAGCGAAGTGGCGCTGCCGGAGTGGCTGAAGCCCCGTGGAATCGTCGCGATCGCCGAGATCGACACCCGCAAGCTCACGCGCCTCTTGCGTGATCGCGGCGCCCAGAATGGCGCGGTGATGGCGGGAGACATTGATGTCGACAAGGCGCTCGAAGCCGCACGCAAGTTCCCCGGCCTCAAGGGCATGGATCTGGCCCGAGTGGTCAGCACCGCAGAACAATATTCCTGGCGTGAAGGTCAACTCGACCTCGATCGCAATACCTTCGTCAGCAGCGAACTGAAGTACAAGGTCGTCGCCTACGATTTTGGCGTGAAGCGCAACATCCTGCGCATGCTGGCCGAGCGCGGCTGTGATGTGACCGTGGTGCCGGCGCAGACATCCGCTGAGGATGTGCTCGCGATGCATCCGGATGGCGTGTTTCTCTCCAACGGACCCGGCGATCCCGCGCCTTGCGATTACGCGATCGCCGCGATCCGCGAATTCATCGCGCGCAAGATCCCGACCTTCGGCATCTGTCTCGGTCATCAGTTGCTGGGGCTTGCCGCCGGTGCGCAGACGATGAAAATGAAATTCGGCCACCACGGCGCGAATCATCCGGTGATCGACCTCGGTACGAACGGTGAAAATGCTGGCCGGGTGATGATCACGTCCCAGAATCACGGTTTCGCCATCGACGAGGCAACGCTGCCAGCGAATGTCCGTGTTACGCATCGATCGCTGTTCGATGGCAGCAATCAGGGCATCACATTGACCGATGCGCCCGCCTTCAGTTTTCAGGGGCACCCTGAAGCCAGCCCGGGCCCGCATGATGTTGCACCGTTGTTCGACCGTTTCGTGGCCTCGATGCAAGCGCAATGACAGTTCTCGACCAGACATCTCCCGACCGGCTTCCGGAGCCTCAATCATGACCATGCGTCAGCCGCATTCTTCAAAGCGTATTCCTGTTTCCATCGCTGTTACGGTGCTTGCCCTCTTCAGCGTTTTTGGCGCGCAGGCGGCATCTTTAAAAGGTACGGCGGAAGTCGAGCAGATGACTGATCTGCTGGTCGAAATGCTGCCGTTCGGACATATCTTCGAGATGGCCGCCAAGGCCGATCCGAAGTGGCCGATGCAGGAAAAGCCGGGCGCGATCAAGCCGGAAAAACTGTCCTGCTTGCGTGGCGAACTTTCGACGGATGGCTATCGGCGGATGAAAATGGCCGAAGTGAAAGCATATGCCGAGACGAACACGTCACGCATGAAATCCGACCTTGAATTGCTCAGCAATGGTGCATCGCTCCTGTTCGGCAAACTGATGATGGCCGGCGTTGAAAGTGAGCGGTCCGGCGCTCAAGTCGACCCGGCGGATATCATGAAGCAGGCAACCCCGGAACAGATGATGTCGTTCGTGACGTTTTTCAGTGACCCGAACTACACGGGGCTGCGCAAGCTGGCGGGTATTGGCGATGCATTGGGAATGAACAAGTCCGTGGGCGAGAACGAGTCGGCCGGTGAGCAACTCGGTGCAAGCTTGGCGACGCAGGCGATGCTGAAAGCAATGACGAACTGCGATGTGCCGATGTCGGTTCTCTTCGAATGACCAAAGCAGCGCCTTCTCGGCGAAGCATTTTGCCCTCACTTCGCAGATGGGAGCTGCGCGCGATGGCAGCCGTCGCGGTTGCTGGCCTGTATCCCGCTTTCGTGTTGGGAACGACGTATGCACATTGGTTTTCGGTCGACCTGCCGGGTGGCCGCAATGGGCCTGCGGATGCCTACCGGCATACTCTCGCCAGTGCCACCGTGGCGTACACCGGTTCGCCGCGCTGGGTGGAGTGGGTGACGCAGGTCATGGAGAACGGCGGGTACGGCGATGCCGCACGAGTGATGGACGCACATAACAATCGTTTGGGCGCGCGGATTGGCGACCAAGCCGGGAGTTGGGGTGAAATGCAGGCCGCAGTGCTTGCCGCAGTGAAAGCAGGCGATGTGCAGGTTGCCGATGACGACCGTATCACCTGGCTTCCGCCGGAGCGGTGGCGAGAGCGACTTTATTGAAGCGCCACCAACTTTTTAAGACCATCTGGCTTCTATCAGATTTTGCAGTTTTTACTAAGTGTTCGTCCTGTGGTTCATCGAATGGAGTTTCGAGAGAGCTGCAGGTCTGGCAATGGATAGCCACCTCGATGAAGTCGGACGCATGAGCGGCTGCTTCGTCACGCGCAGCTTCGGCCATCGGCCGGATCCGCGATTCGAAAGCGCACAGCACGTGCCTGTTTCCGACATCTGTCAGCACCGATTGCACTGAGAAAGCCATGCCAAAGCGTACCGACATCCAGACTGTCCTCATCATCGGCGCGGGCCCGATCGTCATCGGCCAAGCGTGTGAATTCGATTATTCCGGCGCCCAGGCCTGCAAAGCGCTGCGCGACGAAGGCTATCGGGTGGTGCTGGTCAACAGCAATCCCGCGACGATAATGACCGATCCGGAAATGGCCGATGCGGTTTACATCGAGCCGATCAACTGGCGCACGGTCGAGAAGATCATCGCCAAGGAAAAGCCCGATGCACTGCTGCCGACCATGGGCGGACAGACCGCGCTGAACTGTGCACTGGATCTTGCCGACAACGGCATCCTCGAAAAATACGGGGTTGAGTTGATCGGTGCGTCGCGTGAAGCCATCCGCATGGCCGAAGACCGCGAGTTGTTCCGGGTCGCGATGAAAGAAATCGGACTGGAATGCCCGAAAGCCGAAATCGCGCGTACGCTCGACCAGGCGTTGGATATCCAGTCACGTGTCGGCTATCCCACGATCATCCGTCCAAGCTTCACCCTCGGCGGCAGCGGTGGCGGCATCGCTTACAATCGCGAAGAATTGATCGACATCGTCAACCGTGGTCTCGAACTGTCGCCGACCACCGAAGTGCTGGTTGAGGAATCGGTTCTCGGCTGGAAAGAATTCGAAATGGAAGTGGTCCGCGACACTGCGGACAACTGCATCATCGTCTGTTCGATCGAAAACTTTGATCCGATGGGTGTGCATACCGGTGACAGCGTCACGGTCGCGCCTGCGCAGACGCTTACGGACAAGGAATATCAGCGATTGCGCGATGCCAGCATCGCGGTGCTGCGCAAGATCGGCGTTGATACCGGCGGCTCGAATGTGCAGTTCGGTGTGAACGCGCAGACTGGTCGTGTCGTCGTCATCGAAATGAATCCGCGCGTGTCGCGTTCCTCTGCGTTGGCCTCGAAAGCCACCGGCTTCCCGATCGCCAAGGTCGCCGCGAAACTCGCGATCGGCTACACGCTCGACGAGTTGAAGAACGAAATCACCGGTGGCCTGACGCCGGCATCGTTCGAGCCGAGCATCGATTACGTTGTCACCAAGATTCCACGTTTCGCCTTCGAGAAATTTCCCACCGCCGACGCGCGTCTGACCACACAGATGAAATCGGTGGGCGAAGTGATGGCGATCGGGCGTACCTTCCAGGAGTCGCTGCAGAAGGCACTGCGCGGCCTCGAAACAGGCAAAGTGGGGCTCGACCCGACCGATCTCGATCTCTCGACCGATGAAGGCATGGCCCGTCTGCGTCGTGAGGTGAAGGAAGCGGGTCCGGAGCGCATGTTCTATCTCGCCGACGCCTTCCGCGCCGGGATGTCGGTCGAGGACGTGCATGCGCTGTCGTTCGTCGATCCGTGGTTCCTGGATCAGATCGAGGAATTGATCGCCTGCGAGCGCGACGTGGCGGCTGCCGGCCTCGAAGGTCTCGATGCCAAACGCCTGCGTGCGCTCAAGCGCAAAGGATTTTCCGACACGCGCCTCGCCCAGCTCGCAGGTACCAACGAAACCGCCGTGCGCGCATTGCGCAAGGCGTTCAATGTGCGTCCTGTGTACAAGCGCGTGGATTCCTGCGCTGCCGAGTTCTCCACCACGACCGCTTACCTGTATTCAACCTACGAGGACGAATGTGAAGCCGCGCCGACCTCGCGCGACAAGATCATGGTGCTCGGTGGCGGCCCGAACCGGATCGGGCAGGGTATCGAGTTCGACTACTGCTGCGTGCACGCGGCACTCGCGCTGCGTGAGGACGGCTACGAGACCATCATGGTCAACTGCAATCCGGAAACGGTGTCGACTGACTACGACACGTCGGATCGCCTGTATTTCGAGTCGCTCACGCTGGAAGATGTGCTGGAGATCGTCGAGCTCGAAAAGCCGAAAGGCGTGATCGTGCAGTACGGTGGGCAAACCCCGCTCAAGCTGGCGCAGGCACTGGAAGCCAACGGCGTGCCGGTGATCGGTACCTCACCGGATTCGATCGATCTGGCCGAAGATCGCGAACGTTTCCAGAAACTCGTCGAACGGCTTGGCCTATTGCAGCCGGCGAACCGCACCGCACGCAATGCCGACGAGGCGTTGGCGCTGGCCCGCGAGATCGGCTACCCGCTGGTGGTACGTCCGAGCTATGTGCTGGGTGGCCGCGCGATGGAAGTTGTCTATTCCGATGCCGACCTGTCGCGTTACATCCGCGATGCGGTGAAGGTGTCGAACGATTCGCCCGTATTGCTCGATCGTTTCCTCGACCATGCGGTCGAGGTCGATATCGACATCATTGCCGACAAGGACGGCAATGTGCTGATCGGCGGCGTCATGGAGCACATCGAAGAAGCGGGCGTGCACTCCGGTGATTCGTCGTGCTCGCTGCCGCCGTATTCACTCTCGGCCGAGACGCAGGCCAAGCTTCGCGAACAGGTCGTCGCGTTGGCCAAGGCGCTGAACGTGGTCGGGTTGATGAACACGCAGTTCGCCATCCAGACCGACCTTTCCGATGACGGCGCCGATAGCCGCGACACCATCTTCCTGCTCGAAGTGAATCCGCGTGCGTCTCGCACCGTACCGTTCGTATCCAAGGCCACCGGCATGCCGCTGGCCAAGATCGCGGCGCGCTGCATGGCTGGAAAGACGCTGGCCGAGCAGGGCGCATTGAAGGAAATCGTGCCGGATTACTACTCGGTGAAGGAAGCGATCTTCCCGTTCGCGAAGTTCCAGAACGTCGACCCCATCCTCGGCCCGGAAATGCGCTCCACCGGCGAGGTGATGGGTGTCGGTCGCAGCTTCGGCGCCGCGTTCGCGCGGGCGCAGGAGGCTGCTGGCATCAAGGCGCCACCGGTCGGCAAAGCCTTCATCTCGGTGCGTGATCCGGACAAACAGCGCGTGCTGGCCGTCGCACAGGAGCTGATCCGCCGTGGTTACGGACTGGTCGCCACTTGCGGTACTGCGGCATGGCTGGGCCAACACGGTGTGGCCTGCGAGGTGATCAACAAGGTGGTCGAGGGGCGGCCGCATATCGTCGACCTCATCAAGAACGGCGAAATCGCCTATATCGTCAATACCACCGAAGGCAAACAGGCCATCGCCGACTCGTTTTCGATCCGGCGCGAAGCACTGCAGCATCGCGTGACCTATTCGACCACCATCTCGGGCGCGAAGGCCTTGCTGCATTCGCTCGACTTCCGCGGCAGTGGTCCGGTGCTGGCGCTGCAGGAACTGCATCGTGAGCTGCAGGAGCGCAAATCTTGAACCTCGGCTGCATCTGAGGAAGCGCTCCGTTCCGGTGGCGAATCGTTGCCCGTGGCAATATGGCATTCGTGCCGTTAGAGTTCGACCCGTCGCCGGAAAGATTTCCGGTCGACGGTTTTCAACCCACTGAGGCAAGCCATCTGGAGTTCGGCGATAGCGTCGCCGATGCCCTGTCGGTGCGTTTGCGCGTCGCGGAGACCCGCGATGCGGCATTCGCCGCTTGACGGATCCATATCGCTTGCCGCATACCATTCCTGAATTTTTTGATGGAGCTTCTTTTATGAGCCGCGCCCCCATTACTGCAAAAGGCGCCGCGCGCCTGCGCGCTGAACTCGATCAGCTGAAGAGCGTCCAGCGCCCTGCAGTGATCAATGCCATCTCCGAAGCCCGCGCGCATGGTGACCTCAAGGAAAACGCCGAATATCACGCCGCACGCGAGCAGCAGGGCTTCATCGAAGGTCGCATCAAACAGCTCGAAGCGGAGCTGTCGCATGCACAGATCATCGATATCTCCACCCTCAATGCCGGCACCCGCGTGGTGTTCGGTGCGATCGTCACGTTGGCGGACGTCGAGACCGACGACAAGAAGCGTTACCAGATCGTCGGTGACCTCGAAGCCGACATCAAACTCGGTCTGATCGCGATTTCCTCGCCGATTGCGCGTGCGCTCATCGGCAAACACGAGGGCGACGTGGTCGAAATCGACGCGCCAGCGGGCCGACGCGAATTCGAATTGCTGCAAGTCGCCTACGAAGGCTGATCGGCCGATTGCGGCAATGTCCCGCGTGATCTTCCTGTTGCCCGCATGGTCCGTCTTCGGCCGGCAGGGCCTGTCGCCGGATCTCGCGAAGGCGCTGGGGCGTGCCGATGTTCTCGCCAGCGGTGAGCCGGGCAGTGAGCCCGGCGCTGAAGCGCAGGCAAAGCGTCACTTCATGATCACGCCCACGCATTGGGCGCCTGCGGCGCTGACACGCCAAGCCGATATCGGTGACGCCGCCGGTGCCGCTTGGCTTCGTGCAGATCCAGCGCATGTGCGGCCTGAGATGAATGGCGCACGTTTGCTCGGGATAGGCGATCGTCTTTCGCTGTCGCACGCGGATGTGGATGCGTTGTTGCCCGCATTGAAGCCGGTGTTCGGCGACGCCGGTTTCACGCTCGATGCAGCAACGCCATCGCGCTGGTATCTGCGGCTGTCGCGCGAAGCGAAATGGCCGCGCTTTAGTGCGCCGGACGATGCGTTGGGCGAAGACCTGTTCGAGCATCAACCCGACGGCCCTGAAGGCCGGCGTTGGCGCGCGCTGCTCAATGAGGTCCAGATCGTTCTGCACAATCATCCTTGGAATGCCGAGCGCGCAGCACGTGGGATGGTGCAGGTCAATGCGCTATGGGTCTGGGGCGGTGGCGTGATGCCGGATCGCGTGACCAGCACGCTCGAATCCGCATACAGCGACGATGACGTGATACAGGCGTTGATGAAGGTCGCGGGTGGCATTGCGAATACGCTGCCGAACGACTTTGCCGGTGGATCAGCGTCTGCAGGCGAGGCCGCACTCTTCGATCTGCGGCGTATCCGCGATCTGGCAGCCCTTCAACGCGACTGGCTGTTGCCTGCATTGCAGGGGATGCGCAGCGGACGAATCCGTACATTGATATTCGATGCTGCCGACGGCGTCCAACTGCGCCTGTCGGCAGGACAGGGCTGGCGTTTTTGGCGACGCGCCTGGTCGATGCCGGCATGACCCGCACGATCCGGCGCCGCGACCCGATTGTCGAACGAACGGACGGGCAAGGGGATGGAACCGGTGACTGGCCGGCGCAAACCGTACCGATGCTGCGCCGTATCTACGCCGCTCGTGGCGCGCATACGCACGCGCTGGCACAGCCGCGATTGACCCAGTTGCTGCCACCGGACGGATTGCTGGGCTTGGAACAAGCGGCGCGTTTGCTCGCATCCGCAATGGACGAACAGCGGCATATCGTGGTTGTCGGCGATTTCGACTGCGACGGCGCCACGGCCTGCGCGGTCGCAGTGCGCGGTCTGCGTCTGCTAGGCGCGCATCGCGTATCGCATGCGGTGCCTAATCGCATGGTTCACGGATATGGGCTGTCGCCGGGACTGGTGGAGGATCTCGTTGGGCTGAAACCCGACCTGCTCGTCACCGTCGATCACGGGATCGCCTGTCATGCAGGCATCGCTGCAGCGAAAGCACACGGCTGGCAAGTGTTGGTGACCGATCACCACCTGCCAGGCGATCGATTGCCGCCGGCAGATGTCATCGTCGATCCGAGCGTTCCCGGCGATACGTTTCCAAGCAAGATGCTGGCCGGTGTGGGCGTCATGTTCTACGTCTTGCTCGCGCTCCGCCGGCATCTGCGTGATGCCGGGCGGTTCCCGGACGCATTGCCTGATCTCTCGGTATTGCTGGACCTGGTGGCGGTCGGCACCGTGGCCGACCTGGTGCCGCTGGATACCAACAATCGCACGCTGGTCGCTGCCGGCTTGCGACGTCTGCGTGCCGGTCATGGTTGCGCGGGGCTGCAGGCATTGATCGAGGTCTCGCGGCGTACAGCCGCCACGCTCACGGCTGCCGATGTCGGATACGCGCTCGCGCCACGGATCAATGCCGCAGGCCGGCTCGAAGATATGGCGCTGGGCATCGAGTGCCTGCTCTGCGACGATCCGCGCCGTGCACGCGAGCTCGCCGAAGTCCTCGACAGCATCAATGCCGAACGCCGTGGCGTGCAGCAGCAGATGGTCGGCGATGCCGAAACCTCGGTCGCTTCACTGTCGTTCGAAGCCGACACCGGCCGCGCGAGTGTTTGCCTGTATCGAGAAGACTGGCATCCCGGCGTGGTCGGGCTGGTGGCATCGAAGATCAAGGAACGCGTGCATCGGCCGGCGATCGCGTTCGCGCCGAGCGACGCCGGCAGCGATCTGCTGCGCGGCTCCGCGCGTTCGATTCCAGGTTTCCACATCCGTGATGCCTTGGCTGCCGTCGATGCGCGGCATCCGGGCCTGATCGAGAAATTCGGTGGCCATGCGATGGCTGCGGGCATGAGTCTGCGACTGACCAACCTGCCAAGGTTCCAGGCGGCATTCGAACAATGCGCCACGGAGATGTTATCGCCCGAATTGCTGCAGGACGTGATCCTGAGCGATGGCGCCATGCCCCCAGAAACATGCGTGATCGATACCGCGCTGGCATTGCGCGACGGCGGACCGTGGGGGCAGGGCTTCCAGGAACCTGTGTTCGACGATGTGTTCGAGGTCGTGAACTGGAAAGTGTTGGGCGAGCAACACCTGAAGCTTGAGCTCGCTTGGCCGAATACAGCGAAGCGTGTCAACGCGATCCATTTCAGCGGCTGGAGCGGCGAGCCGCCGGCAAAGCGTTCCCGCATCGCGTATCGGTTGCAGCCGGACGACTGGCGTGGCGGCGACGCGGTGCAGTTGGTTGTCGTGCACCGCGAGCCTGCGGAGATGCCCGTTTCGGCGTGACCCAAGCTGCTGCTGCACAACGGCGAACGTGCTTGTGCCAACATTGGCCGATAGGCGATCGCATCCTGCCGCAACCCCGTTGTCGGGCATGGACCGTTGAGTCGTCATCATCTACAGGGGAATCGTCATGCAACGAGGCTTCGCAGTCTCCACCCTCTTCACCCTCGTCGCCGGATTACTGCTGGGGCAAAGCGCTTCCTCGCCGGCCCAGGCACAGCGCAGGGTTGACCCACAGCCCACGACGGGGCTCACGGCGCCACCGCTGACCACACCACTCATCTCCGCTGCCGGCGCGAAGATTCCAGTCGGGTTGCGCTCGGCATCGATGGAAGTCGAGACCGACGGCAGCCTTGCCCGCACCACGCTGCTGCTGACGTTGTACAACCCCAATGATCGCCTGCTAGAGGGCACGCTCGAATTTCCGCTGCAGCCGGGTCAGCAGGTCAGCGCATTCGCACTGGATGTCGGCGGCACGCTGCGCGATGCGGTGCCGGTGCCGAAGCAGAAGGCCCAGCAGGTCTTCGAGAGTATCGAGCGCCGCAATGTCGATCCCGGCCTGCTCGAACAAACTGCAGGCAATCATTTCCGGCTCCGTGTCTACCCGATTCCGGCGCGCGGCACCCGGCAAGTCCGATTGGTAATCGATGAAGCGATGCATCGCGATGGCGATGCCTGGCGTCTCGATGTGCCGGTGCATCTGCTTGCTGGCGCAGGCGGCATTTCGCTGCATGTGCAGGCGCAGGGGCTGCGGAAAGCGCCGCTGGTGATCGGCACGTTCGACGGGCTGCGCTTCGAGAGGAACGGCTTCGGCTATTCGGCGCGTTACGACGCGATCTTCGAAGGTGGCTCGTACAACCCTGCAAAAGGGCTGTCGTTACGGTTTCCTGCCGAACAGCGGCCACAAATCTACGTGCAGACGTTCGATAGCGACCGTTTCGCGCTGATCGAGATCCCGATGGCGGCGGCTGTCGCGAAGCCACGCAGATTGCCATCAACGGTCGGACTGCTGTGGGATGCCTCCGGATCTGCACGCAAGCGTGATCGTCAGGGCGAATTCGCGCTGCTCGACCGTTATTTCCGCGCGATGGGCAATGGTCGTGTCGCGCTCCGGCTGTTGCGAGACGTGGGCGAGGATGGCGGCCGTTTCGAGATTCGAAACGGCGACTGGAGTGCGTTGCGCAAGATCTTGGAGACCGCTATTTACGATGGCGCCAGCGATCTTGCCGATTGGACGCCGCAGGCCGATGTCGGTGAATACTTGTTGGTCAGCGACGGTCTGCAGAACTATGGCGAGCGTGCATTTCCGACCTTACAGGCCGGCCAGACACTGTTCGCATTGAGTTCGTCTGGCGCGCAGGCGGATGCCACGCGGCTGACGGCGTTGGCCGAATCCCGTGGTGGTCGCCTGGTGCAGTGGCAGGGGCGCGATGGTCTCGACAGCGCTGCTCAGGCATTGCTTGAAACGGGCACACGGGTCGTGGCTCTGGATGGCGACGGTATCGCGGATCTTCAGCCGCAGGCCTGGTATGCGGAAGATGGGCTGCTGCGCGTCGCCGGTCGCCTGACCGAACGCACTGCCACTGTCCGCGTCACCATCGATGAAGCGGGCACCCCGCGTACGATCGAAGTGCCGGTGTCTGCCGATGCTGCACCGAGCGGGCAAGTCGCCGCGTTGTGGGCCAGTTGGCAGGTCGCCGCGCGTGCTGCCGAGCCGGAACGGCATCGCGCCGCGATCACGAGGCTCGGCCAGCGCTTCGGCATCGTGACGCCAGGGACTTCGCTGTTGGTGATGGAGGCGGCAGCGGACTATGTGCGTTACGACATCCCGGCGCCGCCTGCGTTGCGGGATGAGGTCGATGTATTACTCCGAACACAGTCGGCCGAGAAAGCGCAATCGCGCAGCGAGCGTCTGGAAGATGTCGCCACGCGCTTCGCAGAACGCCAGCGCTGGTGGCAGCGGACATTCCCGAAAGGGGCGCCGCCGAAGCCGTCATTGGACAAGATCAACGTCAACGGGTCGCCCGTGGGGGCCATGGACGCGCCCGCAGCGATGGCTCCACCCCCGCCACCAGCCCCGGCACCGATGATGATGGAGCCGAGCGCCGCACCGATGGAGGCCGCTGCGGAGAGAATGGAGTTGGACAGCATTGCCGACCAACAAAGAGAGGAGAGTGCCAACGCAAGCGGCCGTGTCCGGGCGAAAATGGAGGCGAAAGACGACGGCTCGGCCGATGCAGGCGCAGGTGTTTCCATCCAGCTCCAAGCCTGGGCGCCGGATTCGCCTTATGCGCGTCGTCTGCGCGAGGCGAAGGCCGAGGACATCTATCCGCTCTATCTCGATGAACGCGACAGCCATGCCGACAGCACTGCGTTCTATCTCGACGTTGCCGATCTGCTGCTGCAGAAAGGCCGACGCGCCGAAGCGCTGCGGGTGCTGTCGAATCTGGCTGAGTTGAAGCTGGAGAATCGCCACGTTCTGCGCGTCCTCGGCTATCGCTTGATGCAGTCCAAGGACTACGCCCGTGCGGTGGCTGTATTGCGCGAAGTGCTGCGTCTTGCCGACGAGGAACCGCAGAGCTATCGCGATCTCGGGCTTGCGCTTGCAGCCGCCGGGCAGCGTCAGGAAGGCATCGAGCGTCTCTACGAAGTCGCCGCGCGGCCATGGGACTCGCGTTTCTCCGAGGTGGAACTGGTTGCGCTCAACGAAATGAACGCAATCATCGCCACCAGCCCGAAGCCGCTGGAGACTGCCTTCGTCGACCGCCGTCTGCTCGCGAACATGCCGCTGGATCTGCGTGTCGTTCTCGCATGGGACAGCGACAACAGCGACATGGACTTGTGGGTCACCGATCCGAACGGCGAGCGCTGCTACTACGGCAACCGCAACACGTATCAGGGCGGTCTGCTGTCCGACGACTTCACCGGCGGCTATGGCCCCGAGGAATTCGTGCTCCGCAACGCCAAGCCTGGCAAATACAAGGTCGAGGCCAATTTCTTCGGCGACCGCCAGCAGATCGTGACTGGCGCGACCACCCTCAATCTGATGTTCAGCACCGGCTGGGGCACCCGTCGCCAGCAGGATCAGAGCGTGACCCTGCGTCTGAGCGGGCAGAGCGAGACGGTGTTCGTGGGTGAGTTCGAGGTGAAGTAGGGCGTTCTGCTGCCCAGTTGCATCGTTGCCCCGGCTTCTGCCGGGGCAACGGTGATGAATGTTCGGACGTTATCTTGTCATTGTCGCACCGGGCGCCCTGTCGACATTGCCTGTCACGAGACGCGCGCTGGCCTTCAATCCGAACAACGGCCGCAGCCACCGCACCCGACGCACGATCTCGAAACCGCCGAAGCACAGGCCGAAGGTGATCACGACCAACAGCGGTCCTTCGATTGCAGGGTGAAGGTCGATGGGCTGCAGGTTGTATGCGACCACGACGATGATGGTTTGATGAAGGATGTACACCGGAAAGACCGCCTCGCGCAGGTAGTGCAGGGCGGGCATCTCGCGGAAGGCGATGCTGCGGGCGAAACCGAAGATCGCGGCGATCGCGGTCCACTGGAATACCGCCCAGACAACACGCTGGAGCATGCGCAGAGCGTCCGGCGGTGGGCGCACATCGTCATAGCCGCTCGCGTAGAAGTACCAGACGATGATCGCGTAGCCAGTCACCGCAAGCAGCAAAGCCCACCAGCGCAAACGCTGCAGCGCGTTCCACACGTCTTCACGGGTGGCGACCAGCATGCCCAACAGGAACAGCGGCAGGTACTGGGCGTGGTTGTACCAATCGCTGGTCAGATCGTGAGTCGAGGGAAACCGGCCGACCAGCGCGGCACGGCCCACGATCAACAGGACTGCCGGCCACAGCAGCACACCGATGCCCGACAGCCGCCGTTCCAACCAACCACCAGCGGCATCGGCGGCCTTCGGCGCGAAGCGCAGCAGAGCCCAGCCGATCAGGGTGTAGACCCAGAGGTAGGCGACGAACCACAGGTGGTTCCAGGTGGGCAGGCGCAAGCAGCCGTCGGCATCACAGAACGTCTTGTCGTGGGCGAGATAGCGTCCCCAGAACGCCAGATAGCCGTCGTGATAGCCGCCCGGATATCTGGAATCGAGCAATTCGTAATACGACTGCGGCGTCACGATCACCAGCATGCCGAAGATCAACGGCATCAGCAGGCGCCATGACCGCTGCGCAAGGAAGCCCGAACCGCTGGACTGCATTTGCGTCTTCGCGAACAGGAATGCGGTGGCGACCCCCGAAACCATGAACAGCAGCGACAGCCGCCAGGGGGAGGTCAACAGCATCAGCGGCTCGACCGCCTCGCTGGCGTAGGGGCTCTTCACGTGCCAGTCCCAGGTCACGTAGTACATGCCGATGTGATACAGCACCAATAGAAAGAAGGCGGCGATGCGGACCCAGTCGAGGTCGAGGCGGCGTTGCATGGTCGAGATCCTGATCCTGAAGAGCCATCAGTGTTCGATCCCAGGAAACGCCATGCACGTCACAAGTGCCGCAACGACTGGCTTCTGGGACGAACCGCAGACATGCGGGGACGAATCCGGGACGGTCCCATGGCATCTCGGCCTAAAATGCGTCGATGTCATCTCCCTCTGTTCCGCCCCCTACCGCCAATCGATCCGCACCCCCTCCACCAGCCGCCTTCTGGCGCTGGCGCAGGTGGTTTGAAATTGGCTTCTGGGTGGTCTTGACCCTCATCAATGGTGTCGCCAACAGCATTACGGTGATGATGGACATCCATCGCGTCGGTCTGGATTTCGCAGACTGGGAGCCGGCGGTGTGGGAGTGGTCCAGCGGGATGACGATGCTGGCGCTGATCCCGGCATTGGTGTGGTTCACCCGTCGCTATCCGTTGCATTGGGACACCTGGCGACAGACCCTGCCGGTCCACGTTGCAGGCAGCCTGATGTTTTCGCTGATCCACGTTGTCGTGATGGTGGCGCTGCGTCATGCCGCGTATGCCGCGCAGGGTGGCCATTACGATTTCGGCCATTGGCCAACCGAACTGACCTACGAATACCTCAAGGACGTGCGCAGCTACACGATGATGGTGTGCGTGATCGAAGGGTATCGCTATGTCCTGCGTCGGTTGCAGGGCGAGGTCAGCCTGCTCGATCGTCCCGATGAGGGCGATCCGGTCGAGCCGCTCGACCGTCCGGAACGCTTTCTCGTGCGCAAACTCAACCGGGAATTCCTGATCGCCGCAGCCGATATCGAATGGATGCAGGCTGCGGGCAACTACGTCAATCTGCGGGTCCGTGGCCACGATTACCCGCTGCGCAGCACCATCGCCGGGATCGAAGCCCGTCTCGATCCCGAACGTTTCGCCCGGATCCACCGCAGCTATATCGTCAATTTCGCCCAGATCACCTCGATCGAGCCGCTGGACAGCGGTGATGCGCGTGTCCATCTCAAGGACGGCGCTTCGCTACCCTGCAGTCGCCGCTACCGGGATGAGCTCAGAAGTCGCGTCGCGGCGGCGTGAGCACCGAACCCCAGATTGACGGTGGCCTGCTAGAATCCACGGTCTTTGCTGCAACTGCACATCCGCCATGATCGAACTCAATCCAATCCGCCAGCGCATCGTCGACCTTCGTGGCCGACTCGATTCGCTCAGGGGGTATCTTTGACTACGACGCCAAAGCTGAGCGTCTGGAAGAAGTCAATCGCGAACTGGAAAATCCGGACATCTGGAACGATTCCGAACGCGCGCAGGCACTCGGTCGCGAGCGCTCACTGCTCGACAAGACCGTCAACGGTATCCGCGACCTGAAAGATGGGTTGGCCGGCGCTGAAGAACTGCTCGAACTGGTCGAAATGGAAGAGGACGACGACACCGCGCTGGCCATCCAGGCCGATGTCGAGCGTTACGCGCGCGGCGTCGATCAGCTCGAATTCCAGCGCATGTTCTCGGGCAAGATGGATTCGTCCAACGCCTACGTCGATATCCAGGCCGGCGCCGGCGGCACCGAGGCCCAAGACTGGGCGGAAATGCTGTTGCGCATGTATCTGCGCTGGTGCGAAGCGCGCGGCTGGAAGGCCGAACTGATGGAGGCCAGTGCCGGCGACGTCGCCGGCATCAAGTCCGCGACCTTCAAGGTCGAGGGCGAATATGCCTACGGTTGGTTGAAGACCGAAATCGGCGTGCATCGTCTGGTGCGCAAATCGCCGTTCGATTCCGACAACCGCCGCCATACCTCGTTCACCTCGGTGTTCGTTTCGCCGGAAGTCGAGGATGACATCGACATCGAAATCAATCCCGCCGATCTAAGGACCGACGTCTACCGCTCATCCGGTGCAGGTGGTCAGCACGTCAACAAAACCGAGTCGGCGGTACGCATCACCCATGTGCCGACCGGTACGGTAGCCGCCTGTCAGAACGGCCGCAGCCAGCACCAGAACCGCGACATGGCGATGCAGATGCTGAAGGCGAAGCTCTACGAGCTTGAGATCCAGAAGCGCAACGCCGAGCGCGATGCGCTGGAAGCGACCAAGTCCGATATCGGTTGGGGGAGCCAGATCCGCAATTACGTGCTCGACCAGTCGCGCATCAAAGACCTTCGCACTGGTATCGAGCGCACCGACACCCAGAAAGTACTCGACGGCGACCTCGATGAATTCATCGAAGCCAGCCTTAAATCAGGCCTCGAAGCGGGTTCCAAACGCACCGACGCCATCTAAGTTTTTCTGTAGGAGCAGCGCAAGCCGCGATGCTCTCGGCCCTTCGAATCGCGGCTCGCGCCGCTCCTACAGCGCTCACTTGAAGTTATCGAACGCAGAGACCGCCATGACCGACGACCAGACCCCGCAGCAAGACGAGAACTCCCTCATCGCGGAACGTCGTGGAAAACTGTCCGCACTGCGCGAACAGGCGAGCGTTGCCTTCCCGAACGATTTCCAGCGCGAGCATTTCGCCCGCGATCTGCAGGACGAGTTCGAAGATGCCGAGCGCTGGACGGGCGAGGCACTCGAAGCCTCCGGTCGCCGTGTCGCCGTTGCCGGCCGTTTGATGGCCAAGCGGGTCATGGGCAAGGCCGCGTTTGCGCAGATCCAGGACATGAGCGGAGGCATCCAGCTGTTCCTGCAATCGAACACGCTCGGAGAGAGCTACGATGCATTCAAGGGCTGGGACGTCGGCGACATCGTCGGTGCGCAAGGCACGCTGATGCGCACGAAAACCGGCGAGTTGTCGGTCAAGGCAAGCACGCTGCGTCTCCTGACCAAGTCGCTGCGCCCACTGCCGGACAAATGGCATGGCCTCAGCGATGTCGAACAGCGCTATCGCCAGCGTTATGTCGACCTGATCGTGAATCCGGATTCACGCGAGGTATTTCTGAAGCGATCGCGGATCGTGTCAGCGCTGCGACGCTGGCTGGATGATCGCCGTTTCCAGGAAGTCGAAACGCCGATGATGCATTACATCGCTGGCGGCGCCACCGCGCGACCGTTCACGACCCATCACAATGCACTCGATCTTGATCTGTATCTGCGCGTCGCACCTGAGCTCTATCTCAAGCGTCTGGTCGTCGGTGGCCTTGAGCGGGTGTACGAAATCAATCGCAATTTCCGTAATGAAGGCGTGAGCACCCGCCACAATCCGGAATTCACCATGCTCGAACTGTACGAGGCTTATGCCACGTATATCGAAGTCATGGATTTGACTGAATGCATGATCCGCGATGTCGCCCGGGACACGCTCGGCATCGATGAAGTCGAATGGGACGGCAATACCATCGGTCTCGCGGCTCCGTTCCGTCGCTGGAAGCTCGAAGAAGCGGTCCGCGAGTGCAATCCCGAGATTTCCGTCGCCGATTGCCGTGATCGTGAAGCGCTGGCTAAACATTGCACAAGGCTCAAGGTCCACGTCAAATCAGGCTATGGCTGGGGCAAGCTCTTGCTGGAGATCTTCGAGAAGACAGTCGAAGCGGATCTGATCCAACCGACCTTCATCACCCATTACCCGGTGGAAGTCTCGCCGCTCGCGCGCGAGTCAGACACCGAACCGGGCATCACTGATCGTTTCGAGTTGTTCATCGGCGGCAAAGAAATCGCGAATGGTTTTTCGGAGCTGAACGATTCCGAGGACCAGGCCGCCCGATTCCGTGCCCAGGTCGAGGCGAAGGAGGGCGGTGACGACGAGGCCATGCACTACGATGCCGATTACATCCGCGCACTGGAAGTGGGCCTGCCGCCTACCGGTGGACTGGGCGTTGGCATCGACCGACTGGTGATGCTGCTGACGGGCTCGACCTCGATCCGCGACGTGCTGCTCTTCCCATACATGCGTCCTGAACAGTGAGATTGGATAGGACGCCTTGGACAGGGAGCGCATGCCCCGGATCATCCGCATGATGTGGCAGCAGAAAATTTTCGTTAACTATTCGTTGTCAGCAACAGGTCGTTCTTCCGCTCATGAACACATTGATACCGATCACTGCTTCCCAGTCGCTTCAATTGTCTTAGAATGAGTGGAACACCGGGCACATACGAGACAAGGCATAGAAATTGCTTTAGATTCCGGAGTCAGGTAGACACCTATCCATCACGCAAGCAAGGACGCACGGTATCCGCATGTGGGGCAACTCCGTGAAAATCGTCATCGTAGATGACCAGACTTCGGCCCGTACGATGTTGCGGCATATTCTTGAGGACATCAGTCCCGAGCTGGAAGTCTACGACTTCGGCGATTCCGAAGAAGCGCTTCGTTGGTCCGAGAGCAATCGCCCGGATCTACTCCTGCTCGACTACCGGATGCCGGTCATCGACGGTCTCGAGTTTGCGCGCCGCTTCCGTCGCGCACTGACCAACCGGGATGTGCCGATCGTCTTGGTCACGGTGGTCGGCGATGAGCCGATCCGGCAGGCGGCACTCGATGCGGGTGTCATCGATTTCCTGGTCAAGCCGGTCCGTCCGCGCGAGCTGCGTGCCCGCTGCCGCAATCTCCTTCAGTTGCGCCAGCAGTCAGAGTCGATCAAACAGCGCGCACTGTCGCTTGAACAGCGCCTGCTTTCGAGTATGCACGAGGTCGAGGAACGCGAGCGCGAAACACTGTCACGCTTGGCCCGCGCGATCGAGTACCGCGATATCGGCACCAGTGCCTATCTTGAGCGCATGTCGCATATCGCCGGATTGATTGCCGAAGGCCTCGGTATGTCGGAAGACGAGGTCCGGCTCATCGAACTCGCCGCCCCGTTGCACGACATCGGCAAAATCGCCATACCCGACGACGTGCTGCTCAAGCCCGGTCCGCTCGATGAGCAACAGCTCTCGATCATGCGCCGCCATCCCCAGATCGGCCATGAGCTACTGACCGGCAGCCAGAACCGCTTCATTCAGGTCGGTGCGATCATCGCCTTGCGTCATCATGAGCGATTCGATGGCAGCGGATATCCCGACGGTCTCAGCGGCGCGCAGATCCCTGTCGAAGCCAGAATCGTCGCTGTCGCGGATGTTTTCGACGCACTCATCTCTCCGCGCCCATATAAAGCGCCCTGGACCTTCGACAACGCTTTGGACTTCCTGCTGGAGCAAAGCGGCAAACTGTTCGATCCTCAGTGTGTCCAGGCGCTGGTGCAGAACCGCCCCAGACTTGAGGACATCTGCGAACGGTATTCCACCAGTTCGCAACGCCCGGGATTCGAATGACAGCGCTGCCTGCAGCCGCAGAATGGCTTCGGGCTCGGCTGGCCAATCGGCCTGACAGTGAGCACGGCCAAGCGTTCGTCCGCATGGTCATCGCTTGCCTGCTGGTTGGATATATCTATACGCTGCGCAAGGTCGGCATGGGCGATGCGCGCGCATTGTCCATGATGCTGATGGTGATGTACGCCGAAGCCGTCGTCGGAATCGGCATTCTGGTCGCGATCATCGCGAACCCGGGCGTATCGCATGCGCGCCGCTGGGTCGGCATGATCGCCGATTACACCGTGCTCGCGATTATGATGTTGATCGATCCGCCATCGCTCGCACCGCTGTACGTACTGATTTTCTGGGTCACGATCGGCAATGGCCTGCGATACGGGATGTGGTATCTGTCCTCGGCGTCGCTGCTCGGTGTCATTTCTTTCATGACCGTCGTCTTCGGTGCCGAATACTGGTGGAGTCAGCCGCATTTGTCTGCCGGACTCGTGATCGGGTTGATCGCGATCCCCGCTTATCTGTCGACCCTGCTGCGAAGCCTGCATCGAAGCACCGAGGAAGCGCGCAGGGCGAACGCCGCGAAGAGTCGTTTCCTCGCGACGATGAGTCACGAGTTGCGTTCCCCATTGAATGGCATCATCGGCATGGCCGAACTGATTCGCAATTCGCGCCTGTCGCCGGAACAGCGCGAATATGCCGAGGTCATCCACACGTCTGCGCAGACCTTGTCTCTGCTGGTCGATGAAGTGCTCGATATTTCGGCGATCGAAGCCGGAAAGCTCCAGCGTAAGGAGGCGGATTTCAATCTACGCGAGTTGACGGGGCGTCTCGAGAAGATGCTCAAACCGCAAGCGGCGTCGAAGGAGATCGAGTTGCGCGTAAGCATCGCGGGCGACGTGCCCTGCGAGCTGTACGGCGACAACGGACACCTGACGCAGATCCTGCTCAACCTGATGAACAACGCGATCAAGTTCACCGAGACAGGCAGTGTCTCGGTGGATATCGACCGCATACGGACCACGAACGGGAAGTTGTGGCTCGGGTTCTCGGTCCGCGATACGGGTATCGGTATTCCAGACGACTACAAAGAGAAGATCTTCGAGGCTTTCGAGCAGGTCGATACCGGTCCGACGCGTCGCTTCGGGGGGACCGGTCTGGGCACGACCATCGCCCGGACTTTGACGCAGTTGCTCGGCGGCAGCATTTCCCTTGAGGACAATCCGGACGGCGGTAGCCACTTCCGTGTCGAAATTCCTTTTGTCGAAGCGGAAACGAGCAACAGCTATACGGAGAAGGATACGAGCAATGTCGTCGCGTTCGACGACCCCTTCATCCGCCACAGGGCTCGGACCAAATCGCTACGTATTCTGGTCGCCGACGACCAACATGCGAACAGAGTCGTGCTCAGCCGCATTCTTGAACATGCGGGGCACAAGGTCACGCTTGCTTCTGATGGCGAACAGGCGCTGGATGCATTTGCTGAAATGCAGTACGACATGGCCGTGCTGGATATGCATATGCCAGGCGTGAGTGGTCTGGATGTCATTCGGCAATTGCGCTTCATGCAGGCGGGCCATCGTGCACGTACCCCCGTGATCGTGATGAGTGCTGACGCCACCGAACAGGCGATGAAAGATGCCAGTGCGGCGGGTACGGACACCTTCATGACCAAGCCCATCGTGGTGGCCAAGTTTCTTGAAGTCGTCACCGACTTGGCTGCACGGCAGCAAAGTCCTTCGCAGCAGCTTTCTGCGCAGCCGTTGATCACCAACAATTCCGCCGTTCTGGAAGAGCTGTCCATGATGGGCCTTGGTGATTCCTTTCTTCTGGATTTCGTCGAGCAATGCATCAAGGACCTTCACGGTTGTCTTGAAAATCTGAAACTTTCGGCACAGCAGAGCCAGTGGCCGGAGTTCAGAGATGCCGCGCATGCGATGAAGGGTGTCAGCGAAAATCTCGGCGGCGGCCCGATTGCCGACCGCTGCCGCGAAATCATGCTGAGCGACGATATGACTTTGGCCAGAAAGCGCAACGCCTGGACTGCAGAACTGGATGCACAGCTGATTCTTGTCGCTGAGCATAGCCGGCGGGATCTTGCGCGCATTCTGTCGGGCCGGGCATCCGGGGCGGGCGTACCAATATCCGCCCGCCAACAGCAGACGCCCTCGGACTGAAGCCATCCGCCTCAGCCGAGTGCGCTCATCCGGGGCAACGGCTGCAGTTCTGCACGGCGCTGCTGCGCGCGGATCAGGCGCTCCATCGTTCTCAGGCCGCGCTCGTTCAGACGCATTGCCGCATCGACCCATTCCGACGTGACTGCGAGCAATTCGTCGAGAGTCACTGGACGTGACGCCTGACGGACGGCGTTCATCGACCGCAGGGCATTCCCCATTTTCTGATGCTTGCGAATCAGTTCGCTTGCGGCCTGCTGCCCGGTGCCGCGCGGCACGACCTGATCGACAACGCCCATTTCGAGCAACTCCTCGACGGGATAGATGCGTGCGTCCAGCATCATCCGTTCTGCGACGATCGGGGAAACGCGTCGCGTCAGGAATGTATATGCCCCCATACCCGGGAACAGGTCGAACAGCACTTCCGGGAAACCCATGCCGGCGCCTTCTTCGGCGATGATGGTGTGGCAGCACAATGCCGCTTCGAAGCCACCGCCAAGCGCATTACCCTGCACGACAGCAATGCTGTGCACCTGGTTTTCGTAGAGCCGATACAGGTTGTATGCCACTTCGATGCAGAGCTTTGCATAGTCGAGAAGACGTCCGCGGTTTCCACTGCGGATCAGATGCGCGAACAGCGCGAGATCGCCGCCGAGATTGAAGACTTCGCTGTCCGAAGCCAGCACCATGTGATGCACCCCTGAAGTATTGTCGTTGCTGTTGGCGGCAAGACGCCGACGCAGACTTTCCTGCTCGCGTTTGAGCTCGTGCAACAGGCGCTCGGAAAAACACGGGTGATAGTGGCCAACAGTATTTGCATGCATGAACAACCAATCGCTGCGATTGGAGGCATCGGATTCGCTGCGCACGAGGGAGGCTGCGGCGATCGGCGAAATGTTTTCGAGCAGGGTCATGGTGGTATTTCCTTGAGTTTGAAAGTAAAGGGGGATGGATGATTCGTAGTTCGAACGTAAGCAAGAGAGTCGGAGTATGCAAACGGATTGGGAGAGGGGGTGTCTCCCGTTTCATCAGGCTCAGGCGCACAAAGGCCTTACCCCTAGCCAAAAAAAGCTAAGAGAACCTTTTAAAGGTGCATATGCGTTTCCCCTAATGGATCGATTCATACACCGGCCGGGCAGTGTTGCGAATCGGGAACAGAAACGGAATAAGCCCGGATGCCGCTTGTATGCGCCGAAAATCCGGAAACTTCAAGCCGATCCACCCTCCAAAGAAAGACAGGTCGGCCCATGGGCCGACCTGTCGGGAAGTAGAACTGCGAAGTGCGTCGCGTTTATGACACGGGTGGCGAATCCCGAAGTTCGCGACGGAGAATCTTGCCGACATTCGTTTTCGGCAGCTCTGTGCGGAACTCCACCAGGCGCGGTTGTTTATAACCCGTCAGATTTTCACGGGCGTGCGCTCTGACTTGTTCTGCAGTCAGATTCGGGTCTTTCTTGACGATCACGACTTTCACCGCTTCTCCGGATTTGTCGTCCGGTACGCCGACTGCGGCGACTTCGAGGACCTCCGGCATCATCGCGATGACATCTTCGATTTCATTCGGGTAGACGTTGAAACCGGAGACCAGAATCATGTCCTTCTTGCGATCGACGATATAGAAGAAACCGTTCTCATCCATTTTCGCCATGTCGCCGGTATGGAGCCAGCCTTCGGCATCCATGACCTGGGCGGTTTCTTCCGGACGTTGCCAATACCCCTTCATGACTTGTGGGCCTTTGATACACAACTCGCCGACTTCTCCCATCGATAATGTCCGGCCTTCCTCGTCTTTCACGCAGGCGTCGGTCGAGGGAATCGGCAATCCGATAGCGCCGTTGTATTCGGCCAGATCCAGTGGGTTCATGCAGGCGGCCGGCGATGTTTCAGTCAGGCCGTAGGCTTCGACCAGCGTACATCCAGTGACCTGTTTCCAGCGTTCGGCGACCGCGCGCTGCACGGCCATGCCGCCGCCGAGGGTGAGGCGCAGATGAGAGAAATCGACCTGTTCGAAACCCGGGGTGTTGAGTAGGCCATTGAACAGCGTATTGACGCCGGTAATGGCGGTGAAAGGAATCTTGCTCAGCTCTTTGACGAAGCCCGGCATGTCCCGAGGATTCGTGATCAGGTGATTCCGTCCGCCGAGTTTCATGAAGACCAGGCAGTTCGCCGTGAGGGCGAAGATGTGATAAAGCGGCAATGCCGTGATGATGATTTCCGAACCATCTTTCATGTTCGCGCCGATCCATGCATTCGATTGCTGCATGTTCGATACCAGATTGCGATGGGTCAGCATCGCACCCTTGGCAACGCCGGTGGTGCCGCCGGTGTACTGCAGGAACGCGATGTCGTCTGAGGTGATATCCACAGCGGGAAGCGTGTGCATCTGGCCGAGCGTGAGCGTGTTGTTGAAACGAATCGCGCCGGGAATATCGTATTCGGGAATCATCTTTTTCACGTACTTCAACATGAAATTGACGATCGCACCCTTCGGGAAGGGCAGCATGTCTCCCAAGCCGGTGGTGATGACTTGTTTGATCTTTGTATCGGCGACCACGCTCTGTACGGTATCGCCAAAATTGTCGAGAACAAGAATCGCGCTGGCGCCCGAATCCACGAGTTGATGTTTCAACTCGCGCGGCGTGTACATCGGGTTGGTGTTCACCACCGTCAGACCCGCGCGCAGGATTCCGAATATCGCGATCGGGTACTGCAGGCAGTTGGGCATCATGATCGCGACACGATCGCCCTTCTTGAGTTTCAGTTCGCCGAGCAGATAGGCGGCGAACTGTTTGCTGTACTTGTCGACTTCAGCGTAGGTGATCGAACGCCCCATGTTCGAGAATGCCGGTCGGTCACGATATTTTTCCAGCGATGATTGCAGTACCGACACGATCGAGGGAAATTCCTCCGCGTCGATCTGGTCGGGTACACCTGCCGGATAACTGGCAAGCCATGGGCGTTCTGAATTCATTGAGTCCCCTCCAACTGTGTACGGCCGCTGAGTTGCGGCTCTGCCTGATTGGAGCATAGGCTCTAAGGGGCCGCAAGACACAGGTCAGTGTTTCGTGGATGGATCGTCGCGCGCCATCCTGCGACGGGACGGGTGGGCGCTGAGGCCCACCCGCAGCCGAGCATTCAAACGCTGTTTTTCGACGCGAGTTCACGCAAAACGTACAGAAGTATCCCGCCGTGCCTGAAGTATTCGACTTCCTTGGGCGTCAGCAGCAGCACACGGGCGTTGAAACGGCATTCGCTGCCATCTCTGCGATGGGCTATGACGGACGCTGTTTTCGCTGCACCGTCGTCCAAGCCTGAGATAGCAATGACCTCCGAACCGTCCAGGCCCAGTGTCTGCGCATTCTGGCCATCTTCGAACTGCAGCGGCAGCACGCCCATTCCGACCAGGTTCGAGCGATGGATGCGCTCGAAGCTCTCCGCGATCACCGCCTTCACCCCGAGCAGATTGGTGCCCTTGGCCGCCCAGTCGCGGCTGGAGCCGGTGCCGTATTCCTTGCCGGCCATGACCACCAGCGGCACGCCTTCAGCCTTGTAGCGCATCGCGGCGTCGTAGATCGAGAGATCCTCGCCCGAGGGGTAATACAGCGTATTGCCGCCTTCCTTGCCCCCCAGCATCCGATTCCTGATCCGGATATTGGCGAAGGTGCCGCGGACCATCACGTCGTCGTTGCCACGGCGTGAGCCGTAGCTGTTGAAATCCGCCGGCTGCACCCCGCGAGACTGCAGGAACTTGCCGGCGGGTGAGCTTGCCTTGATGTTGCCTGCGGGCGAGATGTGGTCGGTGGTGATGGAGTCGCCGAACAGGCCGAGCACGCGTGCGCCGTGGACATCGTCGATGGTGCCCACGGCCATGGTCATGCCCTCGAAGTAGGGCGGGTGCTTGATATAGGTGGACGCCTCGTCCCAGCGGAAGGATTCGCCTTCGGGCGATTCGATGTCGCTCCAGCGGCTGTCACCCTTGAACACGTCGGCGTAGCGCTTCGCGAACATCTCCGGGCCGACGGTGGCGGCGATCATGTCGCCGATCTGCTTATTGGTCGGCCAGATATCGCGCAGATACACCGGCTGGCCGTCGCTGCCGGTACCCAGCGGTTCAGTGGTCAGGTCGATATCGACCGTGCCGGCCAGTGCATACGCCACGACCAGCGGCGGTGAGGCGAGGTAGTTCATCTTGACCTCGGGGTGCACGCGGCCCTCGAAGTTGCGATTGCCCGACAGCACCGAAGCGACGGCCAGGTCGCCATCGGCGATGCCTTTGGACACTTCCGCCGGCAGCGGCCCGGAGTTGCCGATGCACGTCGTGCAGCCGTAGCCGACGACATAGAAACCGAGCGCCTCCAGGCCGTCGAGCACACCGGCTTTCATCAGATAGTCGGTGACCACCCGCGAGCCCGGGCCGAGCGACGTTTTCACCCACGGCGCGGACTTCAGGCCTTTCGAGACCGCGTTGCGCGCGAGCAGGCCGGCGCCGAGCATCACCGCCGGGTTCGACGTATTGGTGCAGGACGTGATCGCGGCGATGACCACCGAGCCGTCGGTGAGCTCGCAGTCCTGGTCGCGGATGCGGATCTTCATCTTCGGCTTGGAGGCAAGCTCTTCGGCTTGGGGCTGCGCGCCGCCTTCCTCGATGAAATCCGATACCGCTTCGCCGGTTTTTGCGCTGCGCTGGGTGGTGAAATCCGAGAGATGCTTGCGGAAATCGGCCTGCATGGCTTCCAGCAGCACCCGGTCCTGCGGACGCTTCGGCCCGGCGAGTGAGGGTTTGACGTTGCCCAGATCGAGTTCGAGCGTGGCCGAGTAGGTCGCCTGCGGCGTTGCCGGGTCGTGCCAGAGGCCTTGCGCCTTGGCATAGGCCTCGACCAGCGCGATCTGCGCTTCGCTGCGGCCCGAGAGGCGCAGATAGGTCAACGATTCGGCATCGATCGGGAAAATGCCGCAGGTCGCGCCGTATTCCGGCGCCATGTTCGAGATCGTGGCGCGGTCCGCCAGCGGCAGATGCTGCAGGCCGTCGCCGAAGAATTCGACGAATTTTCCGACCACGCCGTGGCTGCGCAGCATCTGGGTGACGGTGAGCACCAGGTCGGTGGCGGTCGCGCCTTCCGGCAGCTTGCCGGTGAGCTTGAAGCCGACCACCTGCGGAATCAGCATCGAAGATGGTTGGCCGAGCATCGCGGCTTCGGCTTCGATGCCGCCGACGCCCCAGCCGAGCACACCGATGCCGTTGATCATGGTGGTATGGGAATCGGTGCCGAAGACGGTGTCCGGGAACGCCAGCCATTCGCCGTCCACTTCACGCGCCATCACCACCCGCGCGAGATGCTCCAGATTCACCTGATGGACGATGCCGGTATTCGGCGGCACCACTTTGAAGTCGTCGAAGGCTGTCTGACCCCAGCGCAGGAAGCTGTAGCGCTCCTGGTTGCGCTGGAATTCGATCTTGCCATTGAGGTCCAGCGCTTCCGGCTTGCCGAATACATCGACTTGGACAGAGTGGTCGATGACCAACTCCGATGGAATCAGCGGATTGATCTGTTTCGCGCTGCCGCCGAGCTTCACGACGGCATCGCGCATCGCCGCGAGGTCGACCACGCAGGGCACGCCGGTGAAATCCTGCAGCACGACGCGCGCCGGCATGAACGCGATTTCGGTGTCGGGCTCTTTGCCTGCATCCCAGCGTGCGATCGCCTCGATGTGCTCCGGCAGCACGCTGATGCCGTCTTCGTGGCGGAGCAGGTTCTCCAGCAGGATCTTCATCGAATAGGGCAGACGCGCCAAGGTCGCGCCCGACGCATTGCCGTCCAAGCGTTCGGCGAGTCGGGGCAGGCTGAAATAAATGAGCGAACGGCCGTCGATATCGAGGCGGCTGCGGGTTGAAAAGGAATCGTGCATGGCGGGGCTCCTGAATGGGGGAGCGCAGCACCTGTGTTGCCCGGAGATGGAGCCCGGACGGCTGGGTGCCACGGGAGTCGTTCGATTATCGGCCATCCGTATGGCTGTAGTGGAGTATGCATGAAAAGGTATGTATCATTGCTGCATACCAGATGAGGGCCGTCCGATGGAAGCCACTGTCGCCGAACGCGGCCAGATCACCCTCCCGAAAGCGGTTCGCGATGCCTTGGGGTTGACCAAGGGCAGCGTGCTGAAGGTCGAGCTGGAAGGCAGCCGGATCGTGCTGCGCAAGAGCGTCGATGACGCCATCTCCCGTGCCCGTGGCCGCTTCAAACTCGACGGTTTCGCGTCCACCGATGACGCGATGCAGGCGGTGCGCGGCCCGCTCGACAGCGATCCTCTCGACAGCGATGAGCCGACCCCGTGATCGCGATCGATTCTCCGGTCCTGATCGACCTGCTGGCCGACGGCCCGCATGCCGATGCCGCTGAAGCCTGTCTCCGCCAGTGCCTGAGCGCCGGGCCCGTGGTGGTCTGC
>JBGSID010000018.1:0-4052 GCA_041751895.1 Lysobacteraceae bacterium | reverse complement strand
GACCTTGCGCGCGGCGCCCGCGAACGCGGACACGCACGCGATGCCGCGCGGGCACGATCTCGACGCCATTGCGGCGCAAATCACCGATGCGACGCGCCTGGTCTATCTCGCCAATCCGAACAACCCGACCGGCACCTGGTACGGCATCGACGACTTCGCTGCGTTCATGGCGAAGGTGCCTGCGAACGTCATTGTCGTCGTCGACGAGGCCTATGCGGAGTTTGTCGACGCGCCGGAATGGGCGTCGGCGCTGACGCTGCAGGCGCAGCATCCGAACCTGCTGATCACTCGCACCTTCAGCAAAGCGTATGCACTGGCCGGGCTGCGTGTCGGTTATGCCATCGCGCATCCCGGGCTGATCGCAGTGATCGAACGCGTGCGCGAGAGTTTCAACGTCAACTGCGCCGGTCTGGCGGCGGCCGAAGCCGCGCTGGGCGATGACGAACATCTGCAGTGGGTGCTCGCGCGCAACGTCGAGCAGCGGGAAGCGCTGGCCGAATCCCTGCGCAAGCGCGGGCTGAACGTCTTTCCGTCGCAGACCAATTTTCTGCTGGTGCAGTTTGCCGAACCCGGCGATAACGCTCGTGTCGCTGCGATCGAAGCCGCGCTCTGCGAAGTCGGCGTCGTGCTGCGGCCGATGGGCGGCTATGGCCTTGGTCATTGTTTGCGGATCACGGTCGGCAATGCCGACGAAAACCGGCGATTGCTCGCCGAACTCGACAAGGTGCTGGCATGAGTGGTGGCGGGAAACTCGATTGGATCGTGGGCGCGGGCAAGCCGCTGACCGGCCGCATCCGCGTGCCCGGCGACAAGTCGGTCTCGCACCGCGCGATCATGCTGGCGTCGCTGGCCGAAGGTGTGTCGCGGATCGATGGTTTTCTTGAAGGCGAGGACACGCGTGCGACCGCAGCGGTGTTCCAGCAGCTCGGCGTGAAGATCGAAGCGCCGTCGCCGCAGTCGCGGATCGTGCATGGCGTTGGTTTGCATGGTCTGCGCGCGAGTGCCGACGCGCTCGACTGCGGCAACGCCGGCACCGGCATGCGTCTGCTGACCGGCGTTTTGGCGGGGCAGGGCTTCGACAGCACGCTGGTCGGCGATGCCTCGTTGTCGAAACGACCGATGCGTCGGGTCATCGATCCTTTGTCGACGATGGGCGCACGGATCGACAGTGAAGACGGCGGTCTGCCGCCGCTGCGGATCCATTGTGGCAGCGCGCTGCACGGCATCGACTACACGCTGCCGGTCGCGAGTGCGCAGGTGAAGTCTGCATTGCTGCTCGCCGGTCTGTATGCCGATGGCGAGACCATCGTCCGTGAGCCGCATCCGACCCGCGATTACACCGAACGCATGCTGTCGGCGTTCGGCTGGCCGATCGAATTCTCGCCGGGTCTCGCGCGCGTGCGCGGCGGCGCGGACGGGCAACATGCGTTGCGCGCGACCGACGTGTCGGTGCCGGCGGACTTTTCCTCGGCGGCGTTCTTCCTGGTCGCGGCCAGTGTGATTCCGGGCTCCGACCTCACCCTCGAAGCGGTCGGCATGAACCCGCGTCGCACCGGGTTGCTGCAGGCGCTGCGGATGATGGGTGCCGATATCACCGAGACCAACGCACGCAACCAGGGCGGCGAAGCGGTCGCCGATCTGCGCGTGCGCGCGACACAGTTGCAGGCCATCGACGTGCCGGAAGCCATCGTGCCGGACATGATCGACGAGTTCCCGGCGCTGTTCGTGGCGGCGGCCTGCGCCAACGGCAACACCCGCGTCAGCGGCGCCGCGGAGTTACGGGTGAAGGAATCGGACCGCCTTGCCGCGATGTCGTCTGCGTTGCGTGCACTGGGCATCCGTGTCGACGAGTTCGATGACGGTGCAGTCATCCACGGCGGCCGATTCGTTGTCGTTTCCGCGAAGCCGGTGGTCATCGACAGCCACGGCGACCATCGCATTGCGATGGCGTCGGCGATCGCAGGTCAGTGCTGTGACGGCGAATTCACCATTGGCGATGTCGCGAATGTGGCGACCTCATTCCCTGACTTCGATGCATTGGCCCGTGGCGTGGGATTCACGCTGCGCGAGACTGATCCCCGGTAGAGCGGCCTTCAGGCCGCTGATTCCCCAAGCACACGTTTTTCTTCTGACGTCGTTATCAGGATTTCCCGATGTTGTTCGTGTGACGACCGGGCAATCATGCGGCATGTCCAGTCCACGTCTCGCAACAGGCAGATTCTCCGAGCGTGACCGTATCTATTCGCTCACAACCATTTGTCATCGTCGTCAGCCATTGTTCCTGAATATATCTGCCGTGGATGTTGTCGCAGACGAATTGCAGCGACTTGCTGTGGATGGCATTGCCGATCATCTCGCCTGGGTGTTGATGCCGGATCACCTGCATTGGTTATTTCATTTGCGCGATGGCAGCTTGGCGCAATGTATGCAATTGCTCAAAGGCAGGAGCGCACGTTCGATCAACAGGTGCAGTAGCAATCATGGGGCTGTCTGGCAAGCGGGTTACTTCGACCACGCATTGAGACATGACGATTGCGTGCTGAGGCATGCCCGTTACATCCTCGAAAATCCGGTTCGCGCTGGATTGGTGCGCACGTTTGACGACTACGCCCATGCTTGGTCCGCGGCGCAGATCAGAGGCGAATTCGGTAGGTAGCGGCCTGAAGGCCGCTCTACCGATACTGGTCAGCGCCCTTCGAGCGAGAACGAAATTGGCACTTCCACTGCAGCGGGAACGGCGCGTCCGTTCTCCTGTGCGGGGCGGAAACGCCAGCGCTTGGCGGCCTGCAGTGCGGCGCGATCGAGGCTGCGTGACCGCGTCCGGCTGACGAGAGTCACTTCGGTCGGTTCACCGTTGGCGCCGACTTCGATCCGCACCACCACGGTGCCGGTTTCGCCTTTGCGCAATGCGTCGGTGGGATAGTTCGGCGCGGGTCTGGAGATCGCTACCGGCACGCTGCCGGGCGCCAGCGCGGACGCGGGGCGAGGCGGTGGCGTTGCATCGGCGATCGGGGTCTGGCCAGTGGTTTCGACCGGGCGAGGTGTCTCGACGGGAGGCGGTGCCGGACGTGGATTGCGTGCGGCTTCCTCGGCCGCCTCGGACAAGCCGCTGGCGCTGTGGTTGCCGGATGCCGACGGCGTTGGCAGCGGTTCGAAGACCTGGCCGTCCGCCGCCTTGGTGTCGCCTTGGGCACGATAGAAATTGCCGTCATCGCGCATGTCCAGCCAGAGCAGCAGGAACATCAGGAGGCCGGCAGCGAAACCGGCGGCGATCACCCACCACACGCGGCGAGAGAGTCTGAAGCGCGATCCCTGCGCGGAAGAAGGCTGTGCAGTCGACATGCGAACGGGTCTGACGCGAGGGGGAGCACGATTGTGGCACAGCATGTGTGATGCGGCATGTGATGGCCGACCAGCCCGTTTTGCGCGCTTCTGCGCAGTCTCCGGCAGCGTTCATGCGGCGTTTCGGGCGATAATCGGCGTTCCGTCACGCTCTCAAGATCCCCCGATGCTCGATCCCGTCCTGCTGCGCAACCAACCCGCCGACCTGGCCGCCCGCCTCAAGGAGACCCGCGGTTACGACCTGAACGTCGCCGACCTGCTGCTGCTCGAAACCGAGCGCAAGCAACTTCAGGTGCGCACCCAGGAACTGCAGAACCTGCGCAATACCAAGAGCAAGCAGATCGGCATGCTCAAGGCCAAGGGCGAGGATGTGTCGGCGGTGATGGCCGAAGTGGCGGCGTTCGGTGACGAACTGAAGGCCAGCGAAGCGCGGCTGGAGATCATCAAGGGCGAGATCGAAGCGATTGCTGCCGGCATCCCGAATCTCCCGCACGCATCGGTGCCGCCGGGTGCTGACGAAGCCGGCAATGTCGAACAAAGCCGCTGGGGTACGCCACGCAGTTTCGATTTTGAGGTCAAGGATCACGTCGAGCTCGGCGGACGCCACGGCTGGCTGGACGGCGAGACCGCCGCCAAGCTCAGCGGCGCGCGCTTCACTGTGCTGCGTGGACAACTGGCACGCCTGCATCGCGCGCTGGCGCAGTTCATGC
>JBGSID010000017.1:0-2363 GCA_041751895.1 Lysobacteraceae bacterium | reverse complement strand
ACCTCAACTCGCGAAGCGATGGCCGAGCGTGGCCACGCAGCTGGATGGCCAGCGCGCGGCAGCGCAGGTATGGACACTGCACGCCGCCGATGCTGGCGGTCGCAACGCCGAGGGCCTGCGCCGGCTGCTGCTGGTGATGGTGAAGGATCTGCGGGTGGTGCCGATCCTGTTGGCGCGGCAGTTGACGGAGATGCGCGTCGCCGGCAAACGCCCGGAAGCGGACCGGCGCGCGCTGGCGCAGCTCACCCGCGACATTCATGCGCCGCTCGCGAACCGATTGGGCATCTGGCAGCTGAAGTGGGAACTCGAAGATCTCGCGTTCCGCCATCTCGAACCGCAGACCTACCAGAAGATCGCGGGTTGGCTTGACGAAAAACGCGGCGGCCGCGAGCGTTACATCGAGCAGGTCAAGCGCGAACTGGGAGACGCCCTTGCGACCCAGGGCGTCGAAGCCGACGTCGCCGGTCGGCCCAAGCACATCACCAGCATCTGGAAGAAGATGCAGAAGAAAGGTGTGCCGATCGAAGAACTCTACGACCTGCGTGCGGTGCGCGTGCTGGTGAGTGATGTGCCTGCCTGTTACGCGGCCTTGGGCGTGGTGCATGCGCTGTGGGTGCCGATCCCGAGCGAGTTCGACGACTACATCGCGCGGCCCAAGCGCAACGACTACCGGTCGCTGCATACGGCGGTGATCGGCCCGGAAGGCAAGACGCTCGAAGTGCAGATCCGCACGCACGAGATGCATGCGCAGGCGGAACTGGGTGTGGCCGCGCATTGGCGCTACAAGGAAGGGCGCAGTGCGCCGGCCGATGCCGGGCTCGATCGCAAGATCGAATGGATGCGCAAGCTGCTCGACGGTGGTCGAGATGATCCGGCTCGAGATGACCCCGGCCGCGAGGATGCCGGTAGCGACAACAGCCTGAGCAACGCGTTCGACAGTGAATTGATCGAAGACCGCATCTACACCTTGACGCCACAGGGCGATGTGATAGATCTGCCGGCCGGCGCGACACCGCTGGATTTCGCGTACCACGTGCACACGATGGTCGGCCACCGCTGCCGTGGTGCGAAAGTCGATGGCCGGATCGTGCCGCTGGATTACCGTCTGCGCAGTGGAGAGCGCGTCGAAATCCTCACCGCGAAGACTGCCGAGCCGCGACGCGATTGGCTGCTGGCCTCCAACGGCTTTCTTGCCAGCGGGCGTTCCCGGGACAAGGTGCGGGCGTGGTTCCACAAACTTGATCGCGCACGCAATGTGCAGGCCGGGCGCGAGTTGCTGGAAAAAGAGCTGAGAAGGCTGTCGCTGCTGCAGACCGATCTGGCGCCGATGCTGGCGAAGTTTCATGCCGAAACGGTTGACGACCTGTACGTGCTGGTGGCGCTGGGCGATGCCGGCCCGCATCAGGTCGGACGCGCGCTGCTCGACCATGAGCGCAGCCGGCAGGAGGCCGCTTCGCCAAATGAGAGCGCGCGCGGCGAGCTGCTCAAGGCGCCGCCGAAAGTTCCGCCGCGGCGATCTTCGACAGGCACGTCGGCGGTCACGGTGGTCGGCCTGGACAACCTGCTGGTGCAGCTCGCGCGCTGTTGCCAGCCGCTGCCGGGCGAAGCCATCGCCGGTTATCTGACCCGGGGGCGCGGTGTGAGTGTGCATCGCGCCGACTGTGCGGCGTTCCTGCGCTTGTCATCGACTCAGCCGCAGCGCGTGCTGCCGGTGGAATGGGGCCGCACCGGCGGCGGTCATCATGCCGACGTGATCGTGGATGCCGTCGACCGGCGCTGGTTGCTCAAAGACCTCACCAATCTGATTGCGCAGGACGATGCCCACGTGCTGTCGATCCACAGCGACACCCTCGAAGGCAGTCGCGTGCGCCTGCGGCTGCAACTGCGCGTGCGCGACCACGAACAGTTGAGCCGGTTGCTGGGCAGGATCGACAGTCTGTCCGGTGTGGAGCAGGTGCGTCGGGTGTGAATGCCCTGCACCCGCCCTGCGGGGAGAGATAGCCCGAAGGGCGGGTGAGGGGCGCACACGACGCGTTATCCTCTTGCGGTGAGTCCGACTCGCGACACGCCACCAGAACGCTACAGTGACCGCCTTCGCGCGCGCTGGCCATGGTGGTTGCTGGCCCCAATTCCGCTGGTGCTGCTGCTGGGCTGGCTGTTGCGTGGACCGGTTGCGGAATGGCTCTGGTCCGAGGCGGAGGCCGAAACCTTGCGGCAGCAGGCTGAGGTTGCACTGCAACAGGGCCGGCTGACTGCTGATGACGGCACTGGCGCGCGCGAGTTGTACGCAGCCGCCATGGCCATCGATCCCGATCGTGCCGAGCTGCGGTCAGGTCTGGCGCGGGTCGCGCAGGCGGCCGTGC
>JBGSID010000016.1:0-3784 GCA_041751895.1 Lysobacteraceae bacterium | reverse complement strand
GATCAATCTGTCCAAGGCATCCATCGCCGCGCCTGCGGACGGCGTGGTCTTGACCCGCAGCGTGGACCCCGGCAACGCCGTGGCGGCATCGCTGCAGGCGGTGACGCTGTTCACCGTGGCCGAAGACCTGTCGCGGCTGCGGCTGTGGGTGTATGTGGATGAGGCCGATGTCGGCGTCGTGAAGATCGGGCAAAACGCCACTTTCACCGTCAGTGCGTACCCGAATCGGGCGTTCCCGGCGCGTATCACCCGGGTCGGGTTCGGATCGACCATCACCGACAACGTCGTCACCTACCTGACGTACATGGACGTGGACAACGCCGACCGCAGCCTGCGCCCCGGCATGACCGCCACCTCCACCATCGTCGCCACCGAGCGCAAGAACGTGTTGCTGGTGCCCAATGCCGCGTTGCGCTACCAGCCCACGACCGCCGTGGCCACGGCCAAGAAGGGGATCGCGTCGGGTCTCTCGTTCGGGGCGCCGAAAACGGAGAGCGGGCGCAAGGGCGCGGCAGACAGCGCCAGCACCGCCAGCGCGCGTCAGGTATGGGTCTTGCCGGAGGACGCCAACGGACATCCGGCAACCCCTGTCGCCGTTGCGGTGATGCCCGGCATCAGCGATGGCCACATGACCGAAATCATCAGCGGTGACCTGAAGGTCGGCATGCGGGTGATCACGGTGCAGAAGACGGGCGCCACGCAATGACCACGCCGCTGATTCGATTGCGCGGCGTGATCAAACGCTATGGCGCAGGGGCCACCGAACTGCTGGCGCTGAAAGGGATCGACCTCGACATCGTGACCGGTGAGTTCGTGGCCATCATGGGCCCCAGCGGCTCCGGTAAGTCCACCGCGATGAACATCCTCGGCTGTCTGGACACGCCGACGGCCGGCCAGTATCTCTTCAAGGGCGCGCGCGTCGAAGCCCTGTCACGCGACCAGCGTGCGCGGCTGCGGCGGCGCTATCTCGGCTTCGTGTTCCAGGGCTTCAATCTGTTGGCACGGACGTCGGCATTGGAGAACGTGGAATTGCCGTTGCTCTACCGTGGCGACAGCCCCGCAAAACGCCGCGCGGCGGCCACCCATGCCTTGCAGGACGTGGGTCTCGGCGGCTGGGAAAAGCACACGCCAGGAGAACTCTCCGGCGGCCAGCAGCAGCGCGTGGCCATCGCACGCGCCATCGTCACCCAGCCTGCCGTCGTGCTGGCTGACGAGCCCACCGGCAACCTCGACAGCCAGCGCAGCCACGAAATCATGGGCTTGCTGATGGCGTTGAATCGCGACCACGGCATCACCGTGCTGATGGTGACGCACGAGCCCGACATGGCGGCCTATGCGCGGCGCATGGTGCATTTCCTCGATGGCCGGATTGCCAAGGACGCGATCAACCCGAACCCCACCCTGTCGGCGCCGGTCATCGAACTGGCCGAAACCGTTTAAGGCAACGCTGAAAAAGTGAGCATTGCCGAGGCACAAGGATGTGTCGCCCGCAAATCGACCACGTAAGTGATTGATGTGCGGGAGCGAGTCCGGACCTGCGCCGAACTCGCGACCACTGAACACGTCTGCGATCGGCGCGTTCAGTGTTTCCTTGAACCCTCAACAACGCGGGCGCCAGAATGTTATTCAGTGTTTTCATGCTTGCCCTGCGCTCGGTGCGACGCAACATGCTGCGTTCGTTCCTCACCATCCTGGGCATCGTCATCGGGGTCAGCGCGGTGATCACCATGGTCACGCTGGGCAACGGCGCCACGCAGGCGATCGAAGACAAGATCACCACCCTCGGCACCAACCTGTTGATGGTCAGCCCCGGCCAACGCATCGGCGGTGGTGGCGGCGGCCATGTGCCGCAGTTCATCGAAGCCGATGCGGAAGCGGTGGCGGCGCAGATCGGCGGCGTCGACGCCGTGGCGCCGCAGAGCCGTGCCAGCGCCACCGTGGTGGCCAATGGCCGCAACTGGTCCACCAGCGTCAGCGGCAGCACGAACGCGTGGTTCATCACCGGCAACTGGGAACTGACCAGCGGCCGCATCTTCGAGCCGGACGAACAACGCTCAGGTGCCGCCGTCTGCATCATCGGCGAAACCGTGCGGCGTGAGCTGTATGGCGGCACCGAAGGCACGACCGGCCTGGGCGAACAATTGCGCATCAAGCAGTTTTCCTGCGATGTGGTGGGCATCCTCGCGCCCAAAGGGCAGGGCGGCATGGGCGATCAGGACGACACCGTGCTGGTGCCGCTGCACACCCTGCAGCGCCGCGTGACCGGGAGTCGCAATGTGAGTGCCCTGATGGTGTCGATGGCCGATGGCGCCGACAGTGCACCGCTCAAGGCCAGCCTGCGTCAGTTGCTGCGTGAGCGTCGCAAGCTGGCCGACAGCGAGGACGACAACTTCAATATTTTCGACACCCAGCAATTGGCCGACACCCTGAGCAGCACCATGGGCGTACTCACCAACCTGTTGGGCGCGGTGGCCGCCGTGAGCCTGCTGGTCGGTGGCATCGGCATCATGAACATCATGCTGGTGAGCGTGACCGAGCGCACCCACGAAATCGGCCTGCGTCTGGCCGTCGGCGCGCTGGAAGGCGAGGTGCTGCTGCAGTTCCTGATCGAAGCGGTGGTGTTGTCGGCGCTCGGCGGGGTCGTCGGCATCGCACTGGCCACGGTCGCGTCGTATGTCGGCGCTGGACTGATGGCGGTGCCCTATGTATTCGATCCCACCATCAACCTGATCGCGCTGGTGTTCTCGGCCGCGATCGGCATGGTGTTCGGCTATTTTCCGGCGCGGCGCGCAGCGCAGATGGACCCGATCGAGGCATTGCGGCACGAGTAGCCCTGCAGCCTGAATGCCTACCCATTCACTGCGCAGTCGGAGCAGGCGAGCGCCGGGTCCACAGTCGCAGCAACAACTTCCGCAATTCGCTGAACCAGAGCACCCCGCTCGCCATCGCCACGCACACGGCCCATTGGCCAGCCGAGAGCGGTTCGGTGCCGAAGGCGAGGTTGAGGAAGGGCAGGTGTACGACAGCCGCCTGCAGCGCCGTCGACAAGGCCACCGCAGCCCACAGCCAACGGTTCGAGAACATGGCCCGGAACGCGGATGCGGACGCTGATCGGGCGTTGAAGCAATTGAACAGTTGCGTCAGCACCAGCACCGTGAAGGCGGCGGTGCGCGCCAGCGCGAGGCTGTGCGGGCCGGGGCCCAGCCAGCGGTCCACAGGCTCGATCATCCCGCCGGGCAGGAACAGGTCCAGCGTCAGCAGGGTCACTACCGCCATCACGATCCCGGCTTCGCTCACGCCCAGCCACATGCGGGCATCGATGATGTGTTGGCTGCGCAGTCGCGGTTTGCGGGCCATGACATCGTCGGCGATCGGATCCACGCCCATCGCCAGCGCAGGCCCGGTGTCGGTGATCAGATTGATCCACAGGATCTGCGTGGCCAGTAGAGGCAGCACCACCGCGCCGCCAGAGCCGGTGGCCGTGGCCTCCAGGCCGATGACGCTCGCGCCCAGCACGCCGGCAAACACGGTCAGCACCTCGGCCAGGTTCGACGACAACAGGTAGCGCAGGAACTTCCGGATGTTGTCGAGCACGCCGCGTCCTTCGCGCACGGCCAGCACGATGGTGGCGAAGTGATCGTCGGCGAGGATCATGCGCGCCGCCGCCTTGGTCACCTCGGTACCTGCCACGCCCATGGCCACGCCGATGTCGGCGGCCTTCAATGCCGGGGCGTCGTTGACGCCGTCACCGGTCATCGCCACCACGTTGCCGCCGGCCTGCAGC
>JBGSID010000015.1:0-8633 GCA_041751895.1 Lysobacteraceae bacterium | reverse complement strand
TGCGTCGCGCCGGCATCGCGAGCGATCGCATAAGCGGCGCGTGCGTAGGGACGCGCAAGTGTGAGGGCTTGGCTCATCGGTCAGCGTCCTGTCAGAGCTGGGCAGCAAGTTCGTCGATCAACGCTTTGTGGGCGTTGGCGTCGATCTCACGTTTCAGCAGCTTCTCGGCGCCGCTCACGGCCAGGGCGGACACCTGCTTGCGCAGATCTTCCTTGGCGCGATTCGCGGAGGCGACGATCTCGGCCTCGGCCAGCGCCTTCTGGCGGTTGGCTTCGGCGACGGCGTCGTTCTTGGCCTGATCGACGATCTGATTGGCGCGCTGATGGGCCTGATCGATGATCTCATTGGCTTTCGTGCGCGCCAGCTTCAGTTCCTCGTTGACCCTTTCTTCGGCCTGGGCGAGGTTCTTCTGCGCATTGTCGGCCGCAGCGAGACCTTCAGCGATCTTCTGCTGACGATCTTCGATCGCCTTGGTCAACGGCGGCCAGATGAACTTGACAGTGAACCAGATGAGGATCGCGAACGTGATCATCTGGCCCAGCAAGGTGATATTCGGATTCATGACTTAACCCTGCGAGCATTGCCCTGCGAATCGGGAGATGCCGCGACATGACGCCACGGCATACGCGAACAACGACAGCGAGAACCGCCGGAGCGGTCCGCGCATGACGTCGATCAGCCCGCGTTCGACAGCGCGGCGAGCAGCGGGTTGGCGAACGCGAACATCATCGCCACGCCGACGCCGATCAGGAACGCCGCGTCGATCAGACCGGCGAGCAGGAACATACGACCCTGCAGCATCGGAACCAGCTCCGGCTGACGGGCGGCCGACTCGAGGAACTTCGAGCCCATGATGCCGATGCCGAGCGCTGCGCCGAGCGCGCCGAGGCCGACGATGATGCCGATGGCGATGGCGGTGAAGCCCTGGACGTTGGCGATGAATTCCATGGTGGATCTCCGGTTGAACGATGAAGTGGAAGGACGAAAGAAAAAGATTGAAGCGAAAGCGGGACTCAGTGGTGCTCGTGCGCCATCGCGATATAGACGACGGTCAGCACCATGAAGATGAAGGCCTGCAGCAGAATGATCAGGATGTGGAAGATCGCCCAGATCGAATTGAACAGCACGCCCGGCACGAAGGTGACCCACGAGGCGAACAGGCCTGCGATCAGCATGAACACCAGCTCACCCGCGTACATGTTGCCGAACAGTCGCATGCCGAGACTCACCGGCTTGGACAGGTATTCGACAAGATTGAGAAAGAGGTTGGGGCCGGCGAGCACGATTTTCGCGAAGGTGCCGTGCGCGTGGAAAGGCGCGGTGAACAGCTCCTTGGTGAAGCCCCAGCCGCCTTTGGCCTTGATCGAATAGAAGATGATCAGCAGGAACACCGTGATCGACATGCCGAACGTGGTGTTCACGTCAGCGGTCGGCACCATGCGCAGGTATGTATGATGCGCGGTTTCCTCTCCGGCGACGGCCTGGATGATGGCGCCCGGAAGGTCGAGCGGCAGCAGATCCATCGTGTTCATGAAGACGACCCAGACGAAGATCGTCAGCGCCAGCGGCGCGATGAAGCGGCGATCGCCATGGAACGTGTCTTTGACCTGGGTATCGACGAATTCGACGAGCAGTTCGACGAATGCCTGTGCTTTCGACGGCACGCCAGCAGTCGCTTTACGCGCCTGACTCCACATCAGAAGACAGGCAAGCAAGCCAAGCACCAACGAGATCACCCACGTATCCGCATGGAACGTGTTGCCCGCCACCTGCTGCGTGTTGTGGGTCAGGTGATGGACGATGTATTCGGTCAGTCCGCCACTGCTTTTTTCAGCACTCACACTGTCGCCCTCAAGTCCACGGTTCCGCCGTGAGGATGTTCACGGCAATCAATCCAATACACGACAATCAAACACGCTCCGGTCGATCGAACTGTCGTCAGTCTCGACGCAGATCGGATTTCGCGGTGAACAACAACGCCGCTGCGGCCAAGGCCGCTCCGGCGAGCACCGGCAGCGCCGGCAGTTTCCAGACAGCAATCGCAAGCAACAGCCCCGCGATCACCACGACCCATTTCGCCGCCAAACCGAGCAGCAATCGACCGAACGCAGCTTCCGCGCCGACTACACCACCCGAAAACGCCCCCCAAGCGGCCAATCCGCTTCCGAGTGTCATCGCGACACCTCCGACCAGCCCACCAAGTGCGGCATGACGCCCGAACGACAGGCAGGCCACGGCGACGAGGAGCGTTGCAGCAGCCTGAGTCAGCACCGCGCGTCGCGCCAGCCGCCGGCCCGCAGCGACAGAATTCAGCACGCGGCACCCGGGGATTTGGCAGAGGCTGCGGAGTGGCCAGTTCGAAGATCAGTACTTGACCATCGAAAACCACCCCACGAAGCCGCAAAAGTATAGCAGCCGGCCGTTTTCTCCGGCAACCGCAGATCGCACAGCGTCCACCCCACCCCGGAATTAGGAAAAAGCTATCGATTTAGATGAAACGATAGCTAAACCTCACGCTCCGCGCGAAAGAGATGGACCAACCAGCGCACTGTGGTCCTGTTGGTGACGCCCGGGTTCGCCGAGTCCCAAACAGGCGCGCCCCCAACTGCGGGGATCTTTACTCACTGCAGCGCCGACACCCTCTCCGGCGTGCTGTAACACGGCCGCCTCCCTCCCTCATTCTCCAGCCAGAGCCAACACTCCGATGAGCAGCTCGGGAACTTCGGCCCGCAGTCGCAGTCATTTGAGGGTGTCCTGCGATGCGCTTTCCTCGTCGACCCTCGTCGACCCTCGTCGACCCTCGGCGACCCTCGGCGACCGCAGGCCCGGAGCCCCGGTCATCGCCGGGGCTCCGTTTTTTCTGCACAGCGCCGCTCAGCCGGCCAAAGCCCATTCCGCAGCCGCTTGCGCATGGATCAGGGTCGTGTCGAACAACGGCACGCTTGCGTCGGCTTCGCCAACCAGGAGACCGATCTCGGTGCATCCGAGAATGACGCCCTCGGCTCCGCGCGCAACGAGATCCGCCATGATCGCGCGATAGGCTTCACGTGAACCGTCGAGGATGCGGCCGAGGCAAAGCTCGTCGTAGATGATGCGGTGTCCGCGCTCGCGCTGCATCGCATCGGGCGTGAGTATCTCGATGCCGGCCGCTTCGATCCGCTCGCGATAGAACGCCTGCTCCATCGTGAAGCGGGTGCCGAGCAGCGCAACACGATCCAATCCGGAGGCGCGAATGCGCTGGGCGGTGGCATCGGCGATATGGAGCAGAGGAATGTCGACAGCGGCCTCGATGGCCGGCGCCACAAGGTGCATGGTGTTGGTGCAGACGACGATCGCCTCGGCGCCAGCCATGCGCAAGCCGCTTGCGGCCCCGGCAAGCACCGCGCCTGCGGTCTCCCAATCGCCGCGATGCTGCAGCACCTCGATTTCGGCGAAATCGACGCTGTGCAACAGCAACTTCGCCGAGTGCAGGCCGCCGAGGCGTTCACGCACGCGTTCGTTGATAAGGCGGTAGTAGGGAATCGTCGATTCCCAGCTCATGCCGCCAATCAGGCCGAGCGTGCGCATCGGCTATTTCTTTTTCGGAATGTAGAGATCGGTGATGGTGCCGTCGAACACTTCCGCCGCCATACCCACGGATTCGCTGAGCGTGGGATGCGGGTGGATGGTGTGGCCGATGTCGGCGACCTCGCAGCCCATTTCGATCGCGAGCCCGACTTCGGCGATCAGGTCGCCCGCATGCACACCGACGATGCCGCCGCCAATGATGCGGTGGCTGGCTTCATCGAAGATGAGCTTGGTGAAGCCTTCGGTGCGGCCGATGCCGATGGCGCGGCCCGAGGCGGCCCACGGGAACTTGCCCACACCGACTTTCAGCCCCTTCGCCTTCGCTTCGGTCTCGGTGACACCGACCCAGGCGATTTCCGGGTCGGTATAGGCCACAGACGGGATCACCCGTGCGACCCATTCCTTCTTCTCGCCGGCCGCGACTTCCGCCGCAAGCTTGCCTTCGTGCGTCGCTTTGTGGGCGAGCATCGGCTGGCCGATGATGTCGCCGATCGCGAAGATGTGCGGCACGTTGGTGCGCATCTGCTTGTCGACGTTGATGAAACCGCGCTCGGTGACGGCCACACCGGCCTTGCCTGCATCGAGCTTGTTGCCGTTCGGCGTGCGGCCCACCGCCACCAGCACACGATCGTAGGTATCGCTCGCGGGAATGCTGGCACCGTCGAAACCGCAGACGATGCCGGCTTTCGTCGCCTTGGCTTCGGTGACCTTGGTTTTCAGATGGATCGCGACGCCCTGTTTCTTCAGACGATCGGCCAGCGGCTTGATCAGATCGGTGTCGGCGCCCGGCATGATCTGATCCATGAATTCGACCACGGTCACCGCACTGCCGAGCGCGCGATAGACCGTCGCCATCTCCAAACCGATGATGCCGCCGCCGACGACCAGCATCGTCTTCGGAATGTCTTTCATGTCGAGCGCGTCGGTCGAATCCATGACGCGCGGGTCGTCCCAGGGAAACGCCGGCAATTTCACCGGCTGCGAGCCCGCAGCGATGATGCACTGCTCGAAACGGATCAGCTGGGTGCTGGCTTCGCCGCGCACTTCGATCTCGTTGGGCGACACGAACGTGCCGACGCCCTGCACCACGCGCACCTTGCGCTGCTTGGCCATGCCGGCCAGACCCTTGGTGAGCTGACCGACCACTTTTTCCTTGTAGCCGCGCAGCGCGTCAAGGCCGATCTTCGGCGCGCCGAAGTCGATGCCGTAATCCTTCGCATGCGCGGCCTCGTCGATCACCGCCGCCGCGTGCAGCAGCGCCTTCGACGGAATGCAGCCGACGTTGAGGCAGACACCGCCGAGCGCGGCATAGCGCTCGATGAGCACGGTGTCGAGACCGAGGTCGGCACTGCGGAACGCGGCGGTGTAGCCGCCCGGGCCGGCGCCGAGCACGAGCACGCGGCATTCAACATCGGCTTTACGGCCTGAGGCGGACGCTGCAGCAGGCACGGCGACCGAGGCTGACTGCACTTCAGATTCCGGCGTCGCCGGAACATGTTTCGGGGCTGCAGCCGCTTCGCCAGAAACATCTCCTGCGGAAGCCTTTGCTGCAGCAGACACGCTGGCTGCGTCGTCGATTTCCAATATCGCGATCACGCTGCCCTCGGATACGCCGTCGCCGAGTTTCACTTTCAACGCCTTCACCACGCCCGCTGCAGACGACGGCACTTCCATCGTTGCCTTGTCGGACTCGAGCGTGACCAGCCCCTGGTCTTTGGCGACGCGGTCACCCACCTTCACCAGAATTTCGATGACCGGGATATTGTCGAAGTCGCCGATATCCGGGACCTTGATTTCGATCGATGATGTCATGGGGAAGAGTCCTTACTTGTTTTTCTGGATGGGTGAGGTGATAGCGGTGACGTCTGGCGGCGATGGCGTAGACCAATCGACCCGATACAGGTCGCGACGACGATCCTTGAGATTCTGTACGGTCCCATCGACGCGCGCATCGAGCAGCACGTCCAATCTGAGATCCGCGAAGATCACCGCTTCGACATTCTCGCTGGCGAGCGCGGCGATGCCGTCAGTCGGAAACGGCAAGTCGCACGGCGTGAAGATCGCGCTCTGCGCATACTGGATATCGAAATTGTCGACGCCCGGCAGATGTCCGACATTGCCCGCAGCAATCACATAGCACTGGTTTTCAACCGCCCGCGCCTGACAGCAATAGCGCACGCGCAGATAGCCCTGGCGCATGTCGGTGCAGAACGGCACGAACAGCAGCAGCGCGCCCTGATCGACCAGATGACGCGCGAGCTCCGGGAATTCGGAGTCGTAGCAGATCATCACGCCGATCGGCCCGCAATCCGTAGCGATGGCCGCCGCGCGATCACCACCTCCGATCCGCCACCAATCTTTTTCGTTCGGCGTGGGATGCAACTTTTCCTGCGTATGCAGCGAACCGTCGCGCAGGGCGATATGACAGACGTTGCGGATCTCACCGTCGCCCAGGAATGTGGGATGCGATCCACCGATGATGTTGATCCGGTAATCCACGGCGAGACGCGTGAACAACGCACGCAGCGCCGGCGTATGTTCCGTCAGGGCACGCAGCGCATCGGTGGGCGGCAATCGCGTCGCGGATGCCGACAGCAGTTGCAGAGTGAACAGTTCCGGAAACACGACGAAGTCGCTGCGATAGTCGGCGGCGACGCGGACGAAGTATTCCACCTGCTGCGCGAACGCCTCGAAGCCATCGATTGCCTTCTGCTGATATTGAATCGTCGCCACGCGCACCGAATTCGGCAAATCGCCCGCGCGCAATGGCTCGCAGACGATCGTCGGCTCTGATTCGGTACCCGCTTTCAGCATGACTGACTCCTGAGACATCACTTTGAAACGACGACTTCCGACCGGCAATGACGCTCATGATCGCGTCGACACGACACACGATCATGACCACAAGCGCAGCCCGAACCCCCTCTAATCGCCCGTGCTTTTTTTGCCGGGCGCCATCGTGCTGACCACTTCCTTTTCTTCGCCGAGCTGCTGTTCGACTTCGAGCAGAGCATCGTTGGTCGATAACCCCTCGTCTGTCGGCACGGCATGTTTCGCGCTGACCGGAGGAGATGCCGCTTCGACGAGTTTCCCGTTCAACGCCGCGAGCGCAGCATCGCCCGTCAGACCGAACAGGCTGCGCAGGTGCAGATCCTGCTGCGGAAAAGGAATCTCGATCGCGTATTTTTCGAGTGCCGTGTGCAGCGCCCACAGATACGCCGCCTTCACCGCACCCGGGCGCTTGGTCGCTTCGTTGGTCAGCCAGACCACCAGCTCGAAATTCAGGCTGCTGTCGCCGAATTCGACCAGCCACACCTGCGGCTTGCGCTTGCCCACGAGGTCGACGGTGAAAGGCACCTCGGCGGCGGCTTCCAGCGCTGCGAGCTTCACCTGTTCCTTCGCCGTGCCGTAAGCGACACCGAAGGGAATGCGCATCCGCCGCGAGCCGTCGCGCAGCGTCCAGTTCACCACTCTGCCGGCGACGAATTCGGAGTTCGGCACCAGAATGTCGATGTTGTCGTTGGTGGTGATCCTGGTGGCGCGGATCTTGATGTCGTGCACTTCGCCATGAACGCCAGATTCAAGTTCGACGAAATCGCCGACCTTCAGCGAGCGGTCAAACAACAGGATCAGGCCTGAGACGAAGTTGCTGAAAATTGCCTGCAGACCGAAGCCGAGACCGACACCGATGGCGCCCGCGAAGATCGATAACTTGCTGATCGGAATACCGGCCATCTCCAGCGCGACCATCGCTCCGAGCGCAAGCAGCACGTAATGCGCCAGACGTGACACCGTGTAGAGCGCCGCCTGATTGGCGTTGGCGTTGTTGCGCGCATAGCGGTGAATCGAGCGCCGCAGAAGCGCGGAGAGCGCCCAGGCGACGAGAATCGCCAGCACTGCGGCGATCAGCCCGCCGACGGTGATATCGAGCCCGGCGACTTTCAGGACTTCGTAGTCGAGCACTTTCTGCACATCGGCCCAGCCGGCACGCGTCACATCGTCGGCGGCTTCACCAACGCGGTCGCCCGCTGCTTTCAGCTTGTCGCCGACATTCTGCTTGGCCATCGCCCGACTACAAGAGGACGCGACGCATATCGGCAAGCAACTGCGCCAGATACGCGGTGAAGCGCGCAGCGGCGGCGCCGTCGATCACGCGATGATCGTAGGACAACGACAGCGGCAGGATCAGGCGCGGCACGAATTGCTCGCCGTCCCAGACCGGTTTGATCGCCGATTTGGAGACGCCGAGGATCGCGACTTCGGGGGCGTTGACGATCGGCGTGAACCCGGTGCCGCCGATGCCACCAAGTGAGCTGATCGAGAAGCAACCACCGCTCATCTCGGCCGGACCGAGTTTGCCGTCGCGGGCTTTCTTCGCAAGTTCGCCAGTTTCCTGTGCGATCTGGATCACACCCTTCTTGTCGACATCACGCACCACCGGCACGACCAGGCCATTCGGCGTGTCGGCGGCAAAACCGATGTGGAAGTACTTCTTGAGTACGAGCGTGCCGCCATCAGCGTCGAGCGAGGCGTTGAAATCGGGGAATTTCTGCAGCGCCGACACCGCCGCCTTCATCATGAAAGCGAGCATGGTCAGCTTGATGCCGGCCTTCTCGTTTTCCTTGTTCAATGCGACGCGCAGCGCTTCGAGATCGGTGATATCGGCATCGTCGTTCTGGGTGACGTGCGGGATCATTGCCCAGTTGCGCGCGAGATTGGCGCCGGAGATCTTCTTGATCCGCGACAGTTCGCGGGTTTCGATCTCACCGAATTTGCTGAAGTCGATCTTGGGCCAAGGCAGGAGATTGAGACCGCTTCCGCCTGCGACCGGGACTGAAGCCCCTCCTGCTGCGCCACCCTGTAGCGCGGATTTGACGAATTGCTGGACGTCTTCTTTGGTGATGCGGCCAGCGCGGGCCGTACCGCTGATGCGCGCGAGGTCGACGCCAAGTTCGCGTGCGAAGAGGCGCACAGCGGGGCTTGCATACGGCACCTTCTCGGGCAGTACGGCATCGGCTTCGAAGCGGACTGGCGGCTGCCCGGCGCCCATGGCGGCCACAGGAGCG
>JBGSID010000014.1:0-8000 GCA_041751895.1 Lysobacteraceae bacterium | reverse complement strand
GCGAACGCGCATGCGTTCACCGCCGCACAGGCGCAGTTGCGTACGCGCGCCAACGCGGGCGCGGGTGCTGCCCGCGAACTGTGCGACATGTTGCTGGCCGCACAGGGCCGTTTCGACGATCCGTTACCGGTCTCCGGGGAGCTGGCATGAGAGTGTTCGCATGAGCTGGCGCGGTCTACTGTTCCTGATGCTGCTCAGCGGCGCACTGCTCAGCGGCTGGGCGGTGTGGAAACACCGTAACCCGCCAGCGAAAGCAGTCACTGCCGACAGCCGCCCGGACTACGTGCTGCACGACTTCGAGCTGGTCGCGCTGGATGGCGAGGGAAAAGAGTCCTTCACGCTGCGTGCGCCCGAACTGCAGCGACGGCCCGGCGACGACAGCATGTCATTGTCGACGCCGATCTTCCTGGTGCCGAACGGCGAAGGCAACTATTGGGAAATCCGCGCCGAGAAGGGCTGGGTGAGCGGCGACCAGAAGGAAATCCGGCTGATCGATGCGGTCAAGGCCAACAGCCCTATCGAAGACCTACGCCCGATCACCGTGAATACCGATCGTCTGAATGTCTTCCCGCGCGAGAACCGCGCCGCCACCGACAGCGTGGTGACCATCGTTCAGCCCGGCTCTATACTCCGTGGACGCGGCTTTGCGGTGTCCACGACCACCAAACGCTACGAGCTCCGCTCCGAGGTCAAATCACGTTATGTCACTGTCCGCCGTTGATTCCAGACTTGCCCGCCACAGGCGGTTCCCATTGTTGGCACTGTTCGTGGCTGCAGCCGTTGCCGGGGCACTGTTTCCCGCGCTGGCGTCCGCACGCGACTCCGACCGCAACCAGCCGATGGATATCGAGTCCGACCACCAGGCGGGCACCCTCGACGGCAACAGCGTCAACACGCTGACCGGCAACGTGATGATCAAGCAGGGCACTCTGGATATCCGTGCCGCCAAGGCCGACATCCACCAACGCGGCGGCGAAGTCGTACGCGCGGTGCTCACCGGCAGCCAGGCGATCCTCAAACAGCAGATGGACGACGGTTCGCCGATGACCGCAAAGGCCGACCGCATCGACTACGACATGTCGACCGATGTCGTCCTGCTGACCGGCAATTACACCGTCACCACACCGCGCGGCACCACCAGCGGCCAACGTCTGACCTACGATCTCAAGAGCGGTCGCATCGAAAGCGGCGGCCAAGGCGGCCGGGTGAAAATGACCATCCAGCCGAAATCGGCACAGGGCACGCCACAGAGCAAACCAGCGACGCAGGACACCCCCTGATGCTGGTCGCCAAGGGTCTGCGCAAACGCTACAAATCGCGCGAGGTTGTCCGTGATTTCGGATTGACCCTCAATGCGGGCGAAGTCGTCGGCCTGCTTGGCCCCAATGGCGCTGGCAAGACCACCTGCTTCTACATGATCGTCGGCCTGGTGCCGACCGATGCCGGCAGCATCGTACTCGACGGCCACGACATCACCGGCGAACCAATGTACGCACGCGCCAAACTCGGCGTCGGCTATCTGCCGCAGGAACCCTCGGTGTTCCGCAAACTCAGCGTCGCCGACAACCTTCGGCTGGTGCTGGAGTTGCGGCCCGATCTAGACCGGGCTGGCCGCGAACGCGAACTGACCACCCTGCTCGATGAGCTGCAGGTGGCGCACGTCTCCGAACAGCTGGGCGCGAGCCTGTCGGGCGGCGAACGGCGTCGGGTCGAAATCGCCCGCGCACTGGCGGCGAAGCCACGCCTGATCCTGCTGGATGAACCATTCGCCGGTGTCGACCCGATTTCGGTCGGCGAGATCCAGCGAATCGTCCGTCACCTGAAGAACCGCGGCATCGGCGTGCTGATCACCGACCACAATGTCCGCGAGACCCTGGGCATCTGCGACCGGGCCTATATCCTCAGTGAGGGCAGCGTCCTGGCCCAAGGGGCACCGGAAGCGCTGCTCGCGAATCCGGACGTCCGTCGCGTTTATCTCGGGGAATCGTTCCGCCTGTAAGCTTCCACCACGCGCCCATCAGGGCCGTGCATCGCAAACATTGACGCAAGGATCGCGCCAAGGGCAGCATCGTCGAACGATAAGCCCTACCATCAGGACATGAAACCACGTCTGCAGACATCGCTCGGTCAACAGCTGGTCTTGACGCCACAACTGCGTCAGGCACTGCATCTGTTGCAGTTGTCCTCGCTGGAGCTCGAAAACGAGATCACGCTGGCAGTCGAAAGCAATCCCCTGCTCGACTGGGCAGAAGACGATGCCGACACCCCCAAGGACGTCCCCGAAGGGATGCCCCAGGCACCGACCGCGCCGGAAGCGACCAGCAGCGCCGAGTCCACGGAACGCGACAACGGCGACGACAACGCAGGCAACGGCGAAGAGGCGTGGGAACCACCAGACAGCTGGAACAGCAGCACAGGGAGCGGAAGTGGTAGCGGCAGTGGCAGCGAGGACGCACTGGATCCGCTGGACCGTCTGGTCGATGTGGAATCGCTGCATGACCATCTCTACTGGCAGCTCCATCTGACCCGACTGTCACCCGACGACCAGCGCATCGGCGCCGCGCTGATTGATGCGATCGACGACAACGGCTACCTGCGGGAAACCATCGACGCGATCGCCGAAATGCTGCGTCCCGAGCTGAAGGTCGGCCCGACCGAGATCGGCACCGTGCTGTGCCAGATCCAGCGCTTCGATCCACTCGGTATCGGTGCGCGTGATCTTCGCGAATGTCTCACCCTGCAGCTCGAAGCACTGTCCGACGACACCCCGGGCAAGGTCGAAGCGCTGCTGATCGTGGCGGGACCGCTCGAACGGCTGCCGAAGATCGGCGCGGAAGGCCTCGCCGCAGAAATGGGCGCACCTGCGGAACTGGTCGCGACCGGCCTGCAACTGGTTCGCTCCCTTGACCCGCATCCCGGCGCACAGTACGGCGGAATGAGCGTGGACACGTACATCACCCCGGATTGCGTGATCTGGCGCCATCAGGGCATGTGGCGGACGGCGCTGGCCGGCAGCTACACGCGATTGACGATCCATCGCGGCTACGAAGGCATGATCCAGCACGCCAACGCCAGCGACGCCTCTTACATGAAAGGCCGGCTGCAGGAAGCACGCTGGCTGCTCAAGCATCTGGAAGCACGCGGAGACACGCTGCTGAAAGTGGTGAACTGCCTGATCCGCCAGCAGTCCGGCTTCCTCGAATTCGGCGAGCAGGCGCTGCGCCCGCTCACACTGCGCGAAGTCGCGGCGGAAGTGGGCCTGCATGAATCCACCGTCTCGCGCGCGATCGCACGCAAATACGCACTCACGCCTCGCGGCACATTGCCGCTGCGTGGCTTCTTCGCATCGGGCATCGGTACCGATGGCGGCGGTGAAGCATCCAGCACGGCGATCCAGTCGATGATCAAGCGACTGATTGACGACGAGAATCCGCGCAAGCCCCTGTCTGACGCGAAACTCGCCGATACGCTGAAGGCTTCCGGCGTCCCCGTGGCACGACGCACGGTCGCAAAATATCGCGAAGCAATGAATATTCCGGCCTCGCACGAACGCGTACGCATGGCTTGAGGCATGTCTGAAACCCGCTGCACTCGACACTCCGCCCTGCATTGCGAATGCCTGCCCTGACCTGCCGAATGTCACACTTGCGTCCCCGTCGAGCTGGGGTACTCTGTCGATGAGGGTGGCCCGAAAGATCCAGACCTTGTGTGAAGGAACGAAGGGCCCGATATCCCTCTGTACGGTTCCCCGAAGTCAGGTGGAACCGGCATCGCGATGTCGGCCGGCTGGGCCCGATGCAGCGATGCGCGACCCAGGCCCGGCAAACTGAGGAAAGTATCGATGCGTATCGAAACCCACGGCCACCAGATCGAAGTCACTCCCGCACTGCATGACTATGTCGAAACCAAGTTCGCGCGTCTCGGTCGACATTTCGAACACCCGATGGATACCGTCCGCACGCAACTCAGTATCGACAAACCCGATCACAAAGCCGAGGCCACGATCCACATCTCCGGCCGCACCCTGCACGCCGACGCCAATGGCCACGACATGTATGCCGCCATCGATCTGCTCGCCGACAAACTCGACCGCCTCCTACTGAAGCACAAGGAAAAGATGGTCGATCACCACCGCGGCGAAACTCTCGCAAGCAGCGTGGATCTCGACTGACGCGGCGATCCGCCCCACCGTCGCCGGCGATGCGGCCCACACCGCGCGCCGGCACGGCCGCTCTCCTTTCCCTGATTCTTTTTTTACAGACTCTGCTGCCACAGACTCTGTTCTCGCAGAACCCGTTTCCACAGAACCCGTTCCCATGAATGCCAGCATCCGCGCGAGCGACCTGTTCGATCAACAACAAGAACGCCTCGGATTGCGTTGGCTCGCCGGCCAGTTCGGTGAAGAACGCGTGCTCGAAGCCGTCGACACCGTGGCCCGACGACCATCGCTCGCCGGCTATCTCAACATCATCTACCCCAACAAGGTGCAGATCCTCGGCAGCGAAGAGCTGTCCTGGCTGGACGCGCTGGACCCAAGAAACCGCTGGGAAACGATCGAAAAGATCATCCAGTTTCGCCCGCTGGCAATGGTGATCAGCAAGAACCAACCCTGCCCCGAAGACCTGCGCGCTGCCGCCGAGGAATCCAATACACCGCTCTGGACTTCACCGCGCCGCGGGCATGAGTTGTTCAACCATTTCCAGTACCACCTCGCACGCAAACTCGCTCCGCGCCTGACGGTGCATGGCGTGTTCATCGAGATCTACTCGATCGGCGTCTTGATCACCGGCGAATCCGGTTCGGGCAAAAGCGAACTCGCACTGGAACTCGTCACCCGTGGCCATCGTCTCGTGGCCGACGATGCGCCCGAATTCACCCAGATCGCGCCCGACGTGCTCGATGGTGCCTGCCCGGACCTGCTGCAGGATCTGCTCGAAGTCCGCGGCCTGGGCATTCTCAACGTGCGCCAGATGTTCGGCGACACCGCCGTCAAGCGGAACAAATATCTGCGCCTGATCGTGCACCTGACCCGCCCGCATCTGGAGCCGCAGGCCGCCGGATTCGAACGTCTGGTCGGCGATCTCGGCTCACGCCGCCTGCTCGATCTCGACGTCCCGATGATCACGCTGCCGGTGATGCCCGGCCGCAATCTCGCGGTGCTCACCGAAGCGGCTGCGCGCGCGCACATCCTGCGCATCAAGGGCGTGGATCCGGCCGCGGCATTCATGGCGCGGCACTCGCATTTCCTTGAACGCTCCGAATCATGAGTTCGTCCACAACACCTGCCAGCCCGCACGAAGCGAGTCTGATCATCGTCAGCGGCATGTCCGGCAGCGGAAAATCGATCGCCCTGCACACCTTCGAGGATCTCGACTACTACTGCGTCGACAATCTGCCTGCGGAACTGCTGCCGGAATTCGTTCGAGGTGCCACCGGCAAGAGCGGCGGAACAGAGGCCGGCATGCCGCCGAAACTGGCCGTCAGCATCGATGCGCGCAATCGCGAAACCGATCTGTCCAAACTGCCGTCATGGCTGTCGCAGGCCGGCGCGCTCGGGCACGACCCGAAACTGGTGTTCTTCGACGCACGAGACGACATTCTGCTCAAGCGTTATGCCGAAACACGCCGCCGTCATCCACTGAGCCATCGCGGCCTCGCGCTGGCGGACGCGATCGCACTCGAACGGCGCATGCTCAAACCGCTGCGCGCAGCGGCCGACATCATCATCGACACCAGCGACCTCAACGTGCACCAGATGCGGCGCCGCATCATCGCGGAGCTGGACCTGAGCGCCGATCGTCCCGTGTCACTGCTGTTCGAGTCCTTCGCCTATCGCCGTGGCGTGCCCACAGATGCCGATTTCGTCTTCGACGCGCGCTGCCTGCCCAACCCGCACTGGGATACGCGCCTGCGCCCCCTCTCGGGCCGCGACCGCGAAGTCCGTGACTTCCTTGATACGCAAAGTGAAGTGAACGAATACGTCACGCAGATCCGCGCGTTTCTCGACAGATGGATGCCACGCATCCAGGCCGACACCCGTAGCTACATCACGGTTGCCTTCGGCTGTACCGGCGGCAAGCACCGGTCGGTCTATCTCGCAGAAACCCTGGCCGCCCACGCCCGTGAACAGGGCTGGCGCGACGTGGCGACGTTCCACCGCGAACTGGAATGAATCAGCCCGCCGGGTACGCGACACCGGACCCACTCAGGTCGTCGAGGGCTTGATCTTCACATCACCGATGGCATTGGACATCTGACGTCGTAACTGCACAGCCTCGGCTTTCTCATCTTCGGTCGCGAGCGGATCAGCCTCGATCGCACACAAATTGACCTCGACATTGACCTGCGCGCTGTACAGCGCCGCCATCGCCAGATGCCGCGCGACGTCCACATCGCTCTGAACCGCAGGGTTGCAGATCGCAGCGACCCGCTCGGTCAACCGGAGCAGGGCCACACAGGTATTGAACAACGAGAGCGGCGGTTCGGCTGCGAGCCGCAGGGCTGCGCGCACGGCGTGGCTTCTCGCCTGCGCCTGCTCCACCGTGGCTTTGGGCTGCCGATACGCCTGCATCACCGCATCGAACCCGAGCATGTCGGCATCGCCGTCCACGAGGCACACCTCGCGCAGGGTTTCGGATTCGGCCAGACAGGCGCGCATCAGCGTTTCGACTTCGGCGAACTTTTTCTTGCCGATGGTGAGATTGGCCACCATCGACAGCAATGCCGCAGCCTGGGCGGCAGTGATGGCTGCTGCCGCGCCGCCACCGGGCGTCGGCTGCGCGCCGGACAACTGGCGCAGATATTCTCCAATCGACAGGTCACTCAGCACTGGTCAGCCACGATGATGATAGTTGCGATACAGGCGCAGCGCGTTGCGCATGCACATCGCCACCGTCATCGTGCCGACCCGTGGGATATACATGCTCGACACGGATTTGATCGCTTCCTCGAAATTCTCGACCGACGAGAAGTTGAGGCAGATCGCTCCCGGCTTGATTTCATCGACACTGATTTTCTCGAAACCACGCGAAGGCACGCCGGTGATCACGACATCGGCGGACGCCAAGGCCTCGCGCCTGGAAATCGGCACGGAACCGGAACCGTGACCGCCGCTCTCGATGACCACGCCGCCATCCACATCGAAGGAATACACCAACGCGCCGTCATTGGTCAGCATGTAGGCCAAGGGCCGGCCAACGACTTCGGAGCGATTGAAAATCGCGATCGTCTGCCCGCGAAAAGGCAGGCCGCCGGGCGAATAGGCGTCGGTCATTTCGAGCAGCTTCACGATCGCCAGCGGCGTGCACGGCAGGATCGCCTTGCGACGACGCGCCTCATCGTCATAACGCTCGTTCGCGTAAAGCTTGTTGATCCAGTAAGGCGTCAGACCTTCGAGATCTTTCTGCGAAGACACCCTGTCCCGCAGGTGGCTGTCGCGGGCATCGTTCCAGATCGGGTAATAGACGAAGATGCCGTGGACCTGCGGATCGTTGTTGAGACGATCCAGAACCGATTCGGCTTCGCCGGGCTCGACACGGATGAGATCGAAGTAAATCCCGACGTCCTCGCAACCGCTGCGCGCGTAGTTCGCGTAGGTGATCGAAGCCGGGTCGTCCGTGGCAAGAATGCCGCAGACATTGATCTTCAAGCCGTCCCTGGCGATCTCGCTCCGAACCGTATCGCGATGGCTCGCAGCGGCGTTGTTGGGTTCGAGGATATTCATGTCGTCTGCAGGCAGGCCAATGATCAGTGCGTATTATCGTCGAGAACGTCGCGCATTATCGTCGATCCGACGCCGAATACGAATGCGCGGAGCTCGCTAGACACCCGCCGCATGCCGCCACAGCGCGCGATTGAGGGGAGCGAGTTTGCCGACAAGACCCAGCACCGGCCCCCGCAACAACGTGGTCGCAAGATCGTCATTGGAAAACGCACGATTGATCGCGCTGAACGCGTAGGCCGACGCCGTGGCATCGCTGCGGCGCGCGCGCGCCCAGCGC
>JBGSID010000013.1:0-19024 GCA_041751895.1 Lysobacteraceae bacterium | reverse complement strand
GCTGCAGGCCTTCGATGGCAGGTTGCCCATCGAGCGGCCGGCCAAGCGGATCGATGACGCGCCCCAGCAAGCCTTCGCCGACGCCGATGTCCATCACCCTGCCCTCGCGCTGGACCTCGGTGCCCGCCTGCAGCGCGGCATGGTCGCCGAGCAGCACCACGCCGACCGCGTGCTCATCGACATCGAACGCCAAACCCAGCAGGCCACCCGGAAAGCGGATCATTTCGGCGTAGGCAACGCCCGGCAGCCCGGTGATGTAGGCCACGCCGGTCGCGACGGAAACGACGGTGCCCACTTCCCGCGCCACCAGCGTCGGCGACGAGGCCTGACGCACGCCTGCCATCGCGGCAAAGGCGTCGTCGAGGCCTTGCTGCAGTGTTCCGGAGGTGGCCGTCGAAAGGCTCACGGTGCGCCGACAGCGGCGATCTTGGCGGGTGATTGCGGCTGGCTCGCAGGCAACGGCGCCGCCGCTGCGGGTTCGCGAATCCGTACCGCCAGCCATTCACTCACCCCCCGCTCCAGCGACGCGAGATGGTCGCCGATGCTCCAGGCGAACTTCTGGCCGTGCGCGATCAATTCGATGCCTGCGACCAGCGCCGGATCCACCTCGAAGCGCAGCACAGGCTTGAGATCAAACGAGTCGGCGATGGCGTTCGCCATGGCCAGACGCTGCGCGTCCGGCAACGCGAAGGCACTGCGCACAAGCACGTCATCGTGCGTTCCACGCAATGCCGCCACGAGCGCATCTCTGGGCACACCTTCAAGCCCTGTCAGGCGTGCGATGAAGACGCCGCAGGCGCTCGCCTCCAGACTGACACCGGCCAGCTCGGTGAGCGTCTGGCGTGCGATGGCGAAGACCTCGGTCTGGGCGCGCTGTCCCACGGCCTGCACCAGTGCGTTCGCCTCTCGCGCCAAAGACGCCTGGCGTTTGGCGGCCAGCGCATCAGCGGCGGCACGGGCGGCATCGATCAATCTCTTGCGTTCGATGTCGGCGTCGGCCTTCGCCTGACGCAGCAAAGCGTCGCGCTGCTGATCCAGCGCATCGTTTTTCTTCTGGAATACGTCGCGCTCCTGCAGCGCGTCCGCCTGCTTGCGACCGGCATCGGCAAGCTCGTCGGCGATGCGTTTCTCGCGTGCATCGATCGCATCGAGGATCGGCTGATAGAGGAAGCGCTTCATCAACCACATCAGGAGGACGAAGTTCAGCACCTGCGCGCCGACCGTGAACCAGTCGATCAGCATGATTACTTCCCGGCCACCGCAGCGGCCTGCGTCACGGCGGCATTCCAGAATGGATTCGCGAAGATCAGGATCATCGACACCACGAAACAATAGATCGCGGTCGACTCGATCATCGCCAGACCGACGAACAACGTGCGCGTGATGGTGGCCGACGCATCGGGCTGCTGTGCCAACGCCGTGAGCGCCGTCGCGACCGCGCGGCCCTCGGCCATGGCAGGCCCCATGCAGCCGAAACCGGTGGTGAGGCCCGCCATGACGATCGAAGCGATGGCAATGAGGGTCAGGCTGTCCATGGAAGCTCCAGGTGGGTGCGAATGGGTTTCAAGTGATCGACGGCGCGTCGGAAGGGTCTGCAGAGCCTGCTTCAGGCGGCTTCGCAGGCCGACGCACGCGCGTCGCCGCAGCGATATAAACCGCCGCGAGGATGCTGAAGATGTAGGCCTGCACCATGCCGGTCAGCAGGCCAAGCACGGTCATCACCACCGGGAAAACAAACGGCGTGATCGTCAGCAGGATGGCCAGGATCATCGCGCCACTCATCATGTTGCCGAACAGACGCACGGCCAGCGCCAGCGTGCGCGACAGTTCGCTGATGAGATTGAACGGCAGCATGACGACGGTCGGCTCGATGTAGGTCTTGAGGTAGCGACCCAAGCCCTGTTCGGCGATACCGAACGCCGGCACCGCCACGAACACGCAGGCCGCCAGCGCCGCCGTGGTCGACAGCGAACCGGTCGGCGGCTCGAACCCCGGAATCACCGTGCACAGGCTCGACGCTGCGACAAACAGGAACAGCGTGCCGAGGAAGACCAGATACGTGCGCGGACGCCGCAGTCCAACCTCCCGGATCTGCGATGTGATGGTGGTGATCACGATCTCCAGCAGACTCTGCCAGCGCGAGATGGTCGGCCCGTGCGACAGCTTGCGCGTGACCAGCCATGCGCCCAGGGTCATCGCCAGCATCAGGCCCCACGTGAACAGGATGGTGGCATTGAGCGTCACGAAGCCGCTCTGCCAGAAAACCCATTGGTCCGGACTAAGGCGCACGACGAGTCTCCTGCGAACGAGAGGGCGATGGCAGGCGCGTGGACCAGGTGACCGCCAGCCGACCTGCTAGGAAGCCGAGCACACAAAACAACAATTGCGACCACTCGCCGCCAGCCACCCAATAGAAGCCGCCCAGCACCACGACGGTGCGCAACACGAGGCTGCCGAACAGGATCAACGCCGGTCTGCGGAAGTCCCCCAGCTGGTGGACCGTCCACCAGAGTCCACCGAAGAACAGCAGCCCCAGCAGGAGACCGGTCGAGATCGCCAACGCCGCATCAATCATTGCCGTCACCCGTGCTTTGATCTGTGTCGTGTTCTGTGTCGTGTTGTGCGTCTTGAGCTGTATCGGGATCCATGTCTTCGCCGCTGTCTGCGTGGATGGCGCGGTCTTCCTTCGCCACCCAATGCCAGGCATTGACGCAACCGAGCGTCAGCCCCGCGACCAACAGGGCCAGCGTCCACGAATGCATGCCGTCATGGCGGCGGTCCAACCACATCCCCAGCGCCGCGCCCAACAGCGTCGGCACCACCACGGACCACCCGACCAATCCCATCATCCCGAGACCGGACCACACGCCGGGCGCACCATCACGGCGCGCCTTGAGCTTGCGTGCCGCCTGGCGTCCCACCTGTTGCGCCAAGCGGCTCTGGACCACAGGCGCCTTGCTCTCGTCAGTCACGCTGCAACCTCGCGAAGCGGCGCAGGAAGCCGCCTTCCAATTGCGCCATCACCGAACGCAGCGCGTGTTGCTGCGCGTCGAGCTGCTCGAACTCGCGCGCGACGGCATCGCGCAATTGCGCGAGATCCGAACCGCCGAAAGAACCAGCAATCGCACGCCGCACCGAAATCCGCACATCGCGACCGGTCTTCACCAGCACGCCTGCGTCCAGCGCCATGAAGACCTCGCCATGCGCGGCCGATGCATAACTGAGGATGCCGGGCACGAGCGTCGCAACGCAGTCGAGCCGACGCGGCAACAGGCCCAATGATCCGGCCGATGTGTCCGCGACGATGCGCAGCACGTCGGACGCATCGGCAAACACCTGGAATGGCAGGAGCACCCTAAGTCGCATCGACGTCCTCCGCTACCGCAGGGGTTTCGTCACCGGAATCGGCGCGTGCTGGTGTTTTTGCTGGCTTGCCGCTGGCGACTTTGACCTCGGAAATAGCGCCGATCATGTACAGCGCACTCTCGGGCAGATCATTGAATTCGTCGCGCAGGATGCGTTCGCAGCCGTCGAGCGCATCCTCCAGACTCACCAGCTTGCCCTTCAGCCCGGTGAACTGTTCCGTGGTGAAGAACGGCTGCGTCAGGAAGCGTTCGAGCCGGCGCGCACGCGCCACCACCTTGCGATCCTCCGGCGACAACTGCTCCATGCCGAGCATCGCAATGATGTCCTTCAGCTTCGCGTACTGCGCCAGCGTCTGCCGGATCTGCTGCGCCAACGCATAGTGGCGAACACCCACGATCCCCGGCGTCGCCATCCGCGAACTCGACTGCAGCGGATCGATCGACGGATACAGACCTTCGCTGGCCCGCTGCCGCGACAGCACGATCGATGCCGACAGATGCGAGAAGGTGTGCACCGCCGCCGGATCGGTGAAGTCGTCGGCGGGCACATACACCGCCTGGATCGAGGTGATCGCACCGCTGTCGGTATTGGCGATGCGCTCCTCCATCCCGGCCAGTTCGGTGGCCATCGTCGGCTGGTAGCCCAGACGCGATGGCATCTGCCCCATCAGGCTGGAGACCTCCATGCCCGCCTGGATGAAGCGGAAGATGTTGTCGACCAGCAGCAGCACATCGCGATGCGCATCGTCGCGAAAATACTCGGCCATCGTCAGCGCCGCATCGCCGACACGGAAGCGTGCACCCGGCGGCTCGTTCATCTGCGCGAAGATCATCACCATGTTGTCCAGCACGCCGGCGTCCTGCATCGCCGCGTACAGCTCCGCCCCTTCGCGACAGCGTTCGCCGATGCCGCAGAAAATACTGACGCCGTCCTGCCGGTCGATCATGTTGTGGATCATTTCGGTCAGCAGCACCGTCTTGCCCACGCCGGCACCGCCGAACAACCCCGCCTTGCCGCCGCGTTCCAGCGGCGTCAACACGTCGATGACCTTGATGCCGGTCTCGAACACATCCGAGGTCGTCACCCGCCGCGCCAGCGACGGCGGCGCGCGATGCACCGGACGCCACACAACGTCCGCCGGAGGTTCACCGGCGTCGATCGCCTGCCCGAACACATTGAACATCCGCGACAGAATCGCCGGACCCACCGGTGCCTGCAGCGCCGCGCCGGTATCGCTGACCACCATCCCACGCGCCAACCCTTCGGTGGTCGTCAGGGCCACACCGCGCACATGGCGCGGATCGGGCTGGGTCAGCACCTCGATGACGATGCCCCCCCCCTCCCCCGCGCGCAGCACCGAACGGATCGCCGGCAACCGCCCCTCGAAACGCGCCTGCACCACACTGCCGCGCACCGATGTGACCACGCCGAGGTTCTGCGGCGGATCGACATCAGCACTCGATGCGCCAGCGCCGGGCTGCGCAGGCGGATCAACAACCGCAGCGTTCGCGCGTTCTCTCACGCCAGAGCGGTCCCACGGCGCTGCTCACGGGCGGCCATCGGCGCCCACGTGAGCAATACGGACATTGGTTTGATCATGGCCACGTTCACCTCCGCACCCGTACCTAGCGCCAGAGGAGCCGGCAGACAGGCATGCAAGCGAGGCTACGCGCGCCCGCCCCCCGGGTCGGTGGGCTGGCGCACGCAGAGACCATGTCGAACCGCTTTCTTCTCCCCGCCTGCGGGGATGAAGAGGCGCGTTTGCGAGCCATTGGCTCGCGCGCCGATGAACGCCTGAGCGCTGCGCGCAAGGGCCGGAGCACGAAGACATGCCTTATCCCCGCACGCGGCGAGAAAGTGGCCGAAGGCCGGACGAGGAGCGTTTTTCACACAACGCCCTCAATCCCGCGCCCTCAGAACACCCGCATTGATGAAAATTTCATCACCGCCGAGGCTCCAAGCCTCATGCATGGCGCTCACGAACTCCGACGATGATCAAAATTTGTCCATCGCCGGAGATCAGAACACCGTCGTCGGAGCTCCGGAACCTCAACGATGATCAAATTTTCACCATCGTCGGAGCTCAGAACCTCACGCGCGGAGCTCCCGAACTCCGACGATGATGCTTTTTTCACCAGCGTTGAGGCTTTGAGCTCCGACGATGAGGCTTTTAGCCTCGGCGTTGAGGCTTTTAACTCCAGCGTTGAGGCTTTGAGCTCCGGCGATGAGGCGTGGAGGCTCATCGGTGGAGCTCCGATCTCGGATGACGGCCCTCTGAACTCCAGCGGATGCCTCACGTCACCCCGGATGCACTTCGCCTATCCGGGCGACTCGCAGACCTGAGGCAAGCACGCCGGGCACGAAGGTATGCCCTCTCCCCGCATCGCGGGGGTGAAGAGGCGCGTTTGCGAGCCATTGGCTCGCGCGCCGATAAACGCCTGAGCGCCGTGCGCGAGGGCCGGAGAAGGTGGCCGAAGGCCGGATGAGGGGCCGCTTTTCAGCAAGCATCTTCGCTTCGCGAACGAAGCCCATCGACGAAGCCTCGGGTGTTCGTAGCCCGTGTCTCGCCCCGGCGAGACACGGGGTCACCACAGGCATCCGCTTCCCGGGTGTCGTGGTACGACACCCGGGCTACATCGCTGACCCCAGCTTCGCTAAAAGCGCCCCTCACCCGCCCTGTCGGGCACCCTCTCCCCGCGCGGTGCACGGGGAGAGGGACAGCGTTGTGCGAGCGGAAAGAAACACGATCTGGCTTTCCTTCTCCCCGCACAGCGGGGAGAAGGTGGCCGAAGGCCGGATGAGGGGCCGCTCTTGGCTCATAGATCACAACGACAGCAGTGGTTGCTCTTTGTGGATGCGGGAGCTGAGATCAAACTTTCAGCTGCAGCATCCATCGCATAGTGTGCTGCCTTGGCGCACCGTTTGCTCTTGCTCAGTGTTGTATGGACGGCAAGTCAGCCTGAACCCTTTGTTCGATCTGGGTCGTAGCATAGGCGACTAACACACAGCGCCAGTTCATAAGCGGAAGGAATCGATCATGCAAGTTTCTACCCAGATACCCATCAACACCGCGAGCGCCGAAGCGGCTACTCCAGTGTCCGCGTCTACCCTGCCCCCACCAATCAGGCTCGCATGTGCCGAGGTGGGGAATTTCCGCCGATTGGCCCAGGCGCGCTTGGACTTCGACGACTGCACTACAGTCCTCGTTGGTGCCAATAACAGCGGTAAGACGTCGCTTCTCATCTTGCTTCGCAACTTTCTGGGTGAGTCGCCAGGCTTTCGTGCCTTCGATATCAGTCTCTCGCACTGGACCACGCTCCGATAGCTGGGCGAAGCGTGGGAAGCCCTCGACGAGGACCCCACGACAGACACGAAAGACGCCGATGTCTGGGAGCAGCAGCATCAGCAACTGCTGGCCTGCATGCCATTCGTCGACCTGTGGTTCGACGCAAAGGACGGCGCCTACCACTACGTAGCTCCCTTCATCACCACGCTCATGTGGTCGGGGGGCGCCGTAGGTCTTCGTCTTCGTCTGGAGCCTGTGAGTGATGTAAACGACCTGCGCAAGCTGGCATGGAGTTACCGCGAGGCTCGAACCCCTGTGCGCAAGATGGCGAAGAAGGGCCACGCGTGGCCGACAGATTTGCTCGACTACTGGCTTCGACACCCAGCCGACCTGCACCGCATCCGAGCGTATCGATTGGATCCCGCTAAAGGCCCACTGCCGCCTGCGAAAGCAAGCTCGCCGCAACCCCTGCCACCGGGTTCGCAGGCGGTGGAGTTGTCGCTGCTGCGGCAGCTCATCCGCGTGGACTTCGTGCCGGCTCAGCGTGGGCTAGGGTCTGAGGATGACGAGGCGCGATCTGAACGAACCGGAGCGCGACCCGGCTTGTTTTCAAACCAGCTCTTGAAATTCGCACGGCAGCACTTGAACTTCGACACATCCTCTCACGGGCAAAGCGAGGCCTTAGTCGAGGCCATTTCTGATGCACAGTTGAACTTGGACAAGCACATCTCTACGGCGCTTGATCCGGCCATAGCGGATGTAAAAATTCTGGGCTACCCAGGCTTGTATGATCCGCAAAAGATCCATTTTCGCACTCGCATCCGGACGACGGATCTGCTGGCGCACAGCACCGCCATCCAGTACAGCAACGACAAGACGTCTCTAGACGAGTCGCTCCCGGAGCACTCCATTGGGCTTGGTTACCAGAATCTCCAATCCTTGAGCTTCATGCTGGTTTCGTTCCGTGAAGAGAGATTGAACCCGACACAGGGCACGCCTGCGGCCGTCCATCTTGTCATGGTGGAGGAGCCTGAAGCCCACCTGCATGTGCAAGTGCAACGCCGCTTCTCTGCCAACGCATATGACTTGCTGCGCCCCAAGGGCGACGAACAGAATCAACTACGCACGCAACTCCTCATCAGCACGCATTCGAGTCACTTGGCTCATGGAAACAGCTTTACGCGGTTGCGCTACATGAAGCGAACACCAGTGGACGCTCCAGGGGGCATGCCGAACACGCACATCATCAATGTCGCTGACGCATTTGGTAGTGACGTGCAGACTATGATGTTCGCACAGCGATACTTTCAGGTACAACACACCGACTTGCTCTTCGCCGATGCGGCTGTGTTCGTCGAGGGCACCACAGAGCGGATGCTCGTGCCACGCTTCATCGAGCGGCACTTCCCGGCCTTGGACAAAAAGTATCTTTCATTCCTCGATATCGGGGGAAGTCATGCCCACCGGCTAAAGCCTCTGGTGGAATATTTGGGCATTCCGACAGTGATCATTACAGACATCGACCCGGTGGTGCCAAAGGTGGGTGACAAGCGGATTTCCATGGTCGCAGTGTGCATCGCAGGACAATCGGACCTCGAATGCGGGAACGATACCCTGACCAAGTGGCATCCGATGCTGGCCAACTTCCAAGAGTACGGTACGCCAAAGGCAGAAGACCTCGAATGGACGTCGCGCAACGGTGGCAAGGTGCGCTTCGCTTGGCAGGTGCCCATTGCCAGCGCCGGCGGACAGTGGCCCAGTTCGTTCGAAGACGCGCTGGTGCTTTCGAACATTGATTGGTTCAAAGGATTGGACGAGGAGAAGGACCCGGAAAAAGGCAAGAAGGTCAAGCATCGGGGACCTCTGGGTAAAGTCATCGAGCTCGTGATTGACTACCCGAATCCTGCAGAACTGGCGCAGAAGCTGCATGACACGATGCACGAGAGCTTCAAAAAAGGAGACTTTGCTGTCAGTTTGTTTGAACGATTCGATAGCGGAAATATCGCGTGCCCGAACTACATCAATGAGGCTCTAGACTGGCTCGCGAAACAATTGCAAGCGGCGGGAGAAGTGGCGTGATCGCTGTGGAAGATGATATGGGCAACGATCGAGACGCAGACGTTGTCGAGGAAATTTGCAGCTACGTCACAGATACCCCGCCGCGTAACTTTTTTCTTTTCGCAGGCGCCGGCTCAGGCAAGACGCGCACGCTGGTCGAGGTTCTTCGCCGCATCACTGGTGTAGTCGGGCATATTGCAGGCGCTACCTATGCCGCGAAACTACGCGCGCGAGGCCAGTCGGTGCGTGTGATTACCTACACAAGGAATGCCGCCCAGGTGGTGGCGAGTCGACTCGGTGAGAACCGATTAGCTGAGGTCTCCACCATCCACTCGTTCTGCTGGGATCTGATAAAAGGTTTCGACGACGATATCCGCGAGGCCTTGCTGGCGAAGAACGCGGAAGATCTCGCTAATGCGAGAACCTATGCACAGTCGAAGAAGAGAGGCGAAACCCAAACTGATCGCAGGAACTATGCGGGGTTGGAAGCCAAGGCGGACGAGTTGCGTGCGACCTCCGTATTTCGGTATCACCCCGACCACAACACGTGGGGCGAAGGCGCGCTGTCGCACAAAGCCGTATTGCATGCGGCGGCGTGGCTACTTCGTGAGCGACCCACCTTGCAGCAAATTGTTCAGGACCGGCATCCGCTCCTGCTCATCGACGAATCACAGGACACGGTGCGGGACGTGCTGGATGCCCTGTTATACCTCACGAGCATTCGACCCGACCACTTCGCGCTTGGCCTGTTCGGTGACCATCGCCAACGTATTTATCCAGATGGCCATGCCGACTTGCCGTCCCACATCCCGCCGACATGGGCGCGACCAGCGCTCCAGATGAACCATCGCAGCCAGGAGCGTATCGTCCGGCTTATCAATGCAATCTGGGAGGCCGATATTGAAGGTCGCACACAACCCAAAACTGGAGTGGCCCAGCATGCTCGTAGCGAAAAGCAGGGCGGCAAGGTGCGGATATTCGTCGGCGACACGGCGCGCACTGCGTCAGCAAAGTTGAGTGCTGAAGCCGACTGCGCACGTGCCATGGCGCAGGTAACGAGCGAAGAAGCGTGGGCCACGGACCAGAAGGGCTTCAAGACGTTGGCGTTGGAGCATAAGTTGGGGGCGAGGCGAGGCGATTTCTATAAGGTCTACTGCGGCATGGTTTTGCTCGACAAAAATGCGGCGACGCCCGACCCCAACGGCGAACGGCTGGGGCCTGCGATGGTTCGCCCCCTCCTCGGAGGGATGCTGGAGCTCGGTGCTTGCGTCCAGTCAGGTGGCACGTGGGACGAGTTTGCAGCTGTCGCTGTGCTCCGCCGTCACGATGCCTTCGCGAAGGTTCCGATTGAGCACGCTGTGCGTGCCACGCGGCTTGCCGAGATCCACCAAGCGGTCGTCCAATTCGCCGGGCTGTGCCGTACTGAGGGCGCACTGGTGAAGCAGGTTTTGGCCCCTATTTTGGAAGCCAGCGTGCTTCCTGCTGACTCTCGCTTGGTTGAAGCCTATCGCGACGAGCGCCCGCCGCCTGAACCCGAGCGACAGGCTGACGAGAGCCAGGAAGACCGTCTGCGTCGCGGGTGGCACACTCTGATGAACGCGCCGTGGGCCGAACTCGAACGTTACCGGACATACTTGGGCGGCGAGGCATCATTTGCGACACACCAAGTGGTCAAGGGCTCGGAGTTCAAGCACGTCATGGTCGTCATGGATGACGAAGAGGCCGAAGGAAATCTGTTCTCCTACGACAAGCTGTTCGGAGCCAAAGGACTGAGCAAGGACGACAGGAAAAACATCGCGTCTGAGAATGAAACGACCATCGACCGCACGCTCCGTTTGCTATACGTCACTTGTAGCCGTGCCGAAGAAAGCTTGGCATTGGTGCTATGGGCGAAGGACGCGACTTCGGCGCTAACCGCTATCAGGGCGTGCGGCTGGTTTACCGAAGATGAAGTCGTGGCACTCTTGTAATACATCTGTACACGAGAGCCCTTAAGGCGGGTTTCAACCCGAAAGTAATGGGAGCAACAAATTGCAAGCAGTATCGCCTACATCATGCATATTGTTCTGCGCCACGAATTCGATGCATCCGGACGCGCTGCAACGGCGGGTTAAAACCCGCCCTACGCGAGACTACGGCGCATGACGCCTTCGGCTTATGCGCCCTACGAGGCTATGCCACGCGAATGCGTTTCATCGTGCGCGGACTGGTCTTAGGCCCGTAGGGTGGGCTTTATGCCCACCATTTCGGAATTTGAATAATGGCAAAAAACGGTTTCGTCATCGTGACTCGGCTCAGGTCATTGCTCCTGACAGTCGGCATAGAGCAATGGTGGGCATAAAGCCCACCCTACGATAGATCACACTCAATTTCTGTTTCTGGCCGGAACCCGTCATTGCCTTCAAGCACCTGCATGTCGTCATCCCGGGTCTCGCCGATGGCGAGGCCCGGGCTACGAAACTGGTCTTGCCGATGCTACGAAGGCTTCTGATCGAAAAGGCTGTAGCACGCGGTACCGCAGCAGGCCATGAGGAATCACACACGACGTGGCGTCGGGTTGCTCGTGGGTATCGGTGATCCCTCGCCGGCTGCTGCAGCAGCTGACCGGTCGACCATTCTGCGTTCCACGCGAACCGCGCCGCGCCGGGGTTGGATGGGGTGTTTCCGGTATTCCAGATAGGCGCGATTGAACGCGGCGCCGAACAGCAGGATCAGCGACGAGTAGTTGACCCAGATCAGCAGCACCACCAGGGAGCCGGCGGCGCCGTATGCGGAACCGGGTGCGGAGCGTGCGAGGTATTGGGCGATCAATGCGCGGCCCAGCGTAAACAGCAGTGCGGACAGCAGTGCGCCGGGAAACACGTCGCGGAAACGCAGGACCACGTCGGGCAGCAGGCGGAAGATCGCGCCGAACAGCAGCGTGACCACCAGCAGGGACAGGCTGAGGTCTGCGACCAGCAGCAAGGCGTTGCTCAACGGCAGCCAGCTGTCGGCATAGTCGATCACCGCACGCACCGCGACGCTGAGCAGCAGCGACACCAGCAGCACGAAGCCGATCGCCAGCAGCACCGCCAGCGACAGCAGTCGCGCCAACAGCAGGCGCAGCAGGCCGCTGTGGCCGGGTCCGGGCAGCACATCCCAGATGGCATTGAGGGCCTTCTGCATCTGCACGAATACGGTGGTCGCGCCGACGACGATCAGACTGACGCCGAGCACCGTCGCCCAGATGCCGTCGGGATCGAGCTGCGCATTACGCACTGCGATCTGGACGAATTCGGCGGCTTGCGGACCGATCGCATCCTGCAGCTGGGCCATGATCCGACCCGAGGCAGCTTGATCGCCCAGCACCACACCGACCACGGCAACCGCGACGATCACTACGGGTGCGATGGAGAACACGGTGAAGAACGCCAGCGCCGCCGCATACACGAAGGCCTGCGATTCGAGCCAAATCCCGAATGCATTGCGCAACAGTCGGTACATCACGCACATCGTTTTCAACATGGCGAAAGACCAGCCGATGCCCGGCGAAATTCGAAACCAATCACAGCATCACCCGCGTGAACATCCAAGGGAGGACATCAGGTCGGCAAGCATTGCATACAGGGCAAGTCACGCATCGGTTTATCGAATGAAACGGCGGCCCGTATCCGCCATCGGGTGAAATACATCGCGCCCTGTTTTTCATCGTGCATTGTGCACAGACAGGACTGCATTCATCGGCGCGTGACCATAGTCTGAAGTGAAGATCGCATCATCGATGCGGTGGACGTGCACAAGACTTGTGCACACGACTTCGGCCCGCTTTCCATCGCATATCGATTGCCATCGCTGTACGACAGAGGAGAAAGACACGCATGAGCAACAAACTCATCTATTCGATGCATACGCTTCCTGCAGTAAGAAACGTGGTGACCGCACTCATCGCCGCAGATATTCCGAAAGACGATATCGCGCTGATCGCGCGATCAGATATCGAGATGGAAAAGATTCCCGACCAGTACCGGGACGCGAGCACCGACTTTGCACCGGCTGCCATGAAAGGTGCACTCGGCGGCGGAACCGCAGGTCTGATTGCAGGGCTGGTCGCGATGGTCATCCCGCCGTTCGGCATTTCGATTGCCGGCGCCGCAGCGATCGCCACCATCGGCGCGATGACAGGCACGTGGACTGGCGCCATGGTCGGCTCGTCACTCACGGACCCCGTGCGCCGCCGCTTCGAAGAAGAGATCGAAGCAGGCCGCATATTGATCGTCGTGGATACACCGGAGGATGCCGAAAGCACCATCGATCGCATCATGCAGCAGGCCGGCGCGACACACATGACATTCGAGGACACGATCCTGACCAGCTGAATCCTGCCAGCTGAATCCGGCGTTTCATTTGCGCGGCGTGTTTCGATGCCGCGAGGCGTCACTGATCAGGGCGGAACCCGCGCAGCAGGTTCCGCCCTGTTTCATGTGCAATGGCGGAATCGCCTTGGCTGGTTCCACCCTGCACGCATGCCTGCACTACCGTTCGTGATTGTCGACGACCTCAAGTACGGCGCCGTGATCGCGCGCCGATGCTTCCGCGAGCTCCAGCGCACGTCGAATCCCCGTGTCATTGCCGGCAACGATCCTGAGCAGATGGGTGCCCGGGCCGATGTCGTCCGTCAGGCCTGCGGAACTCGAATCCGGGTCATCCATGTGCGGCATCAGGTCGGCGATTTCCTCAACCGATTCGATGCCTTCGATCGAACCGATCAGGTTGATCATGGCGGACGCATCATCCTCGCTCGCGGTCAGTCTCAGATCCAGATTGGGCATGCGGTTCTCCATCGTCGGGGGTATTGAGTGAATGAAAAAAAGTCGAAATCCAAGTGGTTTGGAATGATGGTCAACGCCGTCATCCGTGCGAGATCAGTCGGTGAGCCGGATCTGTGTGGGTTCCGTCCCGGACAACGGCAGGCCGGACGTCTTCTCACGATGGTCGTGGAGCTTGCCGAGCGTGCTGTCCAGCAGATGGGCCATCTTGTGCGCGGCGCCATGCACGGCCTGTTCCAGCGTCGCGGCATGCTCGGTCACCGCCAGCGGCTGCCGGCCTTCGATACGGACTTCCAGCATGCAGCGCTGGTCGTGCTGGCCGTTCTTTCCGCCGTTCACGTCGCCCAGATGCACTTCCACCCGGGTGACATGTTTGCTGAAACGCTGCAGCGCCTGCTCGATCGTGGCATCCACCTTGGCGGCAAGCGCCTCGGTGCCGTCGATATTGACGTCGGTGTTGAGTTGGATCTTCATGAACTTCTCCTGTGAGGGGATGGGATGCGCGGCATCAGTGACGAAAGCTCGCCGCGACGCCGGTCCGGGACGGCATGCGCTCGGCGGGCAGCACGTGAACCACGCCACCCAGTTGTTCGACCAGCGCACCCAGGTCGTCGAGCACGTCATCCACGCGCGGGTTTTCAAGTTGTGCACGATCAATCTGCCCGGTCGATGTGTTGATCTTGCCCGCCACGTGGCGCTCGGCCTCGATCAGCACCGTTGCGACGCGCCCGGCCACTGCGGCATGGGCGACCTGCGACAGGTCTTCGCTGCCCAGCCCCATGGCCACGGCGGCCGCGTAGGCTTCATTCCATGCGGCCTGCTGCACCCGCTGCTGCGGCGCAACCACGTCCCAAGCGCGTTGCCGCAGTTCGTCCTGCGTCAGGCTGTGAGGGTCAACCATGAGGCCACGGGCCATCAGGAACGGGTTGTGGCTGACCTGGTGGAACAGGTGGTGGTGTTCGGGCAATGCCGCCAGCATCAGGGGCAGGCCTGATGGGCGCGAGTGGTGTTCCAGCACGGCGCGGCTCACCGCACGGAAGAAGCGCTCGGCGTCGCCTTCGACCTCGTCTTTCTTGCCACCTTGTCCATCGTGCATCGGGCCATGTCCGGCGCCGAGGCCGCCGTGCGAAGACACGCTGGTGTACGGCTCGGTGAGCTCGTCGCCGAGCGCCTCGGTCATCGTCTTCGGCACCTCGGGCGCCAATGTCACGGCATCGAGTGCGTTGCGATCACCTTCGTAGAGCTGCGCCGTATGCAGGCTCAGCGCCAACACCTGATAGCGTCCGGTGGTTTGCAGGAACTGGCGCAGCGGTTTGGTGTGGAAGCTGTCGGCGACCACGGCCAACTCGGCCCATTCAGTCGCTTGCTGCTGCAGCAGGAATACGCGGAAGAGGCCCGGTGCACCGAGTACCGCCAAGCCATCAAGCGTGTGATTCCAGAAGTCTTGGTCCTGTGCCAAGGCCTCGAACGGCGCGATGAGTGCCTGGGTGGCATCGACCGAATGCTGCTGTCGCAGCGATGTTTCCAGCGTCTTCACCAGATGACGGAACCGGATCGGATCCTGCTGATTCTCCGGATGGCGTCGATGGGTCGGCTGGTACAACGACAGGCAGGGCTGTCCTGCGAATGCCGTGATCTCGGCGAGGTTGGACGGGGTAAGTAAGTGGGGGGTGAGTAAGCGGGTGGTGTGAGTCATCTTCATTTCGCTCCCTTCGGTGGTGTCTGGGGCCCGGCAGCAAGCAAGGCCGGGATCGACGGGTCGCACACCGGCGGTGTCAGCTGCGGCATGGAGCATGATCAACATGCCATACCCTCCCTGACCGTGATGGCAACCGGGGGCATGCCTTGACGATCATGCAGTCTGCACAGTGCGCATGATCTCGTCTGTGTGACAGCACACACGCGCTCGCCCGTTCGATAAACGCGATTCATTCGTCACGGATCGTGATCAACTCACAAGACGATTGAAAATCACGCTTAAACCGCAAGGTTGGTAAAAATTTCAAGGTTGATAAAAGATAATTTTCGTGCAGGTCTCACACCTGACATGCCGCAGTTTTTCTGATTGTCGAACCATCACACCCGATTCAATCGGAGCAGCGTGCGCGAGACTTCTCGTTGCTTTTCCCGTCATCCCCGCGAACGCGGTGACCCATGCACCAAGTCTTCAAACCATTGGCGCCTCCGGCGATCTGGTGTTGACGTTGCACTCGCGCAACGCGTGTGCCGCCGCCGTAAAACGCACCTCGACGGCGAGCAGATCTTCCTGTTCCGGTATCGCTTCCCGCGCGCCCCTGATGATCATGCCCGCGTGGCGCTGGAGGCAGTCCGCATCCTGCACGCGTTGCACGTGCGCTGCGATCTGGGCGATGGCATCGAGCATGCGGATCGCCACCGCCGCGTTCGAACGCGCGCATTGCCTGATCTGATTGAAGGCGGTGTCCACGATCCCTGCAAACGTGGATCCCGGTGCCACCAGCCGAAGCCGCCCGTGCTTGTCGAATCGGAAATCTGATGGCAGCTCGCGCCCCGCCAGACGACACAGCGCGGATTCCAGCCGATCCACACACGCGATGGCCGTGAACGGATCGTTGATACCCGGAGACAGCGCACGCAATGCGATCTCGACCAACTGGTGAAAGGAGAATTCGATGTCCTGGGCGGGACTGCGCTGGCGACCGAGCACGAAGGCGGCATTCATCTTGTCCGTCAGGGATTCACTGACACGCGCGCCTGGCCAGACCCTCAGCATCATCTGGCCCTTGGCGAGGTAATGTCCAGGCCGACGCTCCAGCCGCAGTACGAGATCTTCCTCACAGGCCAGCGCCATCAGGACATCGGTATCGACGAACTGGAGATAACCATCGTCGGTGGCTCCCAAAGGACAGGCCTCACGCGCGAATCCAGTCGGCAGATCGGCTTCGCTTGGCATGCCGGCTTCTATTGGAATACTTGAAACTTCCGATCCCGGCTTGGCAATTTCGCCAGGAAACAACGTGTCGATTCCGTCATGCAGTTCCTCCCCGATGCGTGCCACGACCTGGTCCGCCTGGATCGAGACCGAGATGTGGTGGATGAAGTAGATCAGCACCCCGACGCTGACAACGGCCAGCAATACGCCGACGGTGACGGAGAGATGCGGCACGAACGCCACCTCATCGGCACGTCGGATGGTGCGCAGCACAAGCAGGCAGTACACGAAGGTCGCGACGAACGTGCCCAGCACCGCCTGGTTTGCGGTGTCGCGCATGAAGTTGCGCAGCATGCGCGGGCCCAACTGTGACGAGGCGAGCGACAGCGCCACCAGCGTCATCGAGAACACGGTTCCGGCGATGGCGATCATCGACCCGGCCACGGTGCTCAGCAGCAGACTTGCCCCCTCGGCACCACCCGAATAACTCCAGCCCAAGCGCACCAGCCAATCGTCAGCGACGGCCTTGTCGAGTTTGATGGTAGCGGCGGCCAGTGCCACGGCCAGGCCCGTCATGATCGCTGGCACGAACCACAGACTGGAGCGAAGGCGGTCCCAATACTTCAGCAGTAATGTTTTCAAGAAGCCTCACTTCAACGCATGCGGCTCGAACAGAGCACCCACGCTGACGCCGAACGCATCGTCGGCAGCACGCAGGTTATCAACCCGATGCGTGCTATTCGTTATCGCATCGAAAAATCGACAACCCGACGCGGCGGATCTCGCGGCGGATCTCACGGTGGAGAGGTGCTGCCCTGTTCGTCAGCGCACAGACACGGCAGTACCTGCCGCGCATTCTTGATGCATGAATCCGGCACAAACGAACCTGTGCGTCTTTTCAGGTTTTCATCGAGAAAGTCCCGCAGATTTAGCGAGGCGAAAAACTTGCCTGTCATTCCCGCGAAAGCAGGGATGACAAGAACAACAAGCAGCAGTCTCGCGCAAGACGCTCGGGTTGATATGGGCCGGATGGTTCCAGAACAAGAAAAAAGCGGGGAGACCTCAGGCCCCGGCACACCTTCCATTGGGCGCAAGCGCTTGCCGCCGCGTCGAATGTCCCTGCTCCTGTCGAGCACTCTGCGTTCAATACGTCTGAAAGTGAGAACACCATGCTTCGCCATACGAACGACCTGCAAGATCTCGCGATTGGGGCTACCGACGGCACCATCGGCGACGTGAAGGATCTCTATTTCGATGATGAAAGGTGGGCGATTCGCTACCTCGTCGTCGATGCCGGCTCATGGCTGTCCAGCCGCATGGTGCTGATCTCGCCCATGGCCGCCGGCAAGCCCGATTGGGAGGCCAAACTGCTGCCGGTGTCGCTGACCCGTGAGCAGGTCAAGAACAGCCCCGACATCGACACCGACATGCCGATCACCCGGCAGCACGAGAGCGATTATTTCGATTACTACCGCTATCCCTACTACTGGGGCGGTACCGGCTTGTGGGGCAGAAGCGGATATCCGGCCATGCAAATGCCCGGCGATATCGGCGAAGGCTCTACTGCAACCAGCCGCGCAGATGCGGACAACGCCGAGCAGGCAAGGATCGAAGCACGCCAGCGCGATCAGGACCCTCACCTGCGCAGTTGCAAGGCCGTGGTCGGATACCACATCGAAGCCAGCGATGGCGAGATCGGACACGTGCAGGGCCTGCTCGTCGACGAAGACAGTTGGGCCATCCGCTATTTCGTGGTGAAGACCAGCAACTGGTGGCTCGGTCACGACGTGTTGGTGGCGCCGCAGTGGATCAAGCGCATGAGTTGGGCGCAGCGGATCGTGACGCTCGACCTGACGCGAGATGACTTGAAAGAGGCGCCCCACTACGCCCCGGCATTGCCGCTCACGCGCGAGATGGAAATCGCCGTGTACGAGCACTACGGACGCACGGGCTATTGGCCTGGCGCGGCACCACCTTCGGACAGCGCCGTGGCCAGCCGCGCAAATGCCTGATCACACGGTCGCGGTCACGCGCGACCTGCGCTACATGGTCATGCACCACACGGTCGTACACAACGCGCTCGTACACAACATGGATCAGCGCCTGCGTGTGAGCAGCCTCGGCCGCCACACGCAGGCCGTGCTTGTGCCGGCCGCATAGTGCGCCCGGAAGGACCCGCCGAAACTCGGCGCACGGCTGCGCTGGATGATCAGGCGCTGGATGACCCTTCGCTGGATGACCCGTCGCTGATCGAAGTCGCCGATCTGGCCCTGACGCTCGGCACCGATCTGGAACGCGGCCTCGGCACTGCGGAGGCTGCCACGCAGCTGCGTGTGGATGGCCCCAATGCAATCCGCGCGGCGCCGCCTGTGCCCACCTGGCGCCGGGCATTGGCGCAATTCCAGGATCCACTGATCTACCTGCTGGGTGCGGCAGCCGTGGTCGCCCTGATCGCCTGGTGGTTCGAAGGCCGTGGCCGCCAAGGGGCGGCCGGCTGGCCACTGGACACCATCGTCATCACCTCCGTGGTGGTGCTGAATGCGTTGCTGGGCTGGCTGCAGGAGTCCAAGGCGGCGCAGGCGGTGGCGGCGCTGGCGA
>JBGSID010000012.1:0-25971 GCA_041751895.1 Lysobacteraceae bacterium | reverse complement strand
GCATGGCGGCCGTGGCGCTGCCGACAGCGCAGAACACCTGATCGCGCCCTGTCTCCAGCCGTGTCAGCGCCGCCGCTGCACGCACTGCGGCCGGGCTGGTGACGATCACGAGATCGCCCCTGAGCGCTGTGTACAGGGCGGCACGTGTCGCGGCATCGTCGCGGATCGCGATCTTCCACGGCGACAGCGCCAACACCCGCAATCCGAATGCGGCGGCAGCGCGGCGCATGGTGGCGTGATCGTTCGCCGGACGGAGGGACACCACCAGTGGCGGCACCGGAGTGCTTGCCGTGTAGTATTCGCGCGGGTTGCTGCGGGGCGAGGACATCGCTCCAGCTTCGCCGTTCACATGGGCACCCGCAAGCCACCCCGCATTCCCACACCGTCCTTTCCGTGACCGAGACAATGCCGCCGCTGACCAACGACACCTCCGTGACGCCGCTGCGTGCGCTCGAAATCGAGCTGTTGTCGATGCCGCCCGTAGCCGCATTGGGTCTGCGTCTCACCGAGGCCAGTGCCGATCGCTTGTGTCTGCACGCGCCGCTGGCAGCGAACATCAACGACAAGGGCTGTGCTTTCGGCGGCAGCCTCACCTCGCTCATGACACTGGCCGGGTGGGGATTGATCACGCTGCGCCTGGCCGAGGCGGGATTGCAGGCCGATGTGTTCGTTGCCGACAGCGAAATCCGCTACCGCGCGCCGCTGTTCGCGGATATCGACGCCGTCGCCGAGCTTGCTGAGGGCGAGTCCTGGGACGACTTTCTGGGCACCTTGCGCAGCCGTGGCCGTGCCCGGCTCACGGTGTTGGCGACCGTGGGGCTACCTGAAGGTGGTGTGGCTACGGAGAGCCGTTCGCGTTACGCGGCCAAGCTGAAGGGGTAGCATGACCCCTGCTTTCGATCACCGTCCGGGGATGCCATGTCGATCAGTTACCGTACACCGATGCGTTTGACCGCGAATCTTCTGCTGGCGCTGTGCCTGGTGGCGATGGCCGGCACAGCGATGGCCGGCAAGAAGCGCGGCGGCCTCGACAAGAACCAATACGCTTACTCTGCGGCTATTCGCTGGGGTGATTTCGAGGGGGCCTGGACGATGGTTGACCCCGATGTGCGAAAGGAAAAGCCGATGTCCGATGTCGATTTTTCGCGTTTCGAGCAGATCCAGGTCACCGGTTATCGTGACCTCGCCTCCATGCCCGGCCCCGGAGGCACGGAGCTGCGGGAGGTCCAGATCGACGTGGTCAATCGCAATACCCTGAGCCAGCGCCGGGTCCGTTACACGGAAGTCTGGCGCTACGACCCTGAGGTCAAGACCTGGTGGATCGTAGCATTGCCGGACTTCTGGCAGGGCAACTGAAGCCTGTCGCCTGACGCGGGTTTTGCCAGCCGGGCCGCCGCAGGCGACAATCCCGGCCCATTCGCGCCACATTGGCGCCGCCCGGATCCTGTCCACGTGAATCTAGAAGAATTGTCGGCCTTCGCCGGCCGCAACCCCATCTACAGCCTGGCCCTCATCGGCCTGACCGTCGCCATCGTCATCAACGAGCTGTCGCGGTTCTTCCGCGGCTACAAATCGCTCGCGCCGGCCGAGTTGACGACCCTGGTCAATCAGGAAAACGCCCTCGTGGTCGATCTGCGCCCCCAGGCCGACTTCCAGAAAGGCCATATCGCCGGCTCCAAGAATGTGCAGATGAGCCAGTTCGACCCCGAGAGCAAGCAGCTTGCCCCGGCGAAGGCACTGCCGATCGTTCTGGTCTGCCAGAGCGGCATGACCGTCATGGGGGCCGCCAAACGTCTGAAAAAAGCCGGATTCGAGCGTGTTCATATCCTCGAAGGCGGCATCTTGGCTTGGCAGCAGGCGGAATTGCCGCTGGTTAAAGGTAAAGGTTGACCTTGTAAACGCCGGTAGCGGCCCAAGTTCAATGGCTGTCGCGACGGCGTATCGCACTATGTGTGTATGCCAATGTGGACGCCGTTCCCTGCGTTCACTGCTCGTGGCGGGAGGCTCGTCACTGTGGACGGTCATGCCTGCCTCGCCCGGCGCCATGCGATAATCGCCCTCTTTTCCGCTTTCCTTTCAGGAGCTCTGCCATGTCCGAACCCGTCGCCAACGGCGCCGCCGCCGAAGCCAACGGCCCGACCTTCTCGGTCGAGAAGATCTACGTCAAGGATGTCTCGTTCGAGGCGCCGGGCGCGCCGCAGGTGTTCAGCGAACAGGGTCAGCCTGCGCTGGAGATGAATCTCAACCAGCGCGTGCAGCGCGTGGCCGACAACCTGTTCGAAGTCGAACTGGGCGTGACCTTGACCTGCAAGCTCGAAGACAAGACGGTGTATCTGGTCGAAGTGCGCCAAGCCGGCCTGTTCGGCCTGGGTGGCTTCGACGAGCAGACCCTCGACGGCATGCTCGGCGTACATTGCCCGAACATCCTGTATCCCTACGCCCGCCAGACCGTCAGTGATCTGATCACAGCCGGTGGCTTCCCGCCGTTCCTGCTGCAGCCGATCAATTTCGAAGGTCTGTACGCCGAAGGCCTGCGTCAGCGTGCCGAGCAGGGCGCTGGTCTGGCTGGCGCCGAGACTGCCGGCAACGCTTGATTGCCTGCGGTCTGATCCGTGCTGCCTGATCAGCGTATGTCGTCCGCTCACTTGGACAACGATGCCTCCAGACCTGTCGTCGCCGTACTCGGCGCCGGCTCCTGGGGCACAGCGCTCGCGGCATTGATCGCCCGTCATGGTCACCCCACGACGTTGTGGGGGCGCGATGCTGCGATGATCGACGCGATCGATTCGCGTCACGAGAATCCCCGGTATCTGCCGGGGATTCCGCTTCCCCAATCGCTGCATGCCACGTCCGATCTCGCTTCCGCACTGACCGGTTGCGATCTGGTCCTGGTCGTGGTGCCTTCCCATGCCTTCGCCGAGACCCTGCGCGGGCTCGCGCCGCATCGCCCGGCCCATGCCGGCGTGGCGTGGGCGACCAAGGGTTTCGAGCCCGGCTCGGGGCGCTTTCTGCATGAAGTGGCCGGTGAGATCCTGCCTGCAGATGTGCCGCTGGCGGTGGTCACTGGACCCTCTTTCGCCAAAGAAGTCGCTGCCGGACTGCCGACAGCGCTGACCGTGCATTCCGACACCCCGGCTTTCGCCCAGCAGATGGCCGAAGTGCTGCATGGCCCCGCATTCCGCGCTTACACCGGCGATGACATGTTGGGCGCCGAGCTTGGTGGCGCGATGAAAAATGTTCTGGCGGTCGCCACCGGCGTCGCCGACGGCATGAATCTGGGGCTCAATGCCCGAGCCGGCCTGATCACCCGTGGGCTCAACGAAATGTTGCGGCTGAATCTTGCCATTGGCGGCAAGGCTGAAACATTGATGGGATTGGCTGGTCTGGGCGATCTCGTGCTCACTTGTACCGGTGACCTCTCGCGCAATCGTCGACTCGGGCTCGCGCTCGGCCGTGGGCAATCCATCGATGAGGCGGTGCGTGAGATCGGTCAGGTGGTGGAATCGCTGCAGACCGCAGAGGAAGTGATGCGGCAGGCTGACCGCCATGGCGTCGAGCTGCCAATTTCCAGCCATGTGCGCGATGTGCTCCGCGGCAGCATCACTCCGGCTGAGGGCTTGAAACAACTGATGGGGCGCGAGCAGAAACCCGAATACCCGCAGGGATTGTTCGGTAGCTGAGCAGTCGGGTCGGTGTGATTCGATTCGTGCGATTCGATCCGATGTGATTCAGAGTGCTTCAGGCAACAAAAAAGCCCGGTCTTCACGTCCGGGCTTTTTTGCGCTCAGTGTGCGTGCCGCTCAGAAACTCGCGCGTACGCCCAGTGTGTACTGCGCCGTGGTGTCGCCGGTCTCAATCTCGCCGACAACGCCCCAGGTTTCATTGATCACGAACTGGGCGCCGAGTGTGCCGCTGAACTCGCTGTCGTAATCGCTGCCGTCGACGTAATTCGCCTTGATCCATCCCTCGAAACTGTTGCCAAGCGCACCGCGAAGGCCCACCGAGACGCGTGCGGCGTCGAGGTTGTCTTCATAGCCGGTTGAGTCGAGCTCCGTGTGCTGGAAGCCGACGTCGGCAGTGAAATCGGCATTGTCGAACACGGTATAGCGGTAACCGAGTCCTATGTGTGCCTGCCGAGCATCGATATCTGCGATCAGGTCGCCGTTCTGGGCCCAGGCATAACCGCCGTAGATATAAAAATTGTCAGTCAGCTCGATCGAAGTGCGGACTCCGATGCCATTGAAATCGAAACGGTCGGTGCCCAGCGAATCTAGCTTGACGCTGATGCGCTGAAAATCGCCTTCGACATAAGTGAAACTGCCCAGGCTGTCACGGGCCGATGCCGCGAACGGCACGCACGCGAGCAGCAGTGCGGCTGCAAATTGCTTCTTCATGAATCTCCCCATTGCTCTGGAAGCGGTGATGTGTCCTGATCCGCGACCAGCGCGGCCTTGGGAGTGTAACCAAGGCCGCTGGAATTTGCTGCATGTCGCGCCACGGAAACGAGAAAACCCGGCCGGAGCCGGGTTTGCACGTCGCGTCACGGAGGGAGCGTGGGTGGCGAGCGGCGTACTTAGGGGCGTACGCCAGCCCTGCACGGGTGCCAATCCAGTGGTAGATCCTTTCGAAACTCGCGTGCCGATTACCAGGTGAAGCGTGGGCCGACGAACCACTGGGTATCGCCGTCGGCGAATTTGACGTCACCGTTGATGCCCCAGTTCTCGTTGAACTTCACATTGGCGCCGAGGCGGCCGTAATAGTCGCCGTTGAAGTCCTGGTAATCCTCGTAACCAGCCATCGCATAGCCTTCGAGGTGCGGGGTCAGCGCGCCGCGTACGCCGACTTCTGCGCTGTAGCCATCGAAGTCGACGTTGCTACCGAAATCGGTCTTCTCGTACGCGATCCGGGTGACCAGATCGGCCTTCGGCGAGATTTCGTAGTTATAGCCCACGCCCAATTTCCACTGGTCGAAATCGACATTCGTGTTGTCGATTTCCTGGTTGCTGTAGCCGCCGAAGATGTGGAAGTTCGGATGCACGGCGACCGAGCCGTCGATGCCATAACCATTGGCATCGGCATTGCCATCGCCGTTGGTGGCGACATAGCCGCCCTGGACGTAGTTGTACGACACGCCCTCGGCCGCAGAGGCGGCAAACGGCAGGGCAGCGAGGAGTGTCAGGGCAAGGAGGGAACGCTTCATGAGGGATGACCTTCTGGTTGTTATTGGGCCGACGCGGACCAGGGGAGAGAGAACATGGGAAAACTCCGCGTCGGTGAGGCGCATTCTCAGGATTTGGGTATAACAAAACCTTAATAATGAACCCGTCGGTTCTGGAACTTTCTTGAAGTGTTCAGGTTGGCGGCCCTGACTGCCAGGAGATCGATCAGGGCGAGGGTGCCAAAGTCGGGCTGCAGGGATGGCGCCTGCAGGAAGTAACTTCAGTTCAGGGCGATGCTGGCCATTGCTGACGGCGTTGCGTTTGATGCCAATGGAGATGCCGAGGCTTGATGCAAATGACCCCGCGCCACGGCATTGCTTCAGGAGCTTCTCAAAAAAGTTAGCGCTGGGCGTGTTTTACAACTGCACGGATACCAGCCATGCTCCACTGGAGGCTTGTTTCCACTCGATCTCCACCGCCAGAAACTTTTCGATCAGCCGCGCATTGCTCTGCAGATGGTCGCTGATGGTGTGCGTGGTGAAGCTGCCGCCACCGGCCAGCGCCATCGGCAGCAGCAGCTGATCGGACAGGTGTTCGCCGACGCAGGCATCGCTGTCGAGATACGCAAGCGCTTCGTCCGCGAGATGTTCGGCCACCTTTTCTGCACTCATCGCACGCTCGCCATAGCCGGTGAAGGTTTCGACGTGCGCTTCATGGCGCACACGCAGTAACAGCGCATTGCCGGGACCGATCGAAGGCCGCGTCTGACGCAGGTGCAGGCTGTTTTCAGTCAGCGAAAAGCGCGCCGCGAGCGTTTCCAACTCGCGCCGGCCGATGCTCGACGACAGTCCGGACAGCAGCGCGACCGCATCGATCGACTGCAGTGCGCCGCGCTCGACGAATTCGGCATGGCGCAGTTCGCTGGCCGGCGACACATTCGCATGCAGAATGCCGCCTCCGGCAGGAAAGAATCCCGGGCGTTCGAGTTCGACCGATGCGTCAATACCGATGCGCGCCAACGCCGGCAGATAGCTGTCGGCGATGAAATCCGCGCTGGGCGCCAGCGGATTGTGGGTACCACCTTCCAGACGCAGCCGCGACGGCGCATCGCAGCGCCACAGCGGCGGCAGCACGGTCTGCAAGACCAGCACCGCAGAGCCGGCGCTGCCTGTGGCGAATGCGTAATCGCCCGGTAACACCACGCCCGGCTCGAAGCGCAGCGTGGTCGCGCCGAGTTCGGCCCCGTGCGTACAGGCATTACCGATCCGCGCAGCCGCCTTGACCGCAGTCAGATGTTGGCGCATCAGACCGGGTCGCGAACGCTTGGCGCGGATCTGCTGCATGGTGAAGCCGGTACCGGTGCACAGGCTCAGGCTCAGCGCGGTACGCAACAACTGGCCGCCACCTGCGGAGCCGTCGATTTCGATCATGTCCATCGTTGATTCTCGTTACGGATATCCAACACGGTAGAGCGGCCTTCAGGCCGCTGATTATGGATTACGGACGCTGCAGCGGCCTGAAGGCCGCTCTACCGCGCGATGTGTCATCGCCGGATTCACCCCTTGACGCACACCACCTGCCGCAGCGTATGCACGATCTCGACCAGGTCCTTCTGCGCTTCCATCACCGCATCGATCGACTTGTACGCTGCAGGCGACTCGTCGACCACGTCTGCATCCTTGCGGCATTCCACGTGCGCGGTCGCCTTGAGGTGATCATCCAGCGTGATCCGACGCTTCGCCTCGGTGCGGCTCATCACCCGGCCGGCGCCGTGGCTGCAGCTGTGGAAGCTGTCCTCGTTACCGAGGCCGCGCACGATGAAGCTCTTCGCGCCCATGCTGCCCGGGATGATGCCCAGCTCGCCCTTGCGCGCGCTGACCGCGCCCTTGCGGGTCACCAGCACGTTCTTGCCGAAGTGATGCTCGCGATTGACGTAGTTGTGGTGGCAGTTCACCGCTTCGGCCTGGGCCTCGAACGGCTTCGGAATCACCTTGCGCACCGCTTCCACGACATGCCTCATCATGATCTCGCGGTTGATGCGCGCATAACGCTGCGCCCAGTCGACTGCGAACACATAGTCGGCGTAGTGCTGGCTGCCTTCCGGCAAATAGGCGAGATCCTGATCCGGCAGATTGATCATCCAGCGACGCATTTCCTCTTTCGCCAGGGTGATGAAATGCGTGCCGATGGCGTTACCGACACCGCGCGACCCGGAGTGCAGCATGAACCACACGCGCTGCGCTTCGTCGAGGCAGATCTCGATGAAGTGATTGCCCGTTCCCAACGTACCGAGATGCTTGAGGTTGTTGGTGTTCTTCAGTCGCGGGTGACGCTCGCAGATCTTGTCGAAGTCAGCCACGAGCTGAGACCAGCCTTCGACCGCCAGCGCAGGTGCGTTCTCCCACGCGCCCTTGTCGCGCGCATGGCGTTCAGCGGTACGGCCGTGCGGAACCGCGCGCTCGATCGCGCTGCGGATGTCGGACAGGTTATCCGGCAGATCACTCGCAGTCAGCGTGGTGCGCGTCGCGATCATGCCGCAGCCGATATCCACGCCCACCGCCGCCGGCACGATCGCGCCGATAGTCGGCACCACCGAACCCACGGTGGCGCCCTTGCCCAGATGCACGTCCGGCATCACCGCGATCCAGCGATGGATGAAGGGCAGCTTCGCGATGTTCTGCAGCTGCTTGCGCGCTTCGTCTTCCAGCGGCACGCCGCGGGTCCACAGCTTGATCGGCACTGCGCCCTGATCGTGGATGACATCGTATTGATGGGTAGTCATGGTGGATTCTCGCATGTGGGCAGACATTGGATCTAAGAGAGGTGCGGCGACGAGGATGTCGGGACTCTGTGAAGCGGCTTTCGGCCGCGATGCAGTGGGACTTGAGCCGGCCCACGCAGAAAATGAATCTGCGGCGCGAACGATGCCGCGCCTGCGGCTGACGCTAATGAAATAACGTAGAAGATCGCCGGCCGCGACGAAAGTAATGGAACATTTTCTTGCTCTACCAGGCTGAGCTACCGCCTTGCGACGGACGGGATTCGAACCCGCGACCGAGAAATCCTGTAGTTCCATCGGCATTCGCGGCCGACGAAGGTGAAACCGAAATTGGAAATCGTTGGTGACGACAAGTGTGACGGAACGTATTTTCCTGCTCTATCCGACTGAGCTACTGCCGCACAGTTTCGCGGCAGGCGTGACTCGAACCCGCGACCCGCCCAGGCTGACCCCGACAAGTCGCGATAGCGATGCCGCGCGTGCGGCTGACGAAAACAAATCGTCGATGCCATGACAAAATCGATGATCACGACAAAATTCATGGAAACATCCTGCTCTATCCGACTGAGCTACTGCCGCACAGTTTCGCGACAGGCGGGACTCGAACCCGCGACCTGGAGATTAAGAGTCTGTAGTTCCCAAAGCATTCGTAATCATCGACAGAAACAAAAGCGTACATCTCCTCGCGCCCGACCGGCCCCATTGCCGGCCGGGCATTGAACAGCGTTTACAACGGGATGCTGGCGATCTTCTCGACCCAGCGCTTCGCGCCAGACCCTTCTGCCGCGAAATTCGCGATCAGATCGAACACTGCATCGCTGAAGCCGCCGACATGCAGCACGTCGCCGCGCTCCACGGTCTGGCTGGTCGCGTAAGGCTGCAGGTCGATGCACACCAGCTTTGCTTGCGGACAGCGCGACTTGATCGTTTCCCACTGCCGCATGGTTTCGGTGGCACCGCCGCTGCGGCTATCGCGCCAACTTTCGTTGTCGGACACCAGCACCAGCAGATCGACCTTCGCCTTCTCGCGATTCAACTTCGCGAGCGGAGCGCTGACATGGGTACCGCCGCCACACAACTTGGCCAGCTGCCGCGCCTGGGTCATCACGCTGTCGCGCGGATTGAGCCGCAGGTCGCGCACCTCGGTATCGAACGGCAGCACGCGCGCATCCGGGCTAGTGCGCTGGATGCAGGCTGCGATCAACGCCGCCACATCCACGCAGCGCGTGGTCGTGGTCGCGCCCTTGCGATGACCGGTGACCGGCGAGGCCATCGAGCCCGACACGTCCACCGCAACCGCAACCTCACCCTGCAGCACCGGCACGTTGCGGGTCGCGATTTCCATCGCATCCTGCAGCGCTGCGCCGATCATGTTCGGCAACTTCGCTGTGGCCTGAAACGCGGTCAGCAGCTGATACGGAAACACACGGGCGCGACGGATCGCTTCGGGATTGCGCAGACGGTCCGCGACCATCGTCACTGCCGCGCGGTCCGCGAACACGCCGTTACGCTCGAACGTGTTGAGGTTCATGCGCAGCGACTGCCAGGATGCGCGACGCGCCAGCGTCGTCCACTGCGCTGCGGTCAACGGCAGCGAGGTGAAATACTGGAACGGCAGATCCGGCAATTCGCCCTGCGCATCGCGCTTGAACGCCTCATAGGCGATCAGCGTTTCCGGCAGCTTGGTTGCGTCGTACGGCTTGCCGATGACCCACGCGTACAGCGCTTCGCGCTCGGCATCGGCCGGCTTCGGATGCACCATCTTGATCACGTCCGCCAGCGACGGCGCGTTGCCGATCGCGGCGTGGATGATCTGCTCGATCGATGCGCGCTCCAGCCACTCGCGCACCAGACGCTTCGGCTGCGAACCCAGCGACTTGCGGCCGACACGACCACTGCGCAGGATCTGCACGACGTTGCGCAGCAGGCGGCCGTTGTCGACCACGCGCGGAAACGCTGCGGCGAAGGCGTCGCGATCGCGTACCGACAGGCTGGCCAGCAACAGCGCCGGCATGTACTTCATATGCGCGACCTGGCGGGCGTAGATCGCGGTGCGGGCGACAAAGCCGGGCTCGACCTGTGCGCACAGCTTCAATGCCACCTCCAACTGCTCCTCGCCGTTGGCGTAGTAGGTGCCGTTGAGGCAGCCCGTCGCTGCGTACAGCGCCAAGGCCGCCTGCGGTGAGCGGGCGTAGGCGAGGCCGCCGGCCTCGTTGTGGGTGGTCGCAGCCGGTAACAGTGCGCCGCGGGTGGAAGTGAAGAGAGCGGTGTTGGCCATGATCGTTGCCTTGGGGAATGCCCGTTGGGTTCGATGTATGTATTGCAATGGCCGTGCCAACTTTCCGGAATACAATGCATCCTGTTGTTTTTATTCGATATTAATGGGTTTCAATCGTCATTCGCTGTCTTGATTTACGTAATATCTGTATATTTCAATCTAGCTTTTTATCTGATGGGATCATGCGAAAACAACAAGTGGTCTTCGGCATGCTCGGCACCCAGATCGATGCGGGCACCGGGCCCGGGCGTTGGGAGAAATGGCGGCCGACGGTCTCGCTGGGCATGCATGAGGATTTCGTGCCCGACCGTCTCGAACTGCTGGTCGACGAGCGCCGCTACGGCAAACTCGCGCAGGCGGTCGCGGACGACTTCGCGCAGATTTCGCCGGAGACCACGCTGCAACGGCACGACACCTTCCTCGCCGATCCATGGGATTTCGAGGGCGTGTACGCGACGCTGCACGATTTCCTGCGCGGCTATACGTTCAAGCCCGACGACGAGGACTACTACATCCACATCACCACCGGCACGCACGTAGCGCAGATCTGCTGGTTCCTGCTCACCGAGAGCCGGCATTTTCCCGGCCGCCTGCTGCAGACATCGCCGCCGCGCAAACAGGGCAGCGGCGAGGCGGGCAGCTACGCGCTGATCGATCTGGATCTGTCGCGCTACGACCTGATCGCGCAACGCTTCGAGCAAGAGCGGATCGAGGATCGCGATCTGTTGAAAAGCGGGATCGCCACGCGCAACGCCGCGTTCAACCGGATGATCGAACAGATCGAAATCGTGGCGACGCGTTCGAAGGCGCCAATGCTGATCATGGGGCCGACCGGCGCCGGCAAGAGCCAGCTCGCCAAGCGCGTGTTCGAATTGAAGAAACTCAAGCATCAGCTTCCCGGACGTTTCGTCGAAGTGAACTGCGCCACGCTGCGCGGCGACGGTGCGATGAGCGCGCTGTTCGGCCACATCAAAGGTGCTTACACCGGTGCCGGCAGCGATCGCGCCGGCTTTCTGCGTTCGGCGCATCAGGGCTTGTTGTTCCTCGATGAAATCGGAGAACTCGGTCTCGACGAACAGGCGCTGCTTCTGCGCGCGCTGGAGGAGAAGCGTTTTCCACCGGTAGGCAGCGACAAGGAGGTCGAAAGCGATTTCCAGCTGATCGCCGGCACCAATCGCGATCTGCAGACGGCGGTCGCGCAGGGCCGTTTCCGCGACGATCTGCTCGCACGTCTGAATCTGTGGACCTACCGACTGCCCGGCCTGGCCGAACGCATCGAGGACATCGAGCCGAATCTCGAATTCGAGCTGGAGCGCTGGAGCCGCGACCAGCGCCAGCGCGTCGCATTCAACCGCGAAGCCCGCGTGTGTTACCTCTCGTTCGCCACCAGTGCAGAAGCGCGTTGGAACGGCAATTTCCGCGATCTCGGGGCTTCGGTGATGCGGATGGCGACGCTGGCGAACGCCGGCCGCATCCAGATCGAACTCGTGGACGAAGAAATCTCGCGGCTGAGAGGACTATGGCGCAGTGGCGATACGCCTTCACCGCTCGATGATCTGCTCGGCGATGGTGTCGCCGATCTCGATCGCTTCGACCGCGTTCAGCTGGAAGACGTGGTGCGCGTATGTTCTCGTGCGAAATCGCTGTCCGAAGCCGGTCGCATACTGTTCGCGGTCTCGCGTGCACAGCGCAGCAGCACCAACGATGCTGACCGCCTGCGCAAATATCTTGCACGCTTCGGCTTGGACTGGGAGCAGGTCCGCAGTTCGCAGTGTTGATACCCTTCCCATCGCAGCTTGCGCAGATTCCTGCACACTGCCTGTATTTTAACCACTGGAGCTTCCACGCATGAGCATGAACATGTTTTTCCAGTCCTTCGTTGCGAAGGATCTCGATGCGATGCGCGAAGATCACGATCTCATCGACGCTTGGGTTGAGGGTGAAGAACGCTGCACCGCATCGGTCGATGTGCAGACCGCTTGGGATGTGCTCAGGCATATCCTCGACGAGGCCGGTTTCCGCAGCGATGGCGTCGCAGATGGCGTGTTGAGCAATGGCTGCGATTTCGTGTCGCCTGCGCTGGTGCGGGAACAGGCGAAAGAGCTCTCGTCATGGAGTCGTTTGCGCGTACGTGAAGCGCTTCGGGCCATCGATGAAGATGCCGGCCTTTATCATCAGGCGGTGTATCAGCACGAGGAAGGCGATCTGATCGATCAATTCGACATTCTTGCTGCGTTTTACGATCAAGCAGCCGAACGCAGCGATGGCGTACTGTTCTACGGCGCGTGATCGGCGTCGAACTGCGCCTGATCAGGGTATGCATTCAAATCGGGTTCGAGTGCTGGCAGTGTGACTGTCGCGCGCAGGCCGCCGAGTTCGGGTGATGCATCAAGTGCGATATCGCCCCGGTGCATCTGCAATGCCTGGGCGACGATGGACAGGCCAAGTCCGCTGCCTTCCACGCCGGTGCCGAGTTCGCGATGGAAACGTTCGAACACGCGCTCGCGTGCATTCTCGGGGACGCCCGGGCCGGAATCCTCGACCACCAGCACCGCACGATCGCCTTCGCGGCCGACGCGCACCGCGATCTGGCCACCAGGCGGGGTGTAGCGCACTGCGTTGTCGATGAGGTTGCGTACGAGCGCATCGATGACGAGTTCGTCGCCCAGCACCATCGCCGGAGTCGAGGTCAAATGCAGGCGTTTGCCGTTGGTCGCGCCCAGTGCGGCATGGTCGTGTTCGTGGCGCTGCGCCACTGCGGTGAGATCCACTGGTTGCAGCGCGGCCGGCATCGTGCCGCTCTCTATGCGACTGAGTGCGAGCAGCTGAGTGACCAGACGCTGCATGCGCTGGATTCCGGCATCGAGATGCTGCTGTGATTCCGCTCGCTCGTCGTCATTGGCCGATTGTCGCAAGTTGTAGGCATGGACTTTCAGTGCGGCGATCGGTGTACGCAATTCGTGCGCGGCATCGGCGGTAAACCGGCGTTCGTGCGCGATTGCATTGCGCAGTCGTTCCAGCAGACCGTTGACCGCGCCCACGATGCTCTGGATCTCGCGGGGGACGTGCGCGATCTCGATCGGTTCCAGCCGCTCCGGTGCACGCAAAGCGACGGCGTCGGACACATGTTGCAGGCTGTGACAGGCCCAGCCGACGGCCAGCCAGACGAACAACGCGAGCAGCGGTAGCGCCAACAGCAATGGCAGCAGTGTGCCGAATGCGATTTCCTCTGCGATTTCCCGGCGGATCGATGCCAGTTCTCCGGACTGGTACCAGCGGCCGGAGGGCGACTTGAGCGTGAATGTGCGCCAGTGTTTGCCATTGAGTGTGACATCGAGGAAGCCGGGCTTGAGTGGTGCGAGCGGGCGGGTCGGGCCGCTGTCGGACTGCAACAGCAGCGCGCCCTGCGCATCGCGGACCTGGAACGCCAGTTTGGTTTCGTAGGCATGCCCATCAGGCATGGCCAAGGCTTCGCCTGCGCCTCTTTTTTGCCCGTGCCAGACTTTGACGACGATGGGTTCATCGGCATGGGTCTGCAGTTCGGCCAAGGGTTCGTCGACCAGGCTCATCAGCACGCGCGAGGAATGCGCGAGTTTGGCATCGAACATCTCGCCCGCTTCCTGCAGACCGGAGCGATAGCTGAAGCCTGCGGCCACCAGCAACACCAGCGTGGTCACGCCGATGATCGAGAAGAACAGGACGCGGCGGATCGAATTCACGCGCCGCCGCTCTCGTCGGCAGCTTGTGCGACCTTTTCGTCAAGCGCATAACCGATACCACGCAGTGTGCGGATCAGTGCCGGGTCGAGTTTCTTGCGTAGCGTATGGATATGGACGTCGAGCGCGTTGCTGGCGACATCTTCATCCCAGCCGTACAGGCGTTGTTGCGCCGATTCGCGTGAGATCGGCCGACCGTGCTTCTCCATCAGCAGTCGCAGCAGGGCGAATTCGCGACGCGGCAGATCGTGTGTCTTGCCGCGCCAGACCACCGAGAGGCGTGCAGGGTCGAGTTCGAGTGCGCCCACCCGCAGTATCGGCACCGCGCGCCCGCTCATGCGCCGTAGCAGCGCGCGTACGCGGGCCAGCAGTTCCTGGGTGTCGAACGGCTTGCCGAGATAGTCGTCGGCACCGGCATCGAGCCCGAGCGTGCGATCGGTAGCGCGCTCACGTGCGCTGAGCACAAGGATCGGCATGTCGGCGCCGGCCTGGCGGGCCTGGCGGATGACCTCCATGCCGTCCATGTGCGGCAAGCCGAGGTCAAGCATGACCAGATCGATGCCACCATCCTTGATTGCAGTCAGCGCGCTGGTGCCATCGCGCAGCCAGTCCACGGTAAAGGCCGCACGCCGCAACGCGGTACGGATGCCTTCGCCCAGAGATTCGTCGTCTTCGACCAGCAGGATGCGCATACGCGCAGTGTGGGTCGCGACTCAGCGGCCTGCAAGGTGCGTACGCACCTCGGCCAGGAGCGCAGCGGCCTCTTTGCGCCGGCCCAGGTCGGCGCGTTCGCGTCCCGGGCGTGCCGGTGCGGCCAAGGCTTTCTCCAGTGCGGTAGCGGCGCCTTTCCAGTTCTTCTGGCGTTGGAGAAAGTCGCCATGGAAATAATTGGTGTCGATCCCGTTGGGATTCATCTTCAGACCTTTTTGCAGCAAGTCGGCTGCTTTCTTGTCGTCGCCGAAACCGACCGGCCAGCCCGGGACCGAGTAATACAGCACGCCAAGGCTGGTGTAGGCCGAGCCGTCAAGTGCGGCAGGATCGAGTTTGATCGCCTGTTCGAAATTGCCACGCGCCTGTTTCGCGAGGCCGAGTGCGCCGAGTCCGCCGCGCTCGCCGGCGTAGCTCGATAACACGATGCCTTCCCAGATCCAGGCATTGGCGTCTTTCGGCTGCGCGGTGCGGGCAGTTGCAGCCTGTTTGGCCAGGGCATCGAACGCGGCTTCGCGTTGTTTCTTGGGGGTGTCGTAATTCACGCTGGCCCAGCGATCGCGTACGGAAATAATTTCCGGCGAGAGATCGCCGGCACACGCGAACGTGGAAGCGACAAGCAGAGCTGCGCTCATCGCGACAGAGAGGATGGGATGGTGGAATCGTTTCATGAAACAGCTCCTCGAAGCGGAAGGCTCAATTGCGTGCGTGGCGACGGATGATCGGCAGCTGCGCCTTGAGATTGCGGTCGATCAGACCGGGCAAAACGCCATTGAGGCGCGCGAATATTTTTTCCGGCCAGCCGATCTGCAGTCGCGGCTGGCCGCTGGTGATCGCTCTGACCAACTGCGCTGCGACCTCGGCAGGATTGTCCTGGGTGACTTTCATTTCGAGATTCATGGCGTCGACCTGCGGCGTGTTGAATGCGGTACGGGTGGCGCGTGGCGAAAGATATTGGAACTGCAGGGATGTGTCCGCGTATTCGCGCGACAGTGCCTCGATCAACCCGCGGAGGCCGAATTTGGTGGCGCTGTATGCGGAAAAACCCGGAAATGCGATGCTTCCGAACGTGGATCCCACCGCGACCACTGCCGCTTGTGGGTGCAACTTTAGTGCCGGCAACAGACGATGAATCAAGTCCATCGGTGCCAGCAGGTTGGTTTCGATCAGTGACTGCAGGTCGGGCATCGTCTGGTCCTCGAACAAGCCGAATGCGCTTTGCGCATGCGCCAGAACGATGACAGATGGCGTCTGTGGCAACTGCGACACCGCCGTGATGATATGTGTGCGGCCATTTTCGTCGGCAAGATCCGCGACCAGCGGCAACACCTTTACGGTGGAGTACTTCTGTGCAAGTTGCTGCAGACGCGCTTCGTTGCGTCCAACCGCGACGACGCGCGCGCCTGACTCGACCAGCGCATCGCAAAGCGCGGCACCGATGCCGCCACTGGCGCCGGTCAACAGCACTGTTCTGCCGGCGAGCGCGATCATGCCGCCACCGCAAGTGATACATGGCCATCACGCAGCGTGCGGAACACGTCGCCATAGAGTTTGTAGAAGCGCTTGGCCGCATGTACCACTGCGCGACGATCACTTTCGTCATCAAGACGGTTCATGAGTCCTTCGTAGAAGCCGACATGTTCGATGTCGAGATCGCCGTGTGAACGCAGGTAACTGAAGGCATTGCGCGGCAGGCCGAGCGAGGTTTCGATGGTTTCGGCTGCGCGCGTGGCCAATGCCACGCTGGTGCCTTCCAGTACCAGCACCATGCCGAAGAAGCCAACCGGATTGCCGCGGGCGATGGTGTCGTAGGCGTAGGCGACCATCAGTTCGGTGGATTCGGCAGGCATGGAGTCCGCGATCTGTTCGCGATCCGCGCCGCAGGCGACCAGATCGTCGAGGACCCACTCGTGATGCCCCATCTCTTCTTCGATGTATTCGCCGATTGCGGTGCGCAGCCATTCCAGTCGAGCCGGGAGTCGCCCGCCGCAGGCCATCAGCAGCGGTACGGTATGGCGAACGTGATGGAACGCCTGTGTGAGAAACGCGACGTAGTCCTCGCGCGCGATGCTGCCAGCCAGTGCGTCCTGGATGATGGGGATGGACAGCAGCGACTGTCGTTCATGGATGGTCTGTGCGAGCAGGCGGTCGTGAAAAAGCATGTCCTGTTTTGCGTCCTGCAATGTGTTCTGCGGTACGTGATCGGGATTCATGCGGAAACTCCATGGAAAGTAACGGCGTCGATGTCTGCGTAACGTGTATCGATCGCTGTGCGATAGCGTTCGATGATGGCATCGCGACGCGGGCGGCCATTACTGGTCAGCAGGCCGTCGGCGAAGGAAAATGGGGCATCCGCACGGATGACGTCCCGGATCTGTGCGTAATCCGGCAGTCCGCGATTGATCAGGGCCAACGCTTCAAGCAGTGCGGCATCGTCCAGCGCTGCCAGTCGCGGCCAGATGATCGCAATATTGAACGGACGTGCTTCGCCATAAACTACGGCCTGTGCAAATGCGGGATGCTGCAGCAGCTCGCTTTCCACCCATTCCGGAGACACATTGCGGCCGAACGATGTGATGAACACGTTTTTTCTGCGTCCGGTGACATGTACATAGCCATCGGCATCGATGTGTCCGAGATCGCCGGTGGCGATGGCGCCCGGTGCCGGCCCATCTTCGCCGAGATAGCCCCGACAGCGCACGCCTTCGACGAACAGCTCGCCATCGATCACGCTGACGTTTGCATGCGGTAACACCTGGCCGACGCTGCCGGCACGCGACGCGCCCGGGCGATTGAGACACACCACCGACGCGCATTCGCTCAGGCCGTAGCCTTCGTAGACCGGCAGGCCAAGTGCTTCGGCACGCGCGAGCAATGCGGGGCCGACACGGCCGCCGCCCACGGCAAGAAACTTCAGCGAATCCGGCAAGCGCGCCCCCTGTTCCGCTGCCATGACCAGTGCCAACAACAGCTGCGGTAACAGGATTGCGCTTTCCGGGCGATAACGATGCAGGCAGGCGATGAAGGTCGGTACGTCGAGCCCCGACGAGCCGGTGTAGCCGACCTCTGCCAATGGTGGTACGGCGATCTCGGCGCCAGAAATCAGGGCCGCATATATACCGGCGACGTTTTCCAGCAGGGTCGACAGCGGCATCAGGCAGAGATGACGTGTCGGCGACAACGAGCTTGTGGCATCGGCCAGCGACTGCGCCACTGTGAGCAAGGATGTTGCATCAAGACAGACGCCTTTCGGCGAGCCGGTCGTGCCAGAGGTGTAGGTGATGCAGGCGGTGCCCGGAGGGAGTACGGTCGGTGAGGCGTCGAGCCGCAACAGGATCAGCGAATCCCCGAGCGGCTGCATGGGGCGACCGATGAGCGCATCGGGTATCGGTGCATCGGCTGACACCACCAGGATCTCCGCGCCACTGCCCGCGAGCGCATGTGCAACCTGCGCGGAAGAGAAGAATGTCGGCAGCGGTACATGCACGGCATCGAGTGAGCGGATCGCGAGATCCAACGCCAGCCAGTCCGGACCGTTGTCGAGCCGGCTGGCGATACGACGCGAACCGATGATGGCAATGGCATCGGCGATGGCATGAACGCGCTCTGCCAATGCATCGTCACTGAGTGCACCGTCATGCCACAGCACGCGTGGTGTATCTCCATGCAGGCCATCGAGAAGATGCGCGAACGTGTTCACAGCGCCCCCGTGGCGAGACAGGGCAGTAGCGGCTGCAAAAGCGGGCTTTTCGGTGCGTGTTGCGAGCGCAGCAGCCAGGCGTGGCCGGCGGCAATATCGCCGAACATCAACTTCGGTTGCGTGGCGTAGTAGTGTCCCCAGTGATTGCGATCTTCGACCAGCCGCGAAGCGGTCGCGTCGGCTAGCTCGACCGTGCCCAGATGCAGTCGATCGAAGACGTTGCGCAGCTGTCGGGTCGCCGCGAACAACACCCAGCGGAAACCGGCCGAGTGCAGGCAGAAGGTCAGATTCAGAATCAGCTCGCGTGAATCGCCGGCGGTCAGTGCGCCGAAATTGCCGACTTCGACAATCTGTTCGCGCGCGACAGTATTGCCGAGCACTTCGGCGATGGCGATGTCTGCGGGCACTTCCAGATATTGCTCTACGAACAGCGGGCCTTCGTTGCCGCAGCGCAGACCGACCGCCGCCTGCAGAGCGCCCGCATCGTTGTGGAACGCCAGCATATGCGGCAGGAATGTCTTCAGTTCGGCGCCGTAGTGCGCGCGGTAGATCCTGGCGACGAATGCTTCGACCTCGGCACGACGCGCATCCGAGGTTTCGATGAGAGCACCATTGGTGAAATTCCGCATCGAGAAGTTACGGGAAACGCCGAGGGACCGCGCGGGTGGGTTCTGTGTCATGACTCGCATGCTCGCGAGTCTCGATTAAGCGAAAATGAGCCCGTTGTTAGCCGAATGTAAGACGAAAATTAGATTTCTATTCGACCGTGATCTACGTCGATATTCCTTCACGGTAACTTAACGCAGCGGCCTTGCTGCGACCGTCATTCGCTGACGCACGCCAGCGCGCGCGACTGCATCAGTGCGCGGTCACGCGCGTTGCCGGCAAGTGTTGCGGCGCGATCGAAGGCGTCCCGCGCTTCCTTCCGGCGCCCAAGTTGTTCGAGAAGATCGCCTCGAACCGCGTAAAGTAACCCGTATTCGAGAAGTTGCGCGGCATCGATGAGGGCATCGACAAGCGGAAGCGCGATGCCGGGCCCGCTTGCTTTGCCGACGGCGACCGCTCGGTTGAGTGCCACCACCGGTGATGGCTGCACCTGCGATAACACGGTGTAGAGTGTTGCGATCCTGCCCCAGTCTGTGTCTTCGGCGCGATGTGCGCGGGCATGGCACGCCGCGATGGCGGCCTGCAATGCATACACGCCTTCCGCGCCGCCGAGGCGTTGCGCGCGAGCCAGTGCGTCAAGGCCGCGCTGGATCTGAAGGTGGTCCCAGCGGGATCGATCCTGCTCAAGCAACAGTACAGGCGTGCCGTCGGCGTCGGTCCGCGCATGGATACGCGATGCCTGAAGCTCCATCAGTGCAAGCAGGCCGAGTGCCTCCGGTTCATGCGCAAGCAGATGGACCAGCACGCGCCCCAATCGAAGCGCTTCCTCGCACAATGCCGGCCGCATCCAGTCTTCGCCGGCAGCGGCCGTGTAACCTTCGTTGAAGATGAGATAGATGACTTCCAGTACGGCATCGAGACGTTCGACCAGTTCGGCCATGCGTGGGATTTCGAACGGCACTTTTTTTTCAGCAAGCGTGCGTTTGGCCCGTACGATGCGCTGCGCGACCGTGGGTTCAGATTGCAGGAAGGCACGTGCAATTTCCGCAGTGGTCAGGCCGCCGAGCAGCCGCAGCGTCAGCGCGACCCGTGATTCCAGCGGAAGCACCGGATGGCAGGCAATGAAGATCAGTCGCAGCAGGTCGTCGCCGATGTCATCGTCCGCATGTTCGTCCGCGCGATCGTGGGCCATGTTCGTCCCGTGTATCTGCAATTCCAGACCGTACTCGGTCTGCTTGCCAGAGTGCAGCACACGCTGCCGGAGATGATCGATGGCGCGATATTTTGCCGTCGCCATCAGCCATGCCGCCGGATTGTCCGGTATGCCGTCTGCAGGCCAGCGTTGCAGCGCAACCAGCAGTACGTCCTGTACCAGCTCTTCCGCCGTACCGACATCACCGGTCATCCGCGTGACGCGTGCGACCAGACGCGGCGTTTCCATGCGCCAAAGGGCATCGAGCATCTGGTGGAGACGTTTTTCGGTCATCGGCGGCGATCAGAGCATTGTCGCCGCCGGGACGCAACCGATATGTCCGATCACAATCGCAGGATGGGTTTGAACCCACCCCAGAACATGCGTTTGCCATCGAACGGCATGTCTTTCGGATCCATCGACATGAAGTACGGGTCGGCCATGACCAGGGTGTTGACCTTGTCGCGGTGTGCGCGGGATTTGTATGTGATCCACGAGAACACCACGACTTCGTCGGCTTTCAGCTTCACCGCCTGCGGGAACGATGTTGATTTTCCAGCCTTCACGTCATCGGCGACGCATTCGACATAGTCGAGTGCGCCGTGCGATTTCCAGATCTTTCCGGCGGCCCTCGCCATTTTTCGGTATGCGGCGAGGTTTTTTCTCGGTACAGGAAGTACGAATCCATCGACATAGGGCATGTCATCTCTCCCAGGGTGTTTGTTGGATTGCAGGCTCGCGTCATGCCTGTGGCATGGCTGTTTCATCCATCCAGAACACTTCCCACAGGTGTCCGTCCAGGTCTTCGAAGTCGTGCTGGTACATGAATCCGAGGTCCCTGCATTCCATCGATGTAGCTGCTCCAGCAGCCACTGCTTTGGCGATCAGTGCATCCACCTCCGCCCGGGAATCGCATGACAGCGCCAGCAGGACTTCGGTCGTGCTGCGTGCGTCGGCGATCGGCTTCGGTGTGAATCCGGCGAAGAAGGGCCTGACCAGCAGCATCACGTTGATCTGGTCGGAAATCACCACACATGTGGCGTTTTCATCGGTGAATTTTGGATTGAAGTCGAAGCCGAGCGCACGGAAAAAGGCGATGGAACGATCGAGATCGTCGACGGGAAGATTGATGTAGAGCTGTCGAGACATGGTTCAGGCCTCCTTGAGGCAGTTGATCATCCAAGGCTTGCCGTAGCGATCGTTGAACGACGCCCATCGATGCGCCCAGAAGGTTTCCTCAAGTGGTATCTGGACTTCGCCGCCTGCCGACAATGCATGAAAGATGCGCTCGGCTTCTTCCGGCGTATCCACGGCGATATTGATGCGGGTGCCTTCATTGGCAGGCGCATGTGGTGGCGGGCCGTCGGCGCCCATCAGGATCGCGCCGTCGACTTCCAGTTGGGTATGCATGATCAGTCCATGGCTGTCGGCTGGCATCTGGTCGCGCATCGGCGAGTCGCCATAGGTCATGCGCATGGTGATGACGGCCTTGAAGATGTCGCGATAAAAATCGAAGGCGGGACGGCAATTGCCGTTGAAATTCAGGTAAGCGATGAGTTGCATACGGGTCTCCATCGAGAGTTTGAAGGTGGGTGGGAGTTGGAGGTCATGTCTCCGACATCTCCTCGGGATCCATGAACAGCACATTCCAGCGGTGGCCATCGGGGTCGCAGACGCCGCATCCGTACAGGTATCCATGCGCGTCGGCAGGTGCGGAGAACATCGTTCCGCCAGCCGCGACCGCGCGCCGGGCCCATTCATCGACTTGTCGCCGGCTTTCGGCGCCGAGCGAGAACAGCACCTCGGTGCCGGCGCTGCTGTCGAGCACTGGGTTGCATGTGAACCCTGAGAACACCTCGCGTACGAACAGCATCAGCACGATTTTCTCCGGGCCGATCAGAAAACTGGCGGAGGTCGGTGTGTTGCCGGGGCCGGGATGTGCCGTGAAACCGATTGCCTCATAGAACGCCGAGGCAATGGCAAGATCCCTCACCGGCAGGTTCAACCAGAGATTGTTCGCCATCGCTTGTCCTGTGTCGACGCGCAGAGGCGCGGTTTTGATGTGGAGTGCTTGAGGACGGTATTCCGCAGAACATCAGCGCTGCAATCGGTCGCGCGACCGTTCTTCCAGCGCGCGGAGTTCCGGGGTGTAGGCGTCACCGAAATCGTCGGCTTCGAACAATGGCCGGATCTCGATCTCGCACGGGGTCGGATGCGGATTCGGGCAACGACGTCCCCATTCGATCGCTTCTTCCAGCGAGCGCACCTGCCACAGCCAGAAGCCGGCGATGAGCTCCCTGGTTTCAGGGAACGGGCCGTCGATCACCTGCCGCTGGGAGCCATCGAAGGCGATCCGGGCGCCCTGCGACGTGGGGCGTAGCCCTTCGCCGGCCAGCAGAACGCCCGCGTTCGCCAAGGCTTCATTGAACTCCGCCATGGCGGTCAGCAGGGACCGGTCCGGCATCACGCCGGCTTCTGAATCGGCGGTGGCCTTCACGATGACCATGACTTTCATGTTTGCGACCTCGGTTCGGGTGGGGTGGGGCAGCGTTTTGGCTGCTCCTGTCCGGTACGACGAACGGGGCGGTGGATTTTCGACATGCCTCGAAACTTTTTTTCGCCATTGCTCGGGCATCATAGGCGGGCATTCAGCCACGAGGAGTCGCGATGCAATATCTGCTGCTGGTCTATACCGATGCCGAACTGATGGAATCCTTGCCGCAGGCGGAATACGACCGCCTGATGCACGGTTGCATCACCCATGCCGACGAACTCCGCGAAAGCGGCTGCCTGCTGGGCTCGCAGCAACTGGAAGCTCCCGCGCAGGCGCGCACCGTGCGCGTACGCGCAGGCGTGTCGCGTGTGATCGATGGCCCGTTCGCCGAGACCAAGGAAGTACTGGCCGGCTTCAATCTGATCGAAGCCGACAGCATGGAGGATGCGGTGCGGATCGCCCACGAGTTTCCGTGGATCCAATTCGGCAGCATCGAAGTACGCCCGGTGCGGGATTTCGATGCGGTGCGGCGACGGGTCGGTGCCTGAGCATGGGCGGCATGCTTGCTTCGTATGATTGACCGATGGCGATCCGTGTCTTTGTTTGGATATACGCCCGATGTCAGGTCTTTTGCTTGTCCATGCGCACTCCATCCGCAGTCACGATTTCGATAGGGATCGTCGCTGATGTGGTCTGCGCCTGTTCCCGGTCTATAACGATTCGCGACGGTCTGTTTCTCGCGCATCCTCCGAGCAGATGTCGAGCCAGTATTTTTTTCCGCTACGATTTCACACCATGTTTCCTCTGCTGATCCACCTGCGTTACCTTGCGGTCACCAGTCAGATGCTGGTTGTGCTGTTCGTGGGGCTGCGCCTCGGTCTCGGGATTCCGATAGCGCCCATGCTCTGCGTTTCCGCTGTGTTGCTGGTTTTCAATCTCGCGGTTCATGCACGTTGGTGGCTTACCCGCGATGAAGGTTCGCATGCGTTGATGCAGCAATTGCTCGTCGATATGTTGGCATTGACCGCATTGCTGTATTTCGCGGGGGGGCCGGCGAATCCATTCGTGTCGCTGTACCTCGTGCCTGTCGCTATCGCTGCGGTTGGTCTCGAGATCGTGCCGATGCTGATGCTGACATTACTCTCTGTCGTGCTGTATACCGCACTGATGCGTTGGCATATGCCGCTGCCAACCATTCATGGCCGCGATTTCGAGCTGCATGTCATCGGCATGTGGATCAATTTCCTGTTTGCAGTAGCGATCATGGCGGGTGTTCTTGGCCGTTTCATGGTGGTGGTCAAGGCGCAGCGGCAAGCGTTGTCGCAGACACGGGAGCGTGCGCTCCGTGATGAATCGATTCTCGCATTGGGTTCGCTGGCGGCCGGTACCGCACATGAATTGAATACGCCAATCACCACGATGGGTCTGTTGATCGATGACTGGTCGGTGAGTGGCGATGTCCCGGATGAAGACGATTTCAATCTGATGCGCGCGCAGTTGGCGCATTGCCGCCAACATGTCCGTACGCTTGCCGACATCGCGCGGCGTAGCGTGGCGGACGAACCCATGCCGCAACCCGCGAGTGCATTCGTTTCAGCGTGCGTCGAGCGCTGGAGGTTGCTACGCCCCAGTGTCGTTGTCGAACTCGAATTCGGCGACAATTCCGGTGAACGCCATCTTTGGGTCGACGCCATGTTGCCGCAGGCGCTGATCAATCTCTTCAACAATGCAGCCGATGCCAATGCGGCGTGCGACAGTGATGCGGGCGTGCAGATCGCTGTCGTCGTGAGTGATCTGTGGTTGCAGGTGCGGATTTCGGATCGTGGCCCAGGCTTCGCGAACGACAGCGACCTGCATGAGCGCAGTGGCAACGACAGTCCGGGGCTTGGCCTTGGTCTGATGATCTCCAACGCCAGCATCGAGCGTGCGCACGGCCAGGTGCGGCGATACGCGCGCGACGGCGGCGGTTCGGTGACTGAAGTCGGACTGCCGCTGATCGTGGTGGGTGCATGAGCATCGCGTTGCGCATGCTGCTGGTCGACGATGACCTGGCGTTCTGCCAGATCCTGTCGCGGCATCTGCTGCGCCGCGGCATGCACGTGGAGATGGTGCATGATGCCGAATCCGCACTGCGCACGCTCTCCGACTGTTCTCCCGCGCAGCGGCCGGATCGCATCCTGCTGGATCTTCGCCTTGGCGATGACAACGGCCTGCATTTGATCCGGGCGCTGCAGATTGCTTGCCCCGATGCACGCATCGTGCTGGCCACAGGCTATGCCAGCATTGCGACCGCAGTCGACGCGATCCGTCGCGGTGCCTGGAACTACGTGCCGAAGCCGTTCGATATCGAGATCTTGTTGCGTGCTTTCGAGGTTGCGCCGGGCGATGAAATGCCCGCGCCTGTTGTCGAGACGGTACCGACGTTGCGTCGGCTTGGCTGGGAGCATCTGCAGCGCGTACTGGTTGATTGTGGCGGCAACGTGTCCGCAGCTGCGCGTGTGCTCGGTGTTGATCGCAGGACGCTACAGCGCCGTCTTGCGAAGCGACCGGTGCGGGAGCGTTCCCAATAGTCGCGGGGCAATCAGCGTTGTTCTCATTCAGTGGTGATGCGCGCGCTCCGCAGCGGCGCCTGCGCCACGGACCCGGAAGGCCACTTCGACATCCCCTGCCTGCTGGAAGTGCAGCGTCGCGACCACGACATCGCCGCCCACGAACGGTTGTCTGGGTTCCAAAATCATCAGATGGTAGCCGCCCGGCTGCAGTGAGACTTCGGCACCGGCTGGAATGTCCATTCCGTCGGGTAGCGGCCGCATCTTCATCATGCCGTGCTCATTGCGCGCTTCGTGGATCTCGACCCGTGCCACCGCAGAACTCGAAACCGACACCAGCCGATCGTTGCGATTGCCGAGGTTGCGCACCACGAGAAAACCGGCGGACACCGAACCTCCTGCGGGCGTGGCGCGCGCCCAGGGTTCATCGATCTGCAGATCGCCGACGCGCTGGGAGCCGGCAGGTACGCAGGCCCCCAGCGTGGTGACACAGACGACGAGTGCTGCAGGCAAAATGCAGCGGATAACATGCAGAGTCATCGGTCGTGATTTCCATGGTCGAAAAGCGTGTAGGGAGTTGCGGTTGCGTTGGACGTCTGCCGTTCCGCGAGCTTCGTTGCGATCAGCACGAGCCACAGCATCAGCCATACGCAGGTGCCGACCAGCCAGATCGACATCGCCATCATGTGCGTCTCAGTCGTGCCAGTGCGAGCCAAGCGTGCTCGGCCAGCCATAGCAGCGCCGCCGAGAGTGCCAGCAGCGGCAGCAGCGCGCAGAGACAGGTCGCCGA
>JBGSID010000011.1:0-9733 GCA_041751895.1 Lysobacteraceae bacterium | reverse complement strand
CGCCGAGGAACACATCGCGCGACAGCCCCGCCATTGGCACCGGCAGGCGCATGCGCGACAGCACGGCTAACACTTCGCGCGAGCGTTCGTCGTAGCGCAGCGTGTCGCGCACAGATGCGAAATAAGCGGTGACATCCGCTTCGCGCACAGGCACATCGCGCGCGCCCAGCGCTTCGGCCACGCAGGCAACCTCGGCGTAGTACGCGTCGGCCAGCGCCGTCGGCACCGCGCGACAGTAGCGGCGATAGCCCTGCAGAAAACCGTAGCTCTCGGTCACGTGTACCCACGTCAACAGCGCGGGATCATCGGCGTGATACGGGGTGCCGTCCGCCGTTGTGCCCTGCACGCGAGAATGGATCGCACGCACACGTGCGATCAGGCGCTCGGCCTCATCGCGGCCCGCGTAGGTGGTGCCGGCGACGAAATCGGTGGTGCGACGCAGTCGCCCGACCAGATCCTCACGGAAATTCGAGTGATCCCATACGCCTGCAATCGCACGCGGATGCAGGGTCTGCAGCATCAGCGCGCATAGCCCGCCGGACAGCATGCCCGGAAAATCCGAATGGATCCGCCATGTCACGCTGTCCGGCCCGAACAGCCCCGCATCGCCCGCAGGCGCGTCGTAATCGATCCCGCCGTGTCCGCGCGGGAACACATCGAGTACCCACGCACGGATGCGTGCTGTGGCGGGAGCGGTGAGGGTGCGGAGTGGTGTAGACATGGTGGGGATGATACGTGCCCGGCGAACCGGAAGATGCGGCTCGGCAGCCATCCACTCGCGAACGCACACACCACGCGATGCCGTAGGGCGGGTCTTGCACCCGCCGCATGTGAAGTCGCGGCTGTGCTTCAGAAAGTGGTGCGACTTTGGAGAGGCCGTGCTCCGGTTCAGTAGGCGGGTGCGAGACCCGCCCTACGGGTTACGGGTTAAAGCCTGTTCTGCGGTCTAAGCAATACGAGCCATTGATCATTACAACAATTTCTTCTGAGCGAAGAGGGGGGCGGCCATGCCAAACTTCGGCGCCGTAGCCCAAGACTACGGACGCAGAAGAAGTCCAGATTCGTGCCCGACGTTTTCCTGGCAGGATGGAGCCGCGTGAGTAAACGTCCAGCGCGGGACGTTCAGCACCGGTCGCTTTGGAATCGACAATGAGGTAGGTAAGCATTGAAACGGCATGTTCACCCGGAATATCATCGAGGTGAGGAGCCAAGTGCCCGCCGCCAAAGTAGTAAGTGAAGCAGCTCTTGCTGGGGACCGGCATATATTGTCGACCAAATAGTTTTTTCAGCAATATAAGGACCGCGCGCGATCGTAAATAGGAATCAGCTCCCGGCCCCAAGTCGGCTAGAAAGGCTTCGTAAGCGATGGCTGATCTGCTCTGTGAGAAACAGCAGCCGTCGAACTCCAGATTCGCTTCGTTGAGAAGCACTTGATGGCCCTTTGCATCGAGAGCGCCGTGTAGTTGGCAGAAGCCATACATATCGATTGCTACTCGTGCGGTAGAGAGTTGCTCAGTGCTGAGCTTCTGCAGGAATTGCACAGTCGAGCGCCCTCGTTCAGTTTGTCTCCTGCCACTGTTCGACAACCGGATTATGTTCCTGATCTGATTCCTTGGCGCTTGCTACTTCCAGAGCACGAGCGAGCTGCTTTTTGAGCTCGTTTTCGATAGCAATGCCCATATTGATTGCTGGACCACTCGGCATATCAAATCTCCATTAGTTTTGAAAAGAACTGCTCAGTTTGATCGTCGTTTTCCAGTATCTCGACGCCGACCATGCATTCATAGTCCTTGCTCATGGCGCCCGGCAAGAATCGCTCGGGGCCTATTCTGCACTGTGTAGGCTTGTAGTTATGGATTGAGCATTTGTTGTTATTACCCAAGAAAACACAACGCCCATCGAAATTTTTAAGCTGTAAAATTATTGTTCCAGCGCGAGTGGATAGATTGTGGTTAATTTCGCAGTATTGCGCCACGGTATGTTCGAAAGTTGATTTCTCGACGCGTGCGATCGCTTCAATATCTTCCTTTTGAAGCAAGACTGACTGATCAGGCCCTAGGTTGGTGCAACAAGCGCCGCACATAGTGCACTGGAAGTGTTTCAAGCTGACCTCTCAACAACCTCAAAACGGTAGTGAACCCAATATCTTCTGTTCAACATCGGGCGTCTGACCTCCAATGTAAGGAGAGATCCATCTGCAGATACGATTGGCATTGCTAGTCGAGCAGGTGTCACAGCAACCTCTTCGAGAGTGTCGGAACGCCGGACAGTTAATTCTGGGTTGAGTAGTACAAAGCGGTACCCGAATGGCGCATGCGCCTTCAGGCATGCCCTTACGGTCGGAATATTAACGCCAAACCCAAGCTTTGTTCCGAGATGAAAAGCTGCAGTCTCGGTCTTCAGTGACATGATTTCCACGACGAAGGAGATGCTTTCCTTAATCCCAAGACCTGGCTGAACGTTTGGCACCCAAGAATAGCGGTGATCTCTACTCGGCTGACCTTTTTCACGAGGAATGACATCTATAGTAGTCCTCGCCCCAGAGCTCATACTTCTGTCTCGCAGCCTACCACGTTCGTAAAATCTGTAAAACAGATCGCTCTTGGTGATCTTTTTATGCCAAATCAGGTCTTCGCGCGGGAGCTCATCGCTCTGTCGCCAACCATTGACATAGTCATATCCGTTTCTTGTAATGACGGTGCCATCTATTAAATAGATGTAATTAAAATCGATCCGCCGATAGAAAGGTGTTGGAGCAAGCCACCTTCCGGCGATACGCAACACTTGCGTCGAATATATGATGGCCGCAAGCAACGCAATGCTGCTTAGCAGAACTGCATCCTTCAGTTCGACATTTGCCGCTATAAGCCGATTGGCAATGCTATCTGGCAGAAGAATTGAACATAAAGGAGCGATAACTATTGCTAGCAGTGCCATGATATTGGTTGCCTTCGATAACATGGGCTTTCGATGCCTCGGATTGGGGGTTTATTATATTTTTTTGCGATAAATTTCAGAAGAGCTGGTCTTGCTCAACCTTTCGGAGATCATTGGCCAAACCCATCTCCTATGAATTTAGCGCAAGACAGACAGTGTGTGCACTCATATAACTAAAGCATAATATTTTTACGAAATTCGATTGAATACTGTCAGATCTAACAGGTTTTTCTCACCTCCCCGATGGCGCAGTCTCATCATATTTCCGCACCGCCAATATCTGCGGCTGAATCAAATCGATGAAATCCCGCGCCTGCTGTGACAGATATTTCTCCTTCCTCACCGCCACGCCATATCTCCGCGACGGGAATTATTTCGCCAGCGATCTTGCGGCGAGGCGGTTGCGGTCGGCATCAGTCAGGCAGCGCTTGGCGCGTAGGGTGGGGTTCGCTGCGCTCACCGCCACCCTACAAATTCCGGTGATTTGAACATATCGAGGGAGCCCGTCACCTCCCCGAAGGCCCCGTCTCATCATATTCCCGCTGCATCAACATCTGCGGCTGGATCAACTCGATGAAATCCCGCGCCTGCTGCGACAGATATTTCCCTTTCCGTACCACCACGCCATAACTCCGTGATGGGAAGTATTTCGCCAGCGATCGCGCGGCGAGGCGGGTGCGGTCGGCGTCGGTGAGGCAGATGGCGGTGACGATGCTGATGCCCAGGCCCATCGCGACGTATTGCTTGATGACTTCCCAGCCGCCGACTTCGAGGGCGACGGTGTAGGGCACGCGGTTCTGCTGGAACACCAGGTCGACCAGTCGATAGGTGGTGAGGCGCTGCGGCGGCAGGATCAGGCCGTAGGGCGAGAGGTCTTCGAGCTTGAGCTCGGCTTTGCCGGCCAGCGGGTGGTTGGGGGTGGTGATGAGCATCGGCTCGAAGCGGTAGACCGGGGCGTAGTCGAGGTCGCCGGGGGCGTCGAGCATCGAGCCCACGGCCAGATCCACGCCATCGGAGCGGAGCAGGTCGAGGCCGCCGGCGCCGGTGACGTTGTGCAGGATCAGTCGGACCTCCGGATGCTTCTGGCGGTAGGCCTCAACGATCTTGGGCAGCAGATAGAGGATGGTGGAGCTGCCTGCGGCGACATGCAGTTCGCCGGCATCCAGGCCCTTGATCTGTTCACGGAACGCGGCCGGCAGGCCATCGATGCCTTCCACCAAGGGCCGGGCGAGTTCGTACAGGGCCTCGCCCTCGCGGGTGGGCGTGAGGCGCCGGCCCACGCGCTCGAACAGTCTGACGCCCAGTTCCCGCTCCAGCGCCTGCAATTGCAGGGTGATTGCAGGCTGGCTGACGTACAGCGCCCCGGCCGCGCGCGACACCGAACCCAGTCGCGTGACCTGGCAGAAGGCCCGCAGCGGCTTCAACCGGTCGGCTTTATAGGCAAAACGCGGCGTGCTGGGGGTGTCCGAGGCCATTGATTCAATTACTTATAAGCTGAGCTTATATTTGCTATTGAAAAAACTCAGTTGTCAAATACTGTACTGAGGCGGATGGTGGAGTTCCACACGATGCAATGGAGTTATCCATGTCCGCCGTCCTCAAACCCCACGTTGAGGCCTCAGGAATCGAGGTGACAGGTGCTGTGCCCGGGCAGGAAGTCCTGCTGACGCAGGATGCGCTGGCCTTCCTCACTCGCCTGCATCGCCTCTTCGAGCCCCAGCGCCAGTTGTGCCTGGCGGCTCGCCAGGCCCGACAGTCCGAATTCGACGCCGGCGCGCTGCCGGCGTTCCGCGACGACACCCGCGAGATCCGCGAGGGTGACTGGCAGGTCTCACCGATCCCGGCCGCATTGCTCGACCGCCGGGTGGAGATCACCGGCCCCGTCGATCCGAAGATGGTCATCAACGCCCTCAACTCCGGCGCCAACTGCTACATGGCCGACTTCGAGGATTCCACCTCGCCGACCTGGGCCAACCTGATCCAGGGACAGCAGGCGATGCGCGACGCCGTCGCCGGGACGCTGACATTCGAGGGGAATGGCAAGGCCTATGCGCTGAAGCCCGAATCCGAGCGCGCCGTGCTGCTGGTCCGCCCGCGCGGTTGGCATCTGGACGAGAAGCACGTGCGCATCGATGGCGCGCGGATGAGCGCCAGCCTGTTCGACCTTGGTCTGTTCGCTTTCCACAACGCCAGTGCGCTCACCGCGAAGGATCGCGGCCCGTATTTCTACCTGCCGAAACTGCAGTGCATGGAAGAAGCGGCGCTGTGGAACGCGGTGCTGGACGAGATCGAAGCGCAGCTCAATCTTCCGCAGGGCGCGATGAAGGTGACGGTGCTGATCGAAACGCTGCCGGCGGCGTTCGAGATGGACGAGATCCTGTACGCGCTGCGCAGCCGCATCGTCGGCCTGAACTGCGGCCGCTGGGACTACATCTTTTCCTACATCAAGACGCTGCGCGCGCATCGCGACCGGGTGTTGCCGGAACGCGGTCAGGTGACGATGACCCAGCCGTTCCTCAAGGCGTATTCGGAACTGCTGATCCAGACCTGTCACAAGCGCGGCGCGCATGCGATGGGCGGCATGGCCGCGCAGATTCCCAACCCGCGTGATGCCGAAGCCAACGCCGCTGCGTTCGCGCGCGTCGAAGCCGACAAGTTGCGTGAAGCGACCGCCGGCCACGACGGCACCTGGGTCGCGCATCCGGGGATGATCGCGCTGGCACGCGGCATCTTCGATACGCACATGCCGGGCCCGCACCAGCACGAGGTGCGTCGCGAAGACGTCAATGTCACCGCCGAAGATCTGCTGAAACCGTCGCTGGGTACGATCACCACCGCCGGTTTCTACGGCAATGTCGAAGTCTGCGTGCGCTATCTCGCCGCATGGCTTGCGGGCAATGGCTGCGTGCCGATCCACGGCATGATGGAAGACGCCGCCACCGCCGAGATCTCGCGCGCGCAGCTGTGGCAATGGCTGCATAACGGATCGCTGCATCTCGCCGACGGCACGCCGGTGGATTTCGCGCTGCTGGAGCGTGCGTTGATCGGGCTGCCGTCGAAGCTGGCGGGCGATCGCTCGGTTGCCGGTGCCGCATGTGTCGACGACGCGATCGCACTGCTTTCGGATCTCACCCACAGCAATACGCTCGCAGATTTCCTCACGTTGCCGGCCTACGAACGCCTCGATTGATCGGTTGCCTCATGTGGGAGCGACGGAAGTCGCGATTGGAATTCCCACAAAAGCCTTCGCGACTTCCGTCGCTCCCACAAAAGAAACACGAACGTCCCCACAGGAACACCGCCATGAAGAACACGCTCCCCACCGCCGAACAGCTGAAGCTGGACTGGACCAACAACCCGCGCTGGGCCGGGATCACCCGCCCGTATTCCGCCGAAGAAGTCGTGCGCCTGCGCGGCACCGTGCCGGTGGAGCATTCGATCGCGAAGATCGGTGCGGAAAAACTCTGGAAGTCGCTGCAGACCGAGGACTTCGTCAACGCGCTGGGCGCGATGACCGGCAACCAGGCGATGCAGCAGGTCAAAGCCGGCCTGAAGGCGATCTATCTCAGCGGCTGGCAGGTCGCGGCGGACGCCAACATCGCCGGTGAGATGTATCCCGATCAGTCGCTGTACCCGGCCAACTCAGTGCCGCAGGTGGTCAAGCGCATCAACAACACCCTGCTGCGTGCTGATCAGATCCAGTGCGCGGAAGGCGTGGGCGACATCGATTTCATGCAGCCGATCGTGGCCGATGCCGAAGCCGGATTCGGCGGTGTGCTCAACGCGTTCGAGCTGATGAAGGCGATGATTGAAGCCGGCGCCGCTGGCGTGCATTTCGAAGACCAGCTCGCCAGCGTCAAGAAGTGCGGCCACATGGGCGGCAAAGTGCTGGTGCCGACCCGCGAGGCCGTCGACAAGCTGGTCGCCGCGCGTCTCGCCGCCGACGTGATGGGCGTGCCGACGCTGATCGTCGCCCGGACCGACGCCGAAGCCGCTGATCTGCTGACCAGCGATGTCGATGCCAACGACCTGCCGTTCTGCACCGGCGAGCGCACGATGGAAGGTTTCTACAAGACCAACAACGGTCTCGACCAGGCGATCAGCCGCGGTCTTGCCTACGCGCCGTACGCCGATCTGGTGTGGTGCGAAACCGGCAAGCCGGATCTGGAATTCGCGCGCAAGTTCGCCGAAGCCATCCACGCGAAGTTCCCGGGCAAGCTGCTGGCCTACAACTGTTCGCCGAGCTTCAACTGGAAGAAGAATCTGGACGACGCCACCATCGCCAAGTTCCAGAAGGAAATCGCGAGCTACGGTTACAAGTTCCAGTTCATCACCCTCGCAGGCTTCCACGCCCTGAACTATTCGATGTTCAATCTGGCCTACGGTTATGCCCGCCGGCAGATGAGCGCCTTTGTCGAACTTCAGGAAGCTGAATTCGCCGCCGCCGATCGCGGTTTCACCGCAGTGAAGCACCAGCGCGAAGTCGGCACCGGTTATTTCGACAGTGTCACTCAGACCATTCAGGGCGGACAGTCCTCGACGGTTGCGTTGAAGGGCTCGACGGAAGAAGAGCAGTTCGAGGTGGCGCCTGCAGCAGCGGCTTGACGACGAAATGACGCCACGGGCGCGGGATTGGTTCCCACGCCTGTTGTTCAGGTTTGAGGTGAAATAAAGCCCATGTCCATGACCTCGGTCATGGGCGTGGGCTTCTCCATCTGTGCTCAAATAAAGACTCACCAAACAGACTCGACTCCCCACATGCAAAAGTATTTCTTCGCAGCCATGCTTGTTCTCTCCGCATTTGTGTCTCCCGTTTTCGCCCAGAGCACGATCACGATCGATTCCTCGCCTGCCGAAATCCGCAGCGCGCAGGACGGCATCAAGACGGGTCTGGAGAAAAAGCAGGGCAAATACAAGGACTACAACGAAGACGACCGGAAAGCGATCCTGAATCAGCAGAAGGCGATCTACGCGATTCTCGAAGGAAAAGCCGCGATCAGTGAGCTCGACGAAGAAGAAAAAGTGAATCTCGTGAACGCACTGGAGTCGGTGAACGCAATGCTGGCCAAGGCCGACGACGACCGCATGATCTGTGAGCGAGTCAAGGTGGTCGGCAGCAATATGCCGCAGAGCAAATGCATGAGTGTCGGCCAGCGCCGTCAGATGCGTGAGGCTGCGCAGCGCGATGGTATCCGCACGACGAACTGATTTCGTCTGGTCGTCTCGATCCGAGATTGCGGCGATTGATCGCAGCGCCCGGGTCAGGCATCGCCCGGCCGTTTTGTCCGGGCAACGGGTCGCTGCAGAAGCCGTGTTATCACATGGTCGGTACACGGTAGGCGTTGAACGGCCGAAAGAACCCGGTCACAGGTTGGTCAAGTGCAGGGATGCGCCACCCAGGATTCGGGTCCGTGCAGGCGCGAATGACGAGCAGGTCTCCACGTCGGTGAATTCATAACATTGTCGGCATGGCCTGACCGCAGTGTCGACGTTTTGCGGTACTTTTGGCGCGCTCGTGGACGCTACGTGCGGGGCAGTGTAGAGCGGAGATCAGTCAGTTTCCGTCGCGGTCTTTCGAGGCAAGCCGTCGCCCGGGCTGATCATGGCCCAGCTCACATGCGTATCCCAGAAGACATGCGCCATCGGCGCGCGGTCGGCATCGCCTTCGAGGTTCGCCAGCGCGAGATGCAGCTCGCCGGGCCAGCGCTCGGAACGGAAGAACAACGAGCTGCCGCAGCGTGAGCAGAAGCCACGCTCGGCACCGGGCGATGACAGATACCAGCGGAGCGAGCCCGCCGGATCTTCGATCCGGGCCTGTGTGCTCGCCATACCGAACCAGGTGACGAACGCGGCACCGTGCGCGCGTTGGCATAGAGTGCAATGACAATGCGCCACCCATTTGCTGGGCCAATCCACCGTGAAGCGGATATCGCCACAAAGACAGCCGCCGTGCGCTGAGGCCATGGGAGAGACTCCGGTTTCGTCAACGATGGACGATCGCACGATGACATCGCGAGTACCAGCGTAGACGGTGTCGTGATGGTTCAACGCAACGGAGTCTGCACCGCCCGCTCCCCACGACGATAGCCGATGGCTTCTGCCACGTGTGGGCCTAGGATGTCGGTGCTGCCGGCGAGGTCGGCGATGGTGCGCGCTACCCGCAGGATGCGATGCATTGATCGCGCGGACAATTGCAGCAGATCGATGGCGTTCTCCAGCATCGCCTGATCGTCAGGTGCGAGCCGGCACACTGCATTCGTCTCCGATTGATCGAGATGCGCGTTGCAGCGTCCGGCGCGTTGCCGTTGCACTTCGCGTGCACGAATGACGCGTGCGCGAACGACGTCGCTGCATTCACCGGGTGGGGCATCGGGCCGCAATTCAGCTGGCGGCAGTCGCGGCACTTCGACGTGCAGATCGATGCGTTCGAGCAGCGGCCCAGAAATCTTCCCGCGATAACGCTGGATTGCTTCGGGGTGACAGCGGCATCGCCCCGAAGGATCGCCTGCCCAGCCGCAGGGGCACGGATTCATCGCTGCAACCAGTTGAAAACGGGCGGGGAATTCACTTTGACGCGCTGCGCGGGAGATCGTGACTACGCCGGATTCCAGCGGCTCGCGCAGCACTTCCAGCGCGCGACGATCCCACTCGGGCAATTCGTCGAGAAACAAAACACCGTTGTGCGCGAGCGAGATTTCACCGGGGCGAGGTTCGGCGCCGCCGCCGACCAGAGCCACTGCGCTCGCGGTGTGGTGCGGGCCGCGAAACGGACGTGTGCGCCAGCGCGTGGGATCGA
>JBGSID010000010.1:0-1929 GCA_041751895.1 Lysobacteraceae bacterium | reverse complement strand
GCGGACGCCGCAGCATCCCGCCATCGGCGAGCGCGGCGGTGCCTTGCGCCAACTGCAGCGGCGTCGCTTTCCAGAACCCCTGGCCGATGCTGGAGATCACGGTATCGCCCAGATACCACGGCCCCTGCTTCTTCGCATGTTTGGCCTTCCACTCCGGCGACGGCAGAATGCCTTCGGTTTCGCCCGCAAGATCGATACCGGTAGGCGCACCGAAACCGTACAGCGACAGGTATTCATCGAACTTGCGGATACCCATGTCCAGCGACAACTTGTAGAAATACGTGTTCACCGAGTCGCCGATCGCCTTGCGCGCGTCGGTCCAACCGTGGCCGCCGCCGTGCGAATCGCGATACCCGCGCTTCTGGCCGGCTATGCGGAACTCGCCGGTCGACAGCACCTTGTCGTCGGGCGTGCGCAAGCCGCTGTCGAGACCGGCGAGCGTGATCAATGGCTTGAGCGTGGAGCCCGGTGCGACGCCGCCGAGCACGTTGCGATTGAACAGGGGTTTGGCCGGATCGTCCATCAACAGACGGTAATTCGCGTGAGAAATGCCGTTGACGAACAGATTGGGGTCGTAGGTGGGCAAGCTGACCATCGCCAACACTTCACCGCTGCGCGGATCCAGCACCACCGCTGAACCGGTGAGATCACCAAACGCGATGGATGCGGCGCGCTGCAGATCGGCATCAATGCTCAGACGCAGATCAACGCCGGGTTTCGCCGGTATGCGCCCCAAACTCCCGATGATCCGGCCATCGACATTGGTCTCGATCTGCTCGTAGCCGATTTCGCCGCGCAGGATATCGTCGTAATAGCGTTCGATACCCGACTTGCCTGTATGACTGAAGGCGGCAGTACCTTCGCCGAGCTTTTCGATGTCCCGCTTGTCGACCCGGCCGACATAGCCGATCACGTGTCCGAACAGGTCGCCATACGGGTAACGCCGGGTGAGATAGGGCACCAGCTCGACGCCGGGATAGCGCCAACGATCGACTGCGAAGCTTGCCGCCTCTTCGTCGGTGATACGCAGACGCAGGGTCACGGGCAGAAAACTACGGGTGACGCGACGGGTGTCCTGGAAGCGCGCGATGTCGTCGGGCGTGAGTGCGATGATCTTCGACAGCGATGCCAATAGTGCGTCGATATCGCCGGCCTCGCCCGGCACGACATCCAGACGGTACGCCGGCACATTGTCGGCAAGAACACGCCCCTTGCGATCGTAGACCAGACCGCGTGCCGGGACTTCAGGGCGCTGCTTGACCCGGTTGGCCTGCGAGCGTTTGGCGTAGTCGGTGTGTTCCAGCACCTGAAGTTTGAAGTACCAGGCCGTGAGCCCGCACAGCGCCAGCGCAACCGCAACGAAGCCGAGCAACGCGCGGGCGCGGAACTGCATGGCTTCCTGTGCTGAGTTCTTGATGTAACGACGGCGCATGATGGCGTGCCTAGTGTTTCCGGCCGACGCGCAGGCCGTCGAGCATCACGAACACTGGCGGCCACAGCGCCGCGCCGATCAGCGGCGTCCACCAGTGCATCCAGCCCTGGATCGGCTGGCCGAGCACGAAATGCGCCGCCGTGACGATGATCAGATCGTTGAGCAGCAGGCCCCCGATGGCCAGCGCCTGCTGCGCCATCGGAAAAAACCGCAACTGCGGGCGGAAGCGCTGCAGGATGAAGGTCATCACCGTCAGCCGCAACGCCTGCTCCCCGAGCACACTGCCAAAAGCGATATCGGCAACCAGCCCGATGACAAAGGCCAAGCCCAGGCCAACGCGGTCGTGATCTTCCAGCAGCCAATAGGCCAACACCAGCGCCAGCCAGTAAGGCCGCAGCGGCTGCAACGCCGCCGGCAGCGGCACCAGACCGAGCAGCAGCGCCACGAACACGCTCGCCGGGAACAACCAGGGGCGACGGACGCGGCTCATCGCGATG
>JBGSID010000009.1:0-14241 GCA_041751895.1 Lysobacteraceae bacterium | reverse complement strand
GGTCTGGGCGCCGCCGATGGCGACGCTGCCTGCAGGGACACGGGTGCGCGGCGTCGCCAATCGCGGCAGCGCCAGTGCGGGGTCGAGCCCGATCAGATAGGGAAAGCCCGGTGCGAAGCCGATCATCGCCACTGTGTAGGTTGCTGCGCTGTGGCGCGCGATCAGCTCCGCGCTTGCGAGACCGAGTTCAGCCGCCGCTGCGTCGAGATCTTCGCCGAAGGCGCCGCCGTAACAGACCGGGATCTCGACGGGACGTGCGTTTTGCACAGCTGTCGTTTCGAAGTCGCCCTCGCATTGCGCATCCAGCCACGCCCGTGCGCGATCGGCATCGATCGCATCCGTGTCGAAAAAGACGCCGAGACTCGTGTAGGCCGGCACGAGGTCGCGCAGCCATGCCGGCGAGTGCATGCGGATGCGCGCGGCAAGCGCATGGACGTGCGCGTTGGTGGCGTGGTCCGCCTGCGTGCCGACATGGATCAGCCAGGCATCTTCTGCAAGCGCTTCGAAATGCGCAGGGGTCATGCGCTCAGCGCGGCACGCAGCACTTCGACGCGTGCGATCAGCAATTCGGGAGAATACGGCTGCGCGCTGGCAGTGCCCCAGACCGGTCGCGGCCAGGCGATATCGTCGTGGAAGCGCGCGATCACATGCACATGCAGCTGCGGGACCGTGTTGCCGAGCGCGGCCACATTGAGTTTGTGCGGCTTGACTGCCGCCTGCAGTGCGCGGCTGGTGCGGTCGATCTCCCGCATCAGCAGCGCCTGCTGCGAGGCATCGAGATCGATGACTTCGACCGCGTTCTCCACCCGAGGCACCAGGATCAGCCACGGGTGGTTGGCGTCGTCCATGAGTCGCAATTCGCAGAATTTGAACTGCGCCAGCGGATGGGTGTCGTCGGCGAGCTGCGGATGCAGATGCCAACCGTGGGTGTCGTGGTGCGAATGGCGGTTCATCGCAGATGCTCCGTGAGGAAAGCGGTGGTGCGCTCCCAGGCCAATGCGGCGGATTCGGCTGCGTAGTCGTGGCGCTCGTCGCAGTTGAAACCGTGGCCGGCCGGGTAGGTGTGGACGATCGCATCGGGGTGGTAGTCGCGGTGTTTCTGCACGTCGTCGGGCGGGATGAGGGGATCCTGTTCGCCGAAATGGAACAGCATCGGCGCGCGCGCCGGCTCGTTCAGGAACGGCACGCTGCGTCCGCCGTAATAGGTGACCGAGGCCAAACCCTGACGGGTGTTGGCGAGCATCGCCACGGTGCCACCCCAGCAGAAGCCGACCACGCCGACGCGATGTCCCGACTCGCGCAGCCATCGCGCGGACGCAGAGACGATCTGCAGCGCATGTTCGAAACCGAGGCTCGCGGCGTAGTCGCGGCCGAGGGCCACGCCGGTTTCGTCGTAAGCCAGCGAAACCTTGGGCTGCACCGGGTCGAACAGCGACGGTGCCAGCGCGGTGAAGCCCGCCTGCGCGAACTGGTCGGCGACGCGGCGGATATGCGGGTTCACACCGAAAATTTCCTGAACGACGACCACCGCGCCGAGCGGTGGCTGCTCCGGTCGTGCCAGCCATCCACGGATCGGGCCCGCCGGCGTCGTCAAAGGGATCCATTCACCCATGGGGCATCTCGCTGTGGGAGAGGGCCCCATCCTAACGCCGCTGCTGTACCGAGGGCAGCGCGGGGGAGGGCGGTATACTGCGCGCCCTGTTTTCCAAGCGTGGAGCCCGTCGCGGCTCCCGCATCGCGCTTATCCGGATTCCGCCCATGTCTCTGCCCGACACCTCCTCCAACGGCCGCAAGGTCGGATTCGTCAGCCTTGGCTGCCCCAAGGCGCTGGTCGATTCCGAACGGATACTCACCCAGCTCCGCGTCGAGGGTTACGACATTGTCCAGACCTACGACGATGCCGATGTGGTGGTGGTCAACACCTGCGGCTTCATCGATTCGGCGGTGACCGAATCGCTGGACGCCATCGGCGAAGCGATGGCCGAGAACGGCAAGGTCATCGTCACCGGCTGTCTCGGCAAGCGCCCGGAGCAGATCCGCGAAGCGCATCCGGACGTGCTGGCGATCACCGGTCCGCAGGATTACAAGAGCGTGATGGAAGCGGTGTACAAGGCGCTGCCGCCGCAACACAACCCGTTCACCGATCTGGTGCCGCGCAAAGTCGACGAGAACGACATCGGCATCAAGCTCACGCCGAAGCATTACGCCTATCTGAAGATTTCCGAAGGCTGCAACCACCGCTGCAGTTTCTGCATCATCCCGTCGATGCGCGGCGATCTGGTCTCGCGTCCGATCGACGACGTGCTGCGCGAAGCTGAAAAACTGGCGATGGGCGGCGTGAAGGAACTGCTGGTCATCTCGCAGGACACCAGCGCGTACGGCGTCGACGTGAAATATGCCGAACGCACCTGGCACGGCAAGCAGTACCAGACGCGGATGAAAGCGCTGTGCGAAGGTCTGTCGGAACTCGGCCTGTGGACGCGTCTGCATTATGTCTACCCGTATCCGCATGTGGACGACATCATTCCGCTGATGGCGGAAGGCAAACTGCTGCCGTATCTGGATATCCCGTTCCAGCACGCCAGTCCACGCGTGTTGAAGCTGATGAAACGCCCGGGCGCGGTCGACAAGACCCTTGAACGCATCCAGCGCTGGCGCGACATCGCGCCGGACATCACCATCCGCAGCACCTTCATCGTCGGGTTCCCCGGTGAAACCGACGCCGAGTTCGAGGAGCTGCTCGATTTCCTCGATGAAGCGCAGCTCGACCGCGTCGGCGCCTTCGCCTATTCGCCGGTGGAAGGCGCGGCCGCGAATGCATTGCCCGACCCGGTGCCGGAAGACGTGAAGCAGGAGCGCCTCGCGCGTTTCATGGAACGCCAGGCCGAGATTTCCGAAGCGAAGCTCGCTGACAAGGTCGGATCGGTGCAGCGCTGTCTGGTCGATGTGGTCGACGGCGATCTCGCGATCGCACGCTCGATGGCCGATGCGCCGGAGATTGACGGCCTGGTGCAGATCCAGAACGGTCTGGAAGCGGGTCTGCGCCCCGGGCAGTTCGTCGATGTCGAAATCATGGGCAGCGACGAACACGATCTCTACGGTGAAGTGCGCATCGACGACTGACCTGCGCTGACCGGCATGGCGAAACGTCGTTTCATCGCGCCGTCGCGCAGCGAAGTGGATCGCGCGTGCTTCGCGCATCCTGTCTATGGCGACGTTTCTGTTTTCGGCGATTGGCTGACATCGCCGGATTGGCCGAGCTTGCAGACGCTGAACGCGGCGATGCCCATCGTCGGCACGCGCTTCGTCGCTCAGGATCAAACTCTGTTGAACGACGGTCAGCACTACGAAACGCGGATCGCCGAACATGGCGCCATCGCGACCCGTGCGGAGAACTGGCACGACCTGTTCAACGCGATGATCTGGTGCCGACATCCGCAGATCAAACAGGCGCTCAATGCGCGGCAACTCGCGCATATCGCCGCGATGGGGACATCGCAGCGCAACCGGGCGCAATATGCCCTGACACAGTTTGACGAAGCCGGCGCGATCATCTGTATTCGTGATCCCGCACTGCTTGAGCTGTGGGATCGGCACGACTGGGGTGCGTTGTTCCATCATCACGCGGCGTCGTGGCAGTCCGGCGATATCCGCATCGTTGCCGTGATCGGCCATGCGCTGCTGGAACACGCCCTGATGCCCGATCTGCTGCTTGTTGCGAAATGTTTGGTGATACGGGGTGATCTCGATGCGGACAGCTGCTTGGCGCAGGTGTTCGCTGCGATCGCCGATGGTCGCGTATTGAACGACCCGCTCGAACTGCGCCCACTGCCGCTGGCGGGTATTCCTGGCTGGTATCCCGGGCAGGACGCAGCTTTTTTCAGTGAAGCCGAGTGCTTTCGTCCGGTGAGGGACGGGCGTCACTACCCGCAGCCGCTTTGATCAGGAGTGAGGACGACACGATTGCAGCAGGACGCTGAGGATGACGCACACCCGTTGCCGCTGTTGCTGCCTCCTGTTGCTGCCGTGGATGGGCGGGGATAGTCTCCGCACAGGGCAGGAGGGGGACATCACAATGGCATCAGTACCCGCGTCGACAGCTTCCCCGCAGTACGAGTGGCGAACCATTCTCAGGCATCGGTGGCCGCTACGGGCGATGCACTGGATCAATCTGCTCTGCATGCTGGCGCTGGTCGGTAGCGGCCTGCGCATCTACAACGCGCATGCGGCGCTGTATTGGGGCGATGTCTCGCATTTCGAAACGCCGCTGTTCGCGACCCAGGCCGTGCGGGATGCTGACGGGGAACTTCGCGGTGTCACGCGTGTGGGAGATGCCAGCTTCGATACGACCGGTGTGCTCGGCGTGTCGCGTCCGCGAAGCGATGCTGCGCCGATGCGGCTTGGATTCCCGTCGTGGGCCATCATCCCGAGCCCGGGTATGGGCGGGCTCGCTGTCGCACGCCGCTGGCATTTCTTCTTCGCATGGGCATGGGTCATCAACGGCGTGTCTTTCCTGCTGTGGTCGATCGCAAGCCGGCATCTCAGTCGCGATCTCGCCATGCAGCGCCGCGACTGGCGTGAGATCCCCAAATCAATCATCGATCACCTCCGCTTCCGTCATCCGGTTGGCGATGACGCTGCCCGCTATAACCCGCTGCAGAAACTCACCTATCTGTTCGTGATCTTCGGATTGCCGCCGTTGATCGTCATCACCGGGCTGTCGATGTCGCCGCAGATGGCCGGCGTCCTCGGCTGGTGGATGGATTTCGTCGGCGGACGGCAGTCGGCGCGAACCCTGCATTTCGTGGCGATGGCGCTGTTCGTGCTGTTCGCGGTCGTGCATGTGATCATGTTTTTTTACGCGGGCCCGATCAACGAAATGCGCTCGATGATCACCGGCCGCTTCAGAGTCAAATATCCAAAAGCACAGATCGCAGCGGAGGTCGTGCCGACGCCCAAGCTCGAACAGGAGATTTCGCCATGAACGACGCGATCCGTCTTTCCCGTCGTCGTCTGCTGCGCGGCGCGGTCGCCGGTGCAGGCGTCGGTCTGCTCAGCGGCTGCGATGCGCTGTCCGCGAAGCCGGGATTCATCGATCTGCTCAGTACCGCCGAGCCCATGAACCGCAGTGTCCAACGCTTCCTGTCAGGGAATCGCTTGGCGCTGGAATATGGCGAATCGATGATCTCGCCGGTGTTCAAGCCCAATGGCTCGATCAATCCGAAAACGCCGGAGTATCTGGCGTTGAAGGCGAATGGGTTTGCGGATTACCGGCTCAATATCCGAGGTCTGGTGAACAAGCCGCTGGAATTCTCGATGGAAGCACTGCGCGCGATGCCGTCGCGCACCCAGATCACTCGTCACGACTGCGTCGAAGGTTGGAGCGTCATCGGCAAATGGACGGGTGTACAGCTGTCGCGTCTGCTCGATCTCGCCGGACTCAAGCCGGGCGCGCGCTACGTCGTCTTCCACTGCTACGACGATCTCAGGGGCGATGGCTCGCGCTACTACGAAAGCATCGATCTCAAGGATGCCTACCATCCGCAGACCATCGCTGCTTACGACATGAACGGTGGGCCGGTGCCGATCTCCAACGGCGCGCCGCTGCGGATGCGCATCGAACGCAAGCTGGGATTCAAGCAACCGAAGTACGTGCACACCATCGAAGTCGTCGACAGCTACGCGACCCTGTTCGGCGGCAAGGGCGGCTTCTGGGAAGAAGACGGCTACGACTGGTACGGCGGCATCTGATCGGCGTAGTGCGCGTCAGCCGAAGGCGTCATGCACCACGTTACGTACAGAAGGAACAACAAGCCTTAGACCTAGTCGGCCGGTCGCGTCAAAGCAGCGATATCGCGGACCAGCCCGATCCCGATGTCGGCCGAACGCAGGCTGGCGGCATGCGCGGTAGTGGCGCGCTCGGCGTCCTGCGCGCTCAGGCTGAGTTGTCCTTGGCAGCGCTGCGTGACCTGGCTTGCGGCTTCGCGCCCGCCAAAGACCTCGCGCACCTTGCCGAATCCGCGTCGCAGCGCGTTGGGCCGATGGACGATACGTTCGCTGTTGCAGTCACGACTCCATACCCGCATCGCCGGTGCTTCGCTGATCAGGCTTTGGCTGGTCGCAGCTTGCCACTCGGCGACGCTGGGCAAGCGATACGGCTGCCCGCTCTGATCGGTGAACCACTGGGCAAACGCCTTGGCGTCTGCGTAGGTCACACATCCTGCGAAGGCCACTGCTGGCGCATCTCCTTCGCAGTTGGCCGGAGTGCGATCGGTATCGCGCGCAAAGCGTGCATACAAGTCCGTGCTGACCGGCGTCATGCTGATGGCAGTGCCTTTGCTGGTGTAAGTCGGCGCTTTGATCACACTGAGCTTGGGCCCGTCCTTGTCGACAATACCGTCGCTGCGCAGCGGAATTTGCGTGAGTAGGGCGTGTCGAGCGGCCAATCCGGGACTCGGTTGGTCGATCATCTCAAATAGCGGCAATACGGGCTCGGCGCTGCTTCGATCGTAGGCCGCGATGGCCCTGTCCAGTTCGGCACGAAGACCACGGTCCAGACTGTCTGCAACTGCAATGCGCCTGTCTGCAGCGCTGCCCAGACGCACGCTTGCATCCCGCCAGGCGGGGTAACGGCGCTTGACCTCGCCCCAACGGCCGGCATCGATGGCGGCGAGCAGCGGCGCGCGTAATGCCTCTTCCAACTGCACGCGGAGCACGTCGAAGTCGGCTTGTGCCGGGGCAGCGGCCAAGCTGTCCAGCGCGTTCGGCTGCGTTGGCGGCAGCAACTGTCCAGCAACGATCAGTTGGCGGATTTCGGGCACGCTCGTCTTGTTTCTGGGCCAGAAGCCCCACACCGCGAGCCCGAGCACCAGACCGCCCAGGAGTGCCGCGAGTGCGAGCAGGCGTGGGCGACCCAGCATTCGCGGCGCCGAATCCGGGATGCGGGCCAGCGCGGCTGCCATCTCCGCCGCGCTTTGAAAGCGCTGCGCCGGTTTGCCTGCCAGCGCTTTGTTGATGAAGCCCTGCCAATGCGCACATTCGCGCGGCAAGCGCGGGACTTTTTGCTCCAACTGGGCGATCGCAACTTCGAAGGCATCGATCCCGCGAAAGGGCAGGCTGCCCGTCAGCAGTTCGTAAGCCAGTACGCCCAGGCTGTACAAATCCGAGCGTGCATCGACCGGCATCCCGCGCGCTTGCTCGGGGCTCATGTAGCCGGTCGAGCCAACGGTCAGACCCACCTGGGTCAGGCGTTCGCTGTCTTCGGTGCGAATGGCGACGCCAAAATCGGCCAGTTGCGGCGTACCGTGTTCGTCGAACAGCACATTCGCCGGTTTGATGTCGCGGTGGACGATGCCTTTGCCGTGCGCATAGCCCAGGGCATCCAGCAAATGGGCCAGCAACTTGCGGACTTCCTCCTGCGGGCGTGGCGCAACCCGAGCGGTCAGGTCGCCGCCCGGCAAGAACGGCATCGCGTAATACAACGCGCCGTCGCTGCTGTGGCCAACGTCGTGGATGCCCACGATGTTCGGATGGCTGAGTTGTGCGATCAGCCGGGTTTCCTGCTCGAAGCGCGCGATCGCATCCGCTCCGCCTGCGTCGGCCATGCGCAGAATCTTCAGTGCCACCGGCCGCTGCAGCGTGACTTGTTCGGCGACATACACTTCGGCCATGCCGCCACGGGCAAGATGGCGGCCGATCGTGTAGCCGTGGATATGCGGAGGCGGTGCGTGCGTCATCGCCAAATTGTACTCATACCGCCCCATGAACACCTTGGCGCCAGGGGCAAAGTCATGTGCGGATATTCGAGATTCTGCTGCGAACAGACGCCGTGTGGTTCGCAAGCGCAATACGAAAACCGAACGACGGTCTATGCGACCACTCTGATCGACGGCGGACTCACCATTGATCGGGAAACCACAGGCGACGCGGTTGAAGAGTCGCAGGCAGGAACATCCGCCCAGTGCTGCGTCACCAGTGGGCCGCCCATCGCCGGGCTGACGGTCCTGTGTACGAGCAACAATCGGGTCAGCGTGATAGTCCCATCGGCTGCGTCTGCCCTGGCTGGGATGGTTGTGGCCGTGGTTCGGCCATTTCCAGCCGCTGCAGGCTCTGTTCCAACGGTTGTGCCTTGGCTTGTGCCTTGTCGACGCTGACGCGATCGTTGTCCAGCGGGTTGCCCGGGTTCATCCAGCTCGCGATCAGGCCCTTGCCGTCTGTGCTGGCATGGAGCGCCTCGATCGACGCCAGCGGTCGTTGATGCGCGGCTCCGGCGATGGCGCCGGCGATGCGTTCCATTTCTTGCGGGTTGGCGTAACCGCCTTTCTCAGGCCCCATCGTTTTCAGGTGCTCAAGCGCCTGTGAGAACAGCGGATGTTCTCGGCCGGTCTCCGCCGAGCCATTACCACCACTACGACCACCACCGGTTTCGGGCAGCTTCTGCTTGCCGCCGTTGTCGTGTTCCTGCGATTTCGGTTCGGTCTTTGTCGGCTCTGTCTTCGAGGGTTCTGTCTTCGAAGGCTCTGTCTTTACAGGGGGGGCTGCGGTCAGTGGCTTGTCAGTCTCGAGCTTGACCTTGGTGCCGTCGCTGCTGTCGTAGAAGGTCTTGGGGGGTTTGATGTCCTTCAGGTAGGGCTGGATCGCGTTGTAGTCCACACCCATCCCCTTCAGGTTGATGGTGACTTCCTTCGCGTTATCGACGGAAAGAATGGTTTGCACGAGTTCGGCCGCAACCTGTTCTTTGTAGGTTTCCCGGTTCGTCGGGCCGAACTGCGGGCGTTCGAAGAACGACTTTTCCATCGCCTTGATGTTGTCTGCGGTTTGCGGGAGCAGTCCGCTTCCGGGAGGATCGATCATCAGCCCGGGCAGGAGCTTGCCTTTGTCTGTGTCGAAGAAATCCTTCTTGCGGTCATCCGGGATGGCCGCGAAGATCTTGGCATCGGTACGGTCTTTTGCCGGCAAGGACTGCACGATGCTGTTGTAGTAGTCGATCTGCGCCCGGGATTCAGAAGCGCTGCGCGCGTTCAGATGATCGCCGATCACCTTGCTGTAGTCGCGCTTGTCATTGCCGTCGTTGAGGATCTTCTCGGCTTCGGTCTTGAAGGTGTTGGTTTCCAGCCGGCCCTTGTCGCGTTCCTGTGAATGGTCCAGTTCGTGGCCGATGATGCCGACCATCTCGCGATGCAGCGGCAGCATCGACTTGTCCTTGTCCTTCTGTCCTGCCATCAGCGCGATCATCGGGTTGATCAGCATCGCGTCATTGGCAGCGTCGTAGGCGCCGCCGGCACCCAGGCTCCGGGGTGCGATCTCGAGTTTCTTGATGTGGCCGTCGCCGATCTCCTTGATGAAATCGGCCTTCAACCCGGGAGAAGACGTGATGGCCTCCTCGGTCGCCTTGCGCACGGAGGCGGCGAAAGTCTTCCGCGTGGCTTCATCCGTGCCCATCAGAGTGCGATCCTTCGCCGGAGTCCCTCTCTGATCGTATTCTGCCTTCAAGTATTCGTTGACCTGATCGACGAGCTTTGTGTCGGCGCCCATCCGGGTCTGCCAGTCGTCGAGCATTTTCTTGAGGTCTTTTTCATCCGCCATGGTCCTGTCCTCACGCACGGATCGAAATGGTGGAAACGCAGGCATGCTCCGGCCGTGTGCGACTTTCCCCCATGGTGCGGATGCGAACCGTCACGCCATCACGGCTGAATTCCCAGAAACGGGTGCTTCCGCGATCGCCTGGCACCTCTTTGGCGTCGAAGCCTTTTTCCTGGAGTGCTGTGCGGTATGACGAGAAATCCGGATCGCAGATCGGGGCCATATCGGCGCTGTCGTCATCAGCGTGGTTGAACGTGAACAACAGGCTGTCGGTGCTGTCACCGGTGCCTGCGGTGGCGCCGAGACGATAGCTCCACCCGTCCGCAACCGTGCCCCGGACGCCATACAGATAGACGCTTTCCGGCTCGGTGCTCAGCTTCAGGCCCGTCACCTGTTCGATGTGCGCTTGGGTGAGATCGTCTTTGCTGCGGATACTGTCGATCAGCGTGAGCATCTTGCCGCCGATTTCGCGCGCGCCGGTCGCGGCGACTGCCGCAGGAATGTCGTTGCTGGTTTGCACTGAGGTGCCCTCGGAATGATGCGCGCACGCCGTTGTCAGCACGCAGAGTGCTGACAGGATGAGTAAAGACGGGAAGTGGCGCGTGCCGTCCATGATGCGCAGTGGTTTGATAGTTGAGCCCTATATCGTAACGCCGAAGCGGCCAGAATGAGGACAGAGGGGGCAGGCAAAAAACGACGCGCCTGTTTTCGACCTCTCCGCATTGCTGGGCCATCCACCCAGCAATGCGGAATGCCAACGCCATCGGTTATCCGATAGCAGAATGGGCGGATACCTATGATTTGCCTGAAAAAGAATCAGGCCATCTATCGCGAAGGCAATCTTTTTTTATTCTTCTACGATTGCGCGACATCGCGCACATTATTCTGTAGTTAACGGAAGCAGTGTGATTCTCAAGCGCAATCTGCGCGTCGAAGTGAGTGGTCTGTTTCGAGTGCCGGCACACGTCCGGGAAGACAGACGGCCTTCAACGCGGTGGTGGTCGCGATGGACCTGTCGAACAGGCATGGGATGGCCCACAGGGGCGATTCAAGCAATCGGTTCACGCCTGGTCCGACAGAGATTTGATTTGTCTGAAAATCAAATCCAAAGCGTTGCAGCAGGATCAGCTGGAACAACGCGGGCATCCCATTGCCCTGGGCTCAAGCCTCATGTTGAGGAGGTACGGCGTCATGAACCTGATCGCATCATGTTCTGAATGCTTGGATGCGCGCTGCACTGTGTTGCGCCCGTTGTGCGGCAGCGCCATGAAAAACGCGCTGATCTCGCTGATCGGCATCGGACTCATCGCCGCAAATGCAATTGCCGCCCAAGGCGTGCCGGTCGCTTTCGACCCTGTTCGCACAGCAAGGACGGCACTCGATACCATCATCCTTGAAGGCCATCTTCCTGTTGTTGATCGTCCGAGCGTGCCAACCGCGAGCACGGTCAATCACCGGCGCTTCGCCGAAGACTGGGGTGTGATCGTATCGAAGGCAGGTCGTCTCCGTGAAAGTGGCCGGCCGGTGGCCGATATCTATGCAGGCGGCGCGAAGATCGATATTCCGCTGCGTTTCGAGCAGGGACAGATACATCTCCTGATCACCTTCGACAGCAGGCATCGGATTTCCGATTACAGGTTGGCCTCCATCGCCCTTCAGCCGCAGCCGGTATCCGCGCAGGCGCGTTTCCATGAACTCGATCTGCGGGTCGGGTCAGCAGAAGACGGGTTGCCAGCGACACTGACGCTCCCGAGGGGAAGTGGGCCATTCGCTGCGGTCGTGCTGGTGCATGGTTCGGGTGCGCACGACCGAAACGAAACCATCGGCCCCAATCGCCCATTCCTCGATATTGCGCGCGGGCTTTCCGAGCGAGGCGTTGCCGTGCTGCGATATGAAAAGCGCACCAAGGTGTATCCGAACACATTGATCGATGGTGGACTTACCATCGATCGGGAAACCACGGACGATGCGGTCTCGGCGGTCCTCATGTTGCGGCGGATGCCGATGATCGACCCGTCGCGGATTTTCGTACTCGGCCATAGTCAGGGTGGCATGCTTGCACCACGTATCGCCCGCCGCGAACCGAGCATCGCCGGCATCATCCTGCTCGCCGCGCCGGCAAGGCCACTGCTGGATCTCCTGATCGAACAGCACCGCAGATTGGCGATCATGAACGATGGTGTGATCAACGACGCCGAACGGCTGGCCATTCAACGCATTGTCGAAGGTACGCAAGTAATCCGCAGTGGTCGGCAGATCGCGACAGCACAGGCGCCGATGGGGTTGCCGGCCAGTTACTGGCGCACGGTCGACGCGGTTGATGCCAAGGCGGACGCTGCTGCGATCACGCAACCGATGCTGATCCTGCAGGGCGGACGGGACATTCAAGTGGTCTCTGCCGACTGGCTGGCGTGGAATCACGCCTTCCGTGATACGCCCCGTGTGTCCTTCATCCGCTATGACCGCTTGAACCATCTGGGGATTGCCGGAACAGGTCAAGGATCGATGGAGGACTACCTGAAACCGGGCGATGTCGCGCCAGAACTCCTTGACGATGTCGCGCTCTGGATCGAACTTCTGAACGGCGTACGCCCCGCCTGATCGCGCATCACGAATCGGATAGCGGGGTGGGAGGCGTGAAGCCCGGGAGCGGTGCTGGCGATCGTTATTTGAGTGATAGGGGTATCGTTTTTTTCAATGTCAACGCGGAGCATCACAACGCCGATCATCGCCAGCGGCGGGGTCGCTGTGAAACTCAGCCGTACGCCACATCAATGATGAAAAATGGCTGCAACCCACTTGGCAGCATCGCCTCGAATTCGTCGTCGACACGTTTCTTCAGCATTGCTCGCGCCAGCGGCGAGTCGATACTGATCCAGCCCAACTTGGCATCGGTCTCGTCCGGGCCAACGATGCGATAGCGGTGGGTGTCGCCGCTGACCGCGTGCTCCACCGTGACCGTCGCAGCGAAAAACACGGCGTTGGGGTCGCTTGGCACGGTATCCACGACGCGTAGGTGTTCCAGTCGTTTCGACAGATAGCGCACACGACGATCGATCTCTCCGAGTTGCTTCTTGCGATAGGTGTATTCCGCGTTCTCGGAGCGGTCGCCTTCGGCGGCGGCGGCGGCGAGCGCTTTCACCACTTCGGGCCGGCGCACACGCCAGAGATCGTCGAGCTCGGCTTTCAGCCGATCATGGCCTTCACGGGTGATGAGGGCCGTGCTCTTCTCGGCCGGTGGACGCCAGCGTGACATTGGTGGCTACGACGACCGCTCAGCGGCCGCCGTGATGACGCTGCAATGTAGCGCCGCCGTCGATCTGCACGCTGTCCTGCGAAAGGATCCGGAGCTTGTGATCGGCCTCACCCTTGCTGTCGGGGTCGAGTACGACGGTCTTGCCGTCGGGCTTCACCGACCATGTGCCGTCAATCGCATTGCCGTCAATGTTCAGCGCGAACATGCCGTCGTCGGTGACATTGAGTGCGGTGTCGCCTTCGACATAAAGACCTGCGAAATTTTTCGTATCGAAACCAGAGACCTCCTTGGACGTATTCGAGTGGTCCTCGACGATTGCGGCGTCGGTGCCGGGCACCACGGCAGGGATTTCCGCCGGCGCGACGGTCTTGATGTCTTCGGCCGGGGGCGGGGTTGCGGGGGTGGTCTGATCGGCAGGCGTTTCGACCGACGCTGCAGGCTCAGCGACAGGCGCAGGCGTGTCCTGGCTGCAGCCGGCGGTGAGTGCAACGAGGAGCATCAGCAAAGCGGTCGTGAATCGATTCATCGGAAAAGGTTCCATGGCCATGATGGCAGTGACAAAGGTTTGAGCGCCGGTTTGAGCCGGGGTTTGAACGCTGCTTTGAGCGAGTTATCCGCTCAGTCGTGGATGCGCGTCAGCGTGTGATTCACTGGGCTTTCGAACGGCTCGCCGCAATATGGCCGGAGCGTGAGCGCGTCGTCGCTGTCGATTGCGAAAATGCGATCCGTGCTGCCTGGGCCGTCCTCATCGCCCGCGTGTTGTTTCGGGGTTGCGCGCGCTGCGCGGTCGTCCGAATGCAGGCGCACGCACGTGCTGTTCCATTCGAGCGACCACCGGCCTTGCTCCGTGGAGCGCGGTTGTATGGCGCGTGCGGGCGAGGCGGCAGCGCGGGTTTCGCTGAGGGTGTAGGTGCCGTTTGCCGACAGCGTCAGGCGTGTGTCGATGCCTTGGCAATCCGGGCAGGGTAGGCGGCCGCTGTACACGCCAGCCAGCGCTGCGGGATCTTCCCCGTCAGCGAATGCCTGTCCACTGACGGCTGCGGTCAGGCCCAAAAAAACCGTAGCAACTGCTTGCCATGCCTTCATGTCAGCGCTTTCCACCGAAAATGCCGCCCAGCAGACCGCGCAGGATCTGCTTGCCGATCTGGTTGCCGACAGTGCGCGAGGTCTGTTTGGCCATGGTCTCGAGCATGCCTTGACGGCGTTTGGTGCCGAACACCGCATCCTTCACCGCCTGACCGAAACCGCCTTCCTCTGCCTCGTCCTGGGCGCGGGTGCGTGCGGGCGGGGCCTTGGCCTGTTCGGGCGCGGCTTCGACCTTCTTCGCCAGCACTTCGGCGGCGGATTCGCGGTCGATGCGGGTGTCGTAGCGAGTGCCTATCGGGCTGCCGGCACGGACCTGG
>JBGSID010000008.1:0-20659 GCA_041751895.1 Lysobacteraceae bacterium | reverse complement strand
GTGCCGCCGGACGGCGCCTGGGCCACCGTGCTGCAGCTGATGCCGTCCGCACCACTGACTGCGCTACCGGAATGGCGCGGGATCGGCGCCCTGCTCCAGCGCGCACAGCGCGGGCTCGCAGTGGAAGGCACGCTGCGGAATCGCATCATCCATGCGCTGGAACACATGCCGGACACCCCGGGACTGGGGTTGCTGGGCGAGGCGCTGTCGACGCTTTCCATGCTGGCCGATACCGATGGGGAACTGCGCCCGCTGGATCCGCTGCCACTGCCCGTCTTGCAGCGGGATCCCGGCCAGCAACGTCGGCTGGACGCCCTGCTGGTGTGGATCCGCGAGCATCTGCACGACACGTTGAACGTCGAAGACGCCGCCGCGATCCTGCACGTCAGCCCCGGCGCCTTCAGCCGCAGCTTCCACCGCCTCGCCGGCAAACCCTTCACCGATTACGTCAACGATCTGCGCATCGCCGAAGCCTGCATGCTGCTGCGACAGAACGATCGCAGCATCGCCGAAATCGCGCATCTATGCGGCTTCGGCACGATGTCGCACTTCAACCGGCAGTTCCAGCTGAGAGTCGAGCAGACGCCGCGCGAGTATCGACGCTTGAGATGATTCTTTCTGGCGCGACAATCAAGTTCAGAGTGCAATCGCGATCATGACTATTGATGATGCTGCCGCTGGAACGTTACTTCCTCGTACGGCTGCACCACCACCCAACCCTCGCCTGCGAACTTCAGCTGAATGCTTTCGCCTGACGCACGGCCGATGAAGGTCCGCAGGCTGATGTCCATCACTATTTCCGGCATGAGCGAGCCCGACCAGGCGACGGTCGCGTTCGGGTCGGTGAACACCGGGCCGGTCGATGCGTTCACGGGCAGCGTCATCGGCTCGTAGTGCGAAGTGATCGCGACGATGCCATGCCCACTGAGGCGCACGTTGAACAGGCCGCCGGAAATCATGCTTGCGGCGCTGCGCATCAGCTTGATCTCATGCTGGATCGTCGATTCCATCGCCAGCACATCATTGCCATTGACGTAGATCGACTCGCCTTCCAGTCGTAGCAATGTGACTTTCTTGCCGACATCGGCCAGATAGACGCGCCCCTGCCCTTCGATCTTCATCAGGCGCATGCCTTCGCCGCTGATGGTCTTCTTGAACAAGGTGCCCAGGCCCTGTTCGAGAATCCCCTGGCGGGTGAAGCGGATATTGCCTTTGCGCGCGACCATCGCGCCGACCTTGGCCCAGACCATGCCGTCGACGCGCGCTTCGAGCATCCGTGGCGTTTCCAGCTCGAATGCGTCTGGGGTGACGTCTTTCTCGCTGGTCATGGACAGAAATTCGCGCAGTGTCTTGACGCTCATATGGCCTCGCTGAATCGATCGAGTGAAAGATGCTGACATTGTCGGCGCAGACGCCCTCAGGCACCATCCCGGCAGATCCCCACCGAGCCCATCACGATGCCGCAGATCATATCGATCCCCCACGCCACCGCAGGAGAACCACGGGAACCGGTGGCGGCAGAGCGCCTGGTCTCCGGCAATCCGAGCCAAGCCGTCGCCAACGCCTACTCCAGCGCAGACGAGACCTTCCATTGCGGCATCTGGGAGGGCGATGTTGGCGCCTGGCGGGTGCGCTACACGGAAGACGAGCTCTGTCACATGCTCGCCGGCAAGGTTCGGATGACCGGTGACGACGGCAGCGAGCGGGTCGTCGTCGCCGGCGATAGCTTCGTGATTCCATCAGGTTTTGAGGGCATCTGGGAAGTATTGGAGCCGGCACGCAAGCTCTACGCGGTCTACGAGCCCGGGGCCTGAGCCCGCATCCGGCAATGCCCGCGCTACAATTCTCCGGTTTGCCCACATCTGCCGGAGTCCATCATGTCCCAACTCGCCTATCGCCGTATCCTGCTCAAACTTTCCGGCGAGGCCCTGATGGGCGACGAGGACTACGGCATCGACCCCAAGATCATCGGCCGCCTGGCCCGTGAAGTCATTGAAGCCAGGGACGCTGGCGCCCAAGTTGCGCTGGTGATCGGTGGCGGCAATATCTTCCGTGGTGCCGGCCTGGCGGCAGGCGGCATGGATCGCGTCACCGGTGATCAGATGGGCATGCTCGCCACCGTCATCAATGCGCTTGCGATGCAGGACGCACTCGAGAAGCTTGGTGCCAAGTGCCGGGTCATGAGCGCCATCAAGATCAACGATGTCTGCGAGGACTACATCCGCCGCCGTGCCGTACGCCACCTCGAAAAAGGCCGGATCACGATCTTCGCTGCGGGCACAGGCAACCCCTTCTTCACCACCGACTCCGGCGCGGCATTACGTGCGATCGAGATCGGCGCCGACCTGCTGTTGAAAGCGACCAAGGTCGACGGTGTCTACGACAAGGATCCGAAGAAACATACGGATGCCGTCCGCTACGACACCCTGACTTACGACGAAGTCATCTCGCGCAATCTGCAAGTGATGGATACCGCTGCTTTCGCACTGTGCCGCGACAGCGATCTACCGCTACGGATCTTCGACATGAGTCAACCCGGTGTGCTGCTGCGTATTCTCCGTGGCGAAAAGATCGGCACGCTGGTCACCCCGGTGCATTGATCCCGCACGACAGCACATAGCGCACAAAAAAACGACGCGGTTGGCGATACCTTCGCGGATCGCCAACCGCGTCGCGTCTGTCAGGTTGTCTTGCATGGTCACGCCCCACTGCTACGGCACCGTGACTGCGACAGACGCAACTTTTGGGTAGATCTTCACGTCGACGAAACGGTCATCGTGAATCAGAAATCACCGAGGTTGTCGCTCACGGGCACACCATCTTTGCATGCACAAGAAATGGCATCAGCAGCAAATGTGGACAGAAGACAAGCCGCGTGCTTCATGCACTTGCTTTCAATAATGGCTGTCATTCAAACACTGCTGATAGCCGTTTAATAACGCCTGCGACGATACAGCGGATAGAAATGCCTCCGATGACCGATGGAATCAGGACGACAGAGCCGCGTGCACGCTCATTTTTTCGACTCGACCAGGACTACTGGCTGCCTGCCACCGAGATGCCTTTGGAAGAAGCTCAAGAGCTTTCCGTAGAAATCACGTTCGTTCTCGACCTTGTAGAAACCATGGCCTTCGGTGGGATAGTAAACAGCTTCGACCGTAGCCCCTGCCTTTCGGAGCGCCTTTTCCATCATTTCCGTGTGCTGGATCGGTGCACGCTCATCTTCACCGCCTGCAGCCAGGAAAACAGGCACCTTGATTTGTTCAGCAATGCGGTTCGGGGAAATCCGGGCAACATCCTCCTTCAGACCGATCCATTCATTGAGATAGGCTTCACCTGAAGCGCGTTCCTGGATATCACCATCCGTGTGCATCGTCGGCAGATCGTAAACACCGACGTAGCCTGCAGCGCATGCATACAGACCCGGCTCTTTGGCGACACCCATCAAAGAGGCATAGCCGCCGTAGCTGGCGCCATAAAGGCAGATTCTTTTCGGATCGGCGATGCCTTGCTGAATGGCCCATCGGGTGGCATCGGTCATGTCGTCCTGCATCTTGCCGCCCCATTCGCGCTTGCCGGCCAGAGCGAATGCCCTGCCGTAGCCGGCGGAACCGCGAAAGTTCACCTGCAATACCGCATATCCGTGTGCGGCGAGAATCTGCGCATCTTTGTCGAACCCCCATTCGTCATGAACATGGTACGGGCCACCATGGACATAGAGGATCAACGGCGTGTTTTTTGTTTCGCCGCCGACCGGTGAAGTGAGATAACCATGGATCTCCAGACCATCCCGCGCCTTGAAACTGATCGGCTTGACATGAGCAGTTCTGGCCGGATCGATCCAGTCCTTGCGACTGAGCAACTGACTCGCCTTGTTTGTGGTCGCATCGAAAACAAAGAAATCACCTGGATTACGATCGCTCTGAGTCAGAACCAGAGCGGTGTTCTCATCGCTCGTAGTCGACGTGATGTAGATGTTTTCACCTGCGAATGCTGATTCGAGCTTACGGTAGATCCTGGCGATATCGGATTCGGGGTCAAAAAACACCTTGCGTGGAAGGCCATCCATGACCTCGACACCAACCAGCTTACCGTTGGCGTACAGCGCACTCGGGTCGGTGTCGTCATCACGGAACACCTCCTTGCGCTCATCGGTAGCGGCATTCCAGGCGACGATGGAATCAGGCCCCTGCGCATGTTCGACCTGCAGGTATACGATTTTATCGTCCGACGAGAATCCGATGGGATATTGCAAGTCACCCTGCTGCTTGCTGTCGCCGAATAGCGTCCAGTCCTTGCTGCCGGCATCACGGTAATAGATCCGGTCACTGAAATCCGTATCCGTGCCGATAGCGAAACGGACATTACCTGCGTTGTCGGTCAAGAAACCGGCATTTCTGACAGGAGCCTGGGTGACCATCATCCGATGCCCGGTGTACACGTTCATTCTCTCGACGCGCGTATACGGATCATTGCTGAACGGACTGACAGAGATCAATACATTCTTATCGTCTGATGGCAGGTCATCGAGCAGATCAGCGGCGACCATCTCGACTTTTTTGCGCTGGATGCGAGTGCCGGGCCCATCACCATACAAGCGCTGACCCACCAGCATTTCGCCTTTCTTGCCATCGGCGTTGATGGCGTACAACTCACCGGTCGGCTGGGGCCGTTCAAGCTCCCCCAGTTTCTCGGCAGCCCTGATCAACACACGCTCGTTGTTGACCCACCAGAAGTTGTCGACATGCGTCCTGTCACCAGGAATCGACAACGAAGCCATCAACTGGTTGTCCGCACGCCGCAGGATGACCAAGGCCGTCTTGCGCTCGACCGGGACAGTCGCTGCGTAAAACTCTCCCGTCGGCGAAATCTTGATGTCGTTGAATTTCTGTTTCCGGATGAAATCCTCAACATCGTATGGCTGCACCGTTTGCGCCACCGCCATTCCTGATAACGACAGCAACAGCGCCGATATCACGACTCGAATTTTTTTCATGGCATGCCCTTGATTTCGCACAAAGAACCATCGCTTATTCGGTTGACTGCATCCGCAGTTGATCCAGTGTCCGCGCCAACATGACCGTCCAGTCGGGCAGACGAAGATCCAGATCCGATTGTATTTTCGACACATCGAGATGCGAGTAAGCAGGACGCTTCGCAGGCGTCGGATATTCCACAGTCGTGATCGGCACCACCCTCGGCACATGCGTGAGCAATCCACGTGCGTACGCACCGGAAAAAATGGCTTCAGCGAACCCAGCCCAAGCGGTTTCGCCTGCAGCGGTGAGATGCCACAGACCGGAAGCGGCGAATGGCCGGCCAAGCGCGATCGCGGTGATGTCGGCGATCAAACCGGCTGGCGTGGGCGTACCGATCTGGTCGGCTACCACCCGCACCTCATCGTGTTCCGCAGCAAGGCGCAGCATGGTCTGCATGAAGTTCTTACCGTGCGTCGCATAGACCCAAGCAGTACGGAAGATCATATGACGTGCACCGCTGGCACGTATGGCATCCTCGCCAGCGAGCTTCGTTTCACCGTAGACACCGAGCGGTGCTGTTGGATCGTCTTCTCGATACGGGCGTGTGCCGCTGCCATCGAAAACGTAATCCGTGGAGTAATGCACGAGCAATGCATCGCGCGCGGCGCATGCTTCCGCAATCCGCTGCGGCGCCTCGACGTTGGCTCGAAATGCGGCGTCAGGTTCGGACTCGGCTCGATCGACCGCCGTATATGCAGCCGCATTGACCACGATATCGGGCGAGATACGTTCGACCAGTGGCGCCAACCTCTCAGGCCGATCGAAATCGGCGCGTTCACAGCGCGTACCATCGTGAAGCAGACCACGTCGCGTGGTGGCGATCACTTCCCCCAACGGTGCAAGGCTGCGGCACAGCTCGTGACCAACCTGGCCATTGGCGCCGAAGAGCAGGATTCTCATGCGATCACACGCAATCCGCGAAAAGTGGCAATCGTTCGAATGGGATCTCCGCGAGGAACGGTGCCTTCGCGTCCTTCTCCGAGAGCGACGGGTCCGAGACCGGCCAGTCGATCGCCAAGGCGGCATCGTTCCAACGAATCCCGGCGTCGCCCTCGCGGTCGTAGGTTTCGGTGCAGAGATAGGTGAAGATCGCGCGCTCGCTGAGCGTCACGAAGCCATGCGCGAATCCTTCCGGGATCCAGAAATGGCGTTTGTTCTCGGCGGTCAACAGGACTGCGGTTGAACGCCCGAAGGTCGGCGAGCCACGCCTGATGTCCACCGCGACGTCCCACACCTCACCCTCGATCACCGACACATATTTGCCCTGCGGTTTCGTCCATTGGTAATGAAGGCCCCGAAGTACGCCACGCGACGAAGACGAGACGTTGCCCTGCACGAAGTTCGGATGCAAACCATGCACCGCGAACTTGTCGCGATTGAAGGACTCGAAGAAGAAACCGCGACTGTCGCCAAGCACCTGGGGCTCGATCACGACGCAACCCGGCAGATCGGTCTGGATGATCTTCATGCGCCGACGGCCTTCACGGCACGAACCCGCGCTCGGCCAGGCCAAGGAGATATTGGCCGTAACCATTCTTGACCAGTGGCTGCGCCAATGCTTCCAACTGAGCGGCGTCGATCCAACCGTTGTTCCAGGCGATTTCTTCCGGACAGCACACGCGTAGGCCCTGTCGCGCTTCGATCGTCTCGATGTAATTCGAGGCTTCCAACAGCGACCGGTGCGTCCCTGTATCCAACCACGCATAGCCGCGCCCAAGTTGCTGCAGATGCAACGACCCCTCATCGAGATAACGTCGATTGAGATCGGTGATCTCCAGCTCTCCGCGTGCAGACGGTTTCAGCGACTCGGCGAACTCACTGGCGCGTCCGTCATAGAAATACAGACCGGTGACCGCATAGTGCGACTTCGGCTTGGCCGGTTTCTCTTCGAGACCCACCACCCGGCCGCTGCTGTCGAACTCAGCCACACCGTAACGTTCCGGGTCACTCACCCAATAACCGAACACTGTGGCGCCGTGCTGCAACGAATCGGCATCTTTCAGCATCTTCGTCAGACCCGGCCCGTGGAAGATATTGTCGCCAAGGACCAGACAACTGGGCTGGCCATCGACGAATTCACGACCGATCAGATAGGCCTGCGCCAACCCGTCGGGGCTGGGCTGCACGGCATACTGGATACGCATCCCCCATTGCGAACCATCGCCAAGCAGCGTTTTGAACAACGCTTGCTCATGCGGCGTATTGATCACCAGCACTTCACGGATCCCTGCCAGCATCAACACGCTGAGCGGGTAATAGATCATCGGTTTGTCGTACACCGGCAGCAGTTGTTTGCTGACCGCTTGGGTGATCGGGTACAGCCGCGTCCCCGAACCACCGGCAAGAATGATGCCCTTGCGCGCAGTCATGCTGCGGCCCCGATACGCTCCAGACGGTAGCTGCCGTCGAGCACCCGATCGACCCAGGACTGATGATCGAGATACCAGTCGACCGTACGCGCGATGCCTTCCTCGAAACTCACCGATGGCGCCCAACCGAGCTCACGCTTGAGCTTGGAGGCATCGATCGCATAGCGACGATCATGACCCGGACGATCCTTGACGTACGTGATCAGCGCTTCACGCACCAGACCATCGGCGAGCGGTCGACGCTGGTCGAGCAGTGCGCAGATAGTCTTCACCACGACGATATTTTCGCGCTCGGCGTCACCGCCGACATTGTAGGTCTCACCGGGACCTCCCCGTTCGAGCACAGCACGGATCGCGGCACAATGATCTTCGACGTACAACCAGTCGCGGACATTGCGGCCATCGCCATAGATCGGCAAAGCCTCGCCCGCCAAGGCCTTGGCGATGATCAAGGGGATCAATTTCTCGGGAAATTGATACGGCCCATAGTTGTTCGAACAGTTGGTGGTGACTACAGGCAGACCGTAGGTGTGGTGGAACGCGCGGACCAGGTGATCGGACGCGGCTTTCGACGCCGAATACGGCGAATTCGGCGCGTACGGCGTGGTTTCGCTGAACTTGCCCGTATCACCAAGCGAGCCATAGACCTCGTCGGTGGACACGTGCAGGAAACGGAATGCATCGCGGGCACCGCCTTCGAGCGATTTCCAGTAATCACGGGTGCATTCGAGCAGCGACAGAGTGCCGACCACATTGGTATGCACGAACGCAGCCGGGCCGTCGATCGAACGATCGACATGGCTCTCGGCGGCAAAATTCACCACCGCATCCGGACGATATTCATTGAGCAGCTTCGCGACCAGTTCATGGTCGCCGATATCGCCGCGCACAAAGACATGCCCCGGATGACCGTCCAGCACCGCCAGAGTATCGAGGTTGCCGGCATAGGTCAGTGCATCGAGATTGATGACACGGACACCGCTTGCGACGGCCTCCAGCACGAAGTTACCGCCGATGAAACCGGCACCACCTGTCACAAGCCATGTCGACACGCGAAGATTCCTATGTTCAAGAACTGCTTGACCGCCGACCCGGCCACCCGACATTGAAGTGGATCGAGCATACGCGCCAACCGGGCCGATGACCCAAGGCGCCGCCACGAGAAAACACCATTGATATCAACATGATAGCGCAAGCCAACGCGATGGGCACGGAATACCCTCTGCGGATTGCTTCTGCTGCGGCAAGTTTAGCGGAGTCGCAATTGCATACGCATCCGTCAGGCCACGCGCATCTCCGCCCTTGTCCGTGTGATCAGGTCGGCGCCATACCGGGTCAACCAGCCGAACCACGAAGGTCGACACGATCGCCCATGCACCACCGTCCAGCCCCGCATGGACAGGTCCGGACGAGTGCCTCAAGGGACAAGTCGGCAACCGCAGGCCGACTCAGGATGTCATCCGTTCCCAGAAGCTCTTCACGCCATCGATGAACGTGCTCGACCTCGGCGAGTGCCTGCGCCCGCCCTCGCCCGAGAATGTCTCCTCGAACTCCTTGAGCAACTCACGCTGCCGCGAGGTCAGGTTCACTGGGGTTTCGACGACGACACGGCAATAGAGATCGCCCGTGCCACGGCTCCGCACAGACTTCACGCCCTTCTCGCGCAGACGGAAGACCCTTCCGGTCTGGGTTTCGGGAGGGAGCTTGATTTCGGCCTCTCCGCCCAGTGTCGGCACACGCACGGTGTCGCCGAGAGCAGCCTGCGAGAATCGGATCGGGACTTCGCAGTGCAGGTCATCGCCGTCGCGCTGGAAGATCGCATGTTCGCGAACGCGGATTTCGACATAGAGGTCGCCTGCTGGCGCCCCTGCCGGACCCGCTTCGCCCTCGCCGGTGAGCCGGATCCGGTCGCCGTTGTCGACACCTGCGGGAATCTTCACCGACAGGACTTTCTCTTCCTCGATGCGGCCGGCACCGTCGCAGGATTTGCAGGGATTGCTCAGCTTTTGTCCGCGCCCGCCGCAATGCGGGCAAGGCTGCTGCATCGAAAAAATGCCACGTTGGAAACGGACTTGGCCTCGTCCCTGGCAGGTAGCGCAGGTTTCGAGCTTGCCGTCTTCCGAGCCGCTACCTTTGCAGGGACCGCACGCAGCCATTGTCGGCACTTCGATGCGCTTGTCGACGCCAGCCACTGCATCTTCGAGATCGAGTTCGATCACATAGCCGATGTCTGCTCCACGACGCGGACCACGGGCGCCACCTCCACCGAAGATGTTGCCGAAAATATCGCCGAAAATATCGTTGATATCGGCATGGCCCTGACCACTCCCGCCGCCGCCCGTGCCATGTTCGAATGCAGCATGGCCGTGAGCGTCATAGGCCCGACGTTTATTGGCATCGGCGAGCATCTCATAGGCTTCTTTCGCCTCCTTGAATGCGGCCTCGGCACCGGTATCGCCAGGATTCCGATCCGGATGCAGCTTCATCGCAAGGCGGCGATACGCCTTTTTCAGCTCTTCTTCACTGGCATTGCGGGCCACGCCCAGGACTTCGTAGTAATCGCGTTTGCTCATTCCGACAACACTCGTGCTATCCGTCGATCAGGGATCAACCACATGATCGAAACAGTGACAAAAAGACATCCCGCGATCCATGACTGGACAAATGCTAGCGGGATCGCGACGGCATACAGCACCAACGACAACACACCCTTGCGATCATTGCCAATGGCACGCGCAAGGGTCGAATCACTGCAGCCATCGGCAACGATGATCATGCGGCTCAGGATGGTGTACGCCAAGCCGGCCATCAGCATGTTGAATCCGTATACCGCAGTGGGCAGCGAAGCAAAATGATTCTCGCCCATCCACCCGGTGCTGAATGGTATCAGCGACAGCCAGAACAGCAGATGCAGGTTCGCCCAGAGCAGACCGGCGGTGACGTGTCCGGCAGTCTGCAGCAGATGATGATGGTTGTTCCAGTAAATGCCAATGAACATGAAACTCAGGACATAACTGAGGAACACCGGCCAGAGCTTCAGCAGATCGCCGATGGCGTCGCCATGCGGCACCTTCATCTCCAGCACCATGATGGTGATGATGATCGCGATCACGCCATCGCTGAACGCCTCAAGCCTGCCTTTTCCCATCCACTCCGTCTCCCCAGACGGCGAACGCCCGTCACCGGGCGCTCGCTTGATTACTCGACATGTCAGCGCGGCATCAGCCCTGCTTGCTGTCGTCCTTCACTTCAGTGAACTCCGCATCCACCACATCGTCGCTCTTCGCCGACGCCGATGAACCCGAAGCATCTTCACCCGATTGCGGGCCGGCGTTGCCGGCGGACGCCATCAGCGACTGGACGACTTCTTCCAAAGACTTCGACTTGGCTTCGATCTGGACCTGATCGTCACCCTTCATCGCGGTTTCGACTTCAGCAATGGCACCTTCGGCACGGCCGATCAATTCGCCGGGCAGCTTGTCTCCGTTGTCCTTGATCGCATTCCGCGCGGTGTGGATCAACGCGTCGGCGTGATTGCGAGCCTGCACCAGTTCATGGAACTTCTTGTCGTCTTCACGATGCGATTCAGCATCCTGCACCATCCGCTGGATCTCGTCGTCCGACAGGCCCGAACCGGCCTTGATCTCGACCTTCTGTTCCTTGCCGGTTTTCTTGTCCTTCGCGGACACGTGCAGGATGCCGTTGGCATCGATGTCGAAAGTGACTTCGATCTGCGGCATGCCACGCGGCGCGGCTTCGATACCGGCCAAGTCGAAGCGGGCCAGCGACTTGTTGTACGCGGCCTGGGCACGCTCACCCTGCAGCACGTGCACAGTCACCGCGCTCTGGTTGTCGGCAGCGGTCGAATAGGTCTGCGTCGCCTTGGTCGGGATGGTGGTGTTCTTCTCGATGATCTTGTTGAACTCGCCACCCATCACTTCGATACCCAACGACAGCGGGGTCACGTCGAGCAGCAGCACGTCCTTGACGTCGCCGGCCAGCACGCCGCCCTGGATCGAGGCGCCAATCGCCACGGCTTCGTCCGGATTGACGTCCTTGCGCGGTTCCTTGCCGAAGAATTCGGACACCGCCGACTGCACTTTCGGCATGCGGGTCTGACCACCGACGAGGATCACTTCACTGATGTCGCTGGCACGCAGGCCGGCATCGTTCAGCGCGGTACGGCACGGATCGATCGTACGCTTGATCAGCTCTTCGACCAGTGCTTCGAGCTTGGCGCGGGTGAGCTTGATGTTGAGATGCTTCGGACCCGAAGCATCCGCAGTGACGTAAGGCAGATTCACTTCAGTCTGCTGCGAAGACGACAGCTCGATCTTCGCGCGCTCGGCCGCATCCTTCAGTCGCTGCAACGCCAGCGGATCCTTGCGCAGATCGATGCCCTGATCCTTGTTGAACTCCTCGACCAGGTAATCGATGACGCGCTTGTCGAAATCTTCGCCGCCGAGGAAGGTGTCGCCGTTGGTGGCCAGCACTTCAAATTGCTTCTCGCCGTCGACATTCGCGATTTCGATGATCGACACGTCGAAGGTGCCGCCGCCGAGGTCGTACACGGCGATCTTGCGGTCTTTGCCGCCGTCGCCCTTGTCCAAGCCATAGGCCAGCGCAGCCGCAGTCGGCTCATTGATGATGCGCTTGACGTCGAGGCCGGCAATCTTGCCGGCGTCCTTCGTCGCCTGGCGCTGGCTGTCGTTGAAGTAGGCCGGCACGGTGATGACGGCCTCGGTAACCTTCTCGCCGAGATAATCCTCTGCGGTCTTCTTCATCTTTTCGAGGATGCGCGCAGACACTTCCTGCGCCGACAGCTTCTTGCCGTCGCTGGTCGCCACCCATGCATCGCCATTGCTGTGCTCGACGATGGCGTACGACACGAGGTCGAGGTCTTTCTTCACTTCAGCGTCGGTGAATTTGCGGCCGATCAGGCGCTTCACTGCGTAGAAGGTGTTCTTGGGATTGGTGACGGCCTGGCGCTTGGCGCTGGCGCCGACCAGGACTTCGCCATCCTTGGTGTAGGCCACGATCGACGGCGTGGTGCGATCGCCTTCGCTGTTTTCGATGACCTTGGCCTTGCCGCCTTCCATGATCGCGACGCACGAATTGGTCGTGCCCAGATCGATGCCGATGATCTTGCCCATGATGATGTCCTCTGGAACGTTTGAGATTGGAGGCGGCTCGCGGCCGCCGATGTTCTGTTTGTGGGGGCCGGCGGCGGGGTTTCAAGCGCTGGCATCCGATGAATTCATGTAGCGGCATTCGTAGGAGCTGCGCGAGCCGCGATGGGCGCCTGAACGTCTCTCCTGACCCAATCGCGGCTCGCGCAGCTCCTACATAGGATTTCGGCCACTCAGTCCTGCTTTGCAACCACGACCAGCGCCGGCCGCAAGAGGCGCTCGTTGAGCAGATAGCCCTTCTGGAAGGTCTGGGCCACAGCGCCGGGCGCGACGCCTTCAACCTCGACCATGCTCATCGCCTGATGCCGTTCGGGATCGAACGTATCGCCGGCCGCAGGTGCGACCGCCAGCAGGCCATTGACCTCGGCGACGCGCTGCAACTGGCGCAGGGTCAGCTCCATACCGGCCCGGAGCGGGTCGCCCTCGGCTGCGGCGGCAAGCCCGGCTTCCATGCTGTCGAACAGCGGCAGAAGGTCGCCGAGCAGACGTTCATTGGCGAATTTGCGGGCCATTTCGACCTCGCGCGCCAAACGTTTGCGCTGGTTGTCGAGGTCCGCACGCTCGCGCAGGGACTCGGCTCGTAGCTGTTCCAGTTCGGCTTTCAGGCTCTCGATACTGACTTCGGCCTCCCCTTCATTGGCTGTGGAATTCTGTTCATCCTGCGGGGTGTGTTCTTCATTGTTCATGTTCTGTCGACTCGTGCTTGGTCCGGGGGCGGGTCAAGGGAATGGCAACCCCGCCGACCGCCGAGGGATGGGGACGTGACCCGAGGATTCAAGGGCAATCCGTGGCTCTCACGGCCATTGCATTTCTTTTCGGAAACGGGACCGGCTCGAACCAGGGCCCTGAGTCACTCGGAACCCGCCATCGCTAGCGGCCGTCTTCCGGTCCCAGCGCCTGTGTCAGCGCCGAAGCCGCCGCCTGAACCACGGGGATCACGCGCTCGTATGCCATGCGGGTCGGCCCGATCACGCCCAGCACACCCAGCGTCCGCCCCGCGACACCATAGGGCGCAGTCACCAGCGAAATACCGTCGAGCGGCGCCATTCCGGTTTCCTCGCCGATGAAGATCCTTACTCCGGGCGCGCGCAGGGTTCGTTCCAGCACCTGGAGAATCTCGCGCTTGCTGGCGAACGCTTCGAACAGTTCGCGGAGACGGTCGAGATCGGACAGATCCTGGACGCCGATCAATCGGGTCTGCCCCGCCACCAGCATGTCCTCCGCATCGGTGGCGAGCGTCTGTTCGGCCAGCTCCAGCGCCTGTGCCATCAGCGCCTCCATTTCCTGTTTGGCAGTGCGCAATTCGGTCAGCAACAGCGCCCTCGCCTCCGCCAGCGGCCGACCGGCGTAATGGGCGTTCAGATAATTCGCGATGCGTTCCAGTTCACCCGGCTCGTAGGTGCGCCGGGTATGAAGAATGCGGTTCTGCACGTCGTTGTCGGCGAACACCAGGATCGCCAGCACCCGCTGGCCGTCCATCGGCACGAAATCGACGTGTTTGAAGGCGAATTGCTCGCGTTTGGGCACACTGACCACGCCGACGAAATGAGTCATCGCCGACACCAGTTCCGAGGCGCTGCCGAGCAGGCTGTTGGTGCCCGCGCCGGGCGCCAGCTCCGACCGCAGCCGAGCGACCTCTCCGTCGGCCAACGGCTTGATCTGCAGCAGGCTGTCGACGAAGACGCGATAGCCCTGCGATGTCGGCACCCGCCCCGCCGAGGTGTGCGGGGCCGACAGCAGGCCGACGTCTTCCAGTTCCGAAAGAATGTTGCGGATCGTGGCCGCGCTGACGTCGAGGCCGGCATGCCGCGCCAACGTCTGTGAGCCGACCGGCTCCCCATCGCGGATGTAGCGCGCAATCAGCGTCCGCAACAGCAGGCGGGCACGCGGATCGAGCGCGCGCGAATCGAAACGGGAATCGAAACCAGGGTCGGCAGGACGGTTCATGACGTATTGATATAGGCGCTGACCGGGATCAACGCAAGCAGGCCGGGCATCGTCTCGACCTGTGAGACCGCATTCCGGTGAAGTTCCGCCCGCATCCAGTGACCGCGCCAGCGATCGCCCCCCTCACCGACAGCACATCCAGCTCACGACGCCTGGATCGCGTCGGGACGACAGACTTTGAGGCACAATTCCGCCCCATGCTCACCCACCTTTCCATCCGCGATTTCGCAGTCGTCTCCTCCACCGAGCTCGAATTCGGCCCGGGCATGACCGTCATTTCGGGCGAAACCGGCGCAGGCAAGTCGCTGCTGGTCGATGCCCTGGGCTTTCTGTCCGGCCTGCGCGCGGACAGCGGCATGGTCCGCCACGGCGCCGAACGCGCCGAACTGAACGCAGGATTCGAACTGATCGACCGCCCCGAAGCGCTGGCATGGCTGCGCGAGCGGGAGTTGGACGATGACGACGCCTGCCAACTCCGACGCACCCTGCGTTCGGATGGCGGCTCGCGGGCATGGATCAATGGCAGGCCGGTGACCGTGGCGCAGTTGGCCGAGCTCGCCGGAATGCTGGTCGAAATCCATGGCCAGCACGAACATCAGGCGTTGCTTTCAAAAGCCAGCCAACTTGCTTTGCTCGACGCTTTCGGCCGCCACGGGGCTGCCCTCACCTCAGTCCGCGATGCCGCTGACGTCTGGGCCACACTCCTGCGCGAACGCGATGTGCTGTCGCGCGCTGGCGATGTTTCCGAGCGGATCGAGCTGCTCGATCATCAGTGGCGTGAGCTCGAACGCGAAACCCTGGAACCGGCATCGCTCTCCGACCTGTTCGCCAACCATCGCCGCCACGCCAATGCGGCCGGCATGATCGAGATCTGCGAACGCGGCTTGGCTCGACTGGAAGGCGACGATGCCCTGCCCCTGCTGCAGACGCTGCAGCATCTGCGCACGGACCTCGCCCGCGTCCAGGCTGACGAACCTCGTCTGCGTGATGTCGACGGCATGCTGGACGCCGCCGCGATCCAGATCGACGAAGCCACCCGGCTGCTGCAGCGGATCCGAGATGATCTCGACCTCGACCCCGACCAGTTCGAGGCGCTGGAAGACCGCCTGACCCGGCTGCATGACCTCGGCCGCAAGCACCGGGTCGCCCCGGAAGCACTGCATGAAGTCCGCGACCGCCTCGAAGCCGAGCTGGAAACGTTGCGCAACGCCGGTGCCCGTCTGATCGGTCTGGATGACGAGATCGCGCGTGCCACTGCCCGTTGGCGTGAGGCCGCAACATCGCTGACGGCAGCACGCCGCGCGTCGGCCGCAGCCCTGTCGCAGGCCACTACCGCATTGATCACCGACCTCGGCATGGGCGGTGGCCGGTTCGAGATCGCGTTGGAACCGAATGAAACCGAACGCCCCGACCCACTGGGCGCCGAACGCATCGAATTCCTGGTGTCGGCCAACGCCGGCCAACCGCCGCGTGCGCTACGCAAGGTCGCCTCGGGCGGCGAATTGTCGCGGGTGTCGCTGGCGATCGAAGTGGCCGCGTTGGGACTCGATGCTGTCCCGACGATGGTTTTCGACGAGGTCGACTCCGGTATCGGCGGCGCCGTCGCCGACATCGTCGGCCAGAAACTGCGGGCGCTGGGGGAAACACGGCAGGTGCTGTGCGTGACCCATCAACCACAGGTCGCGGCACAGGGCCACGCCCATTACCGCGTCAGCAAGGCGGAAGCGGCCGGCATGACCCAGAGCGCGGTGCAGAAACTGGGGCCGAAGGACCGTCAGGAAGAGCTCGCCCGGATGCTCGGCGGCGTGGAGGTCAGCAAGGAAGCACGCGCAGCGGCGAAACGGCTGCTGGAAAACGTCGTATAGGTCGGGCCCTGGCCCGACATGACAACCTCACCGTCATCCAGCCACTGATCGGCGCTGCTGCCGTCACCAACTGGCGCGATCGGAGACGCCAAAAGCCAATCTTGGCCCGACTTACTTCTTCTTGCGGACGTACAGCACAAGCGCGTGTTCTTCGATGTCGTAGCCGTATTCAGCCGCGATCCTGCGCTGCAACTGCTCGATTTCCGGGCTCTCGAATTCGATGATCTTTCCGGTCTCGATATCGACCATGTGGTCGTGATGTTCTCCGCGGTCGAGCTCGTAGACCGCGTGCCCACCCTCGAAGTTGTGCTTCAGCACCAGTCCTGCGGTTTCGAACTGGGTCAAGACCCGGTACACCGTGGCCAGACCGATCTCGTCGCCGTCGTCCACCAACTTGCGATAAATGTCCTCGGCGGTCATGTGCCGGGGCTTGGTCTGTTCCAACAGTTCCAGCACCCGCATGCGCGGATGGGTCACTTTCAGGCCTAGTTTGCGGAGATCTTTGGATTCCATGAATGCGTCCCGGAAGTATCGAATCTGGAGGGGGCATCCAACCCGCGATGAACGGCGACGCACAACCCGACTGCCGGCAGTACCGGAGGCCAGTGTATCATCGGCCCACGCACGCCCTTCCCAAACCGGTCGTCTCATGCCCCTGATCACCCGTCGCTCGCTTCGCACGCCGCTGCTCGTCCTCACCATCGCTTTCGCGACCAGCGGCTGTGGAATCCTCTACAAGCAACCGATCTATCAGGGCAATCTGATCGATAAAACCGCAGTCGAACAGCTGCAAACCGGTATGAGCAGACAGGATGTTGTCAGCCTGCTCGGCACACCGTCGGTTTCCGACCCGTTCAATGAAAACCGCTGGGACTACACCGCCACACAGCGCATCGACCGTCGTGGCACGACTGAAGTGAAGAACTTCACGGTGTTCTTCGACAATGGCGTCGTCAGCAAGTGGGAAGGCGACTATTTCCCCGAGCAGGACGACACCTTGGCCACGAATGCTCGCAGTCAGTTCGGGCCGAATCTGGCGAAGGACGACAAGAAGAAGCGTCGCCGCTGATAGCACACCTCCGGTAAGCGACGCTTCACTTCCCGGCGCGTCGCCGCCTGGCGTCTTTCGGGTCGACCGCCAACGGGCGCAGCAACTCGACCCGGTCGCCGTCGTTCAGTGGTTGCCCGCTCGCGGCTTTCTCGCCGTGGATCGCTACACCGACGTGGCCGTCCTGAGACAATCCAGCCGCCTCGATCGCTTCCGCCACCGTCGCACCTTCGGACAACTCGATCTGCACCGACTCGTGCCGACGCGGCCATGCCTGAATGACTTCGACACGGATCCGCCCGAGCATGACTCAGCCATCCCCGCGGTCAGCCACGCGCACGAAATCGTCGACCATGCGATCAGCAAGGCTCTGAAAGCCCAAGACGAACGCCGGCCCAAGCAACTTGCTCTGCGGCTCGAAATCGAGACTCAGCGTTACCTTGCAAGCCGACTCGTCCAGGGCATGGAACTGCCAGCGCCCGTTGAGTGCCCGGAACGGGCCATCGCGCAAGACCATATCAATGTGATGCGGCGGCGACAGCGTGTTCTCGGTGGTGAACCACGTACTCAGCCCGCCCAAGCCCAGATCCAGTCGCGCCACTACTTTCACTTCACCCACCTCCAGCACCTCCGCCGCTTCGCACCAATCGAACCGGCGCGGGTAAGCGGCGATGTCGTTGACGAGCGCAAACATCTTCGCGGCGGAGTGTGCGACCAGGGCGGAGCGTTGGATGATCGGCATGGGGCGTATGACTCGTTCGGATGACTCGCTTGTATGTCCCGCATGCGAGACAATGACAAGGATGAGCAAGCAGAAAGTCGGCAAGGATAAGGCAAAGACGGACCAGAAGTCGGGCAAGGCTGCGCCCGCTGTCAAAACCATTGCCCTGAACAAACGCGCCAAACACGAATACCACCTGGAACAGCGCCACGAAGCCGGCCTCGCCCTGCAGGGGTGGGAGCTGAAATCGATCCGCGCCGGACGCGCCAACATCACCGACGGCTATGCCCTGATCCAGCACGGTGAGTTGTTCCTGATCGGCGCCCAATTCACCCCACTGATCCAGGCATCCAGCCACGTCGTCGCGAACGACCGCCGCACGCGCAAGCTCCTGCTACACCGGCGCGAGATCGACCAGTTGATCGGCAAGGTGCAGCGCGAGGGTTACACCATCGTGCCGACCGCGATGTACTGGAAAGGCAACAAGGTCAAGCTGGAAGTCGCGCTCGCCAAGGGCAAACAGGACCACGACAAGCGCCAGGCGTCGAAAGACCGCGATTGGGCCCGCGAGAAGCAGCGCACGATGCGCCGACACAACAAGGACGCGTGACGACTCTCGCCACGCTTGTCCAACGCCCGCCCTGCCCCCATACTAATCGAATCAGTGGTATCGACTTCTCCGGGGGTGCACTTGGCTTCGACGGGAGTAGCAACGTCCACTGGTGCATGCCGAGGGGGTAGCTTTCCTCGCTAATCCAGCTGCAAAACTTAGTTGCCAACGACGACAACTACGCTCTCGCCGCTTAAGGCGTAAGCCCTGAACCCACTTGTGTCCGTGCTCGTGGATGTAAGGTCATTATCACGGAAACAGGCATCGGCGGCGACCCGTCAACCGGTGCTTAAATAAAGCGGGTATGTCCGGTGGCGTGCCTCGCACGTCGTGTTGTCACCGGCCGAGAACTAACGTCGTGCTAAGCATGTAGTACCAGAGATCGCGCGCTTTCGGACGGGGGTTCGATTCCCCCCACCTCCACCATTTCAAGCTCCAAAGCGGTACCGAAAAAGCCGAAATCCCTAATAAAAAGGGTTTCGGCTTTTTCATGTCCGAAGACATCCTATGGCGCCATTGCACTCCGGGGGCAACATTGGGGTCAACAGGCCCGCCCAGCGCTGGAATTGCCCCCAATGCCGATCTCCGGCACCGCCCTCCGCAAAGCCAAACCCATCGACAACAGAATCACCCTCCGGGACGCGATAGGCGGAGCATCAGCCCAATCAAACAGAACATTGATGCCACCGGATCGTGCCTGAAAGCCCTCAGACGGAGGGGGGCTGGCATTCCGATCAGACAACCAGTCCGGCCGCGTGACCGGACGCCCAAGCCCACTGGAAGTTGTAGCCGCCCAGCCAGCCGGTGACATCCATCACCTCACCGACGAAATACAGCCCCGGCACGTGCTTGGACTGCATCGTGGTCGATGACAGCGCGTCGGTATCGACGCCGCCCAGGGTGACTTCCGCCGTGCGATAGCCTTCAGTGCCACTGGCGACCAGCGGAAACCGCTGCAGTTGGCCGGCGATCGCGCGCAGCTCGGGATCGTTGAATTGCTTCATCGGGCGACTCTGGAACCAGATTTCGCAGAGGCGCTCAGCAAAGCGTTTGGGGAACAATTCGCCCAGCACGGTGCGCAGTTCCGCTACGGGTCGTTTCGCCTGTAGTTGCTTGAGCACATCGAAGGCATCACCCTGCGGCAGCAGGTCGAGATGCAACGGGTCGCCGACGTTCCAGTACGAGGAGATCTGCAGGATCGAAGGCCCGCTGACGCCACGATGGGTGATCAGCATGAAATTGCTGAATTCGCAGTCATTGCAGTGCGCCATCACGGGCAGCGCGACGCCGCTGAGGTCGGCGAACCGCTCCTGGTGTTTGCCGGTGAGCGTGAGTGGTACGAGACCGGCACGGGTTGGCAGCACGGTGTGGCCGAATTGCCGCGCCAGTTCATAACCGAAACCGGTCGCACCCATGCTGGGGATCGACAACCCGCCGGTGGCGACCACCAGTGATGGTGCGCGCAGTTCGCCAAGCGAGGTCCGCACGCGGAAGCCGTCGTCTGTTTTCTCCACAGACTCGACACTGCACTGGGTGTCGATGTGCACGCCGGCATCGGCGCATTCGTCCAGCAGCATCTTCACGATCAGCTTCGACGATTCGTCGCAGAACAGCTGCCCGAGTTCTTTTTCGTGATACGCGATGCCGTGACGCTCGACCATGTCGATGAAGTGCTGCGGCGTGTAGCGCGCCAGCGCTGACTTGCAGAAATGCGGATTGGCGGAGATGAAATTCGCTGCGGTGGTACCAGTATTGGTGAAATTGCAGCGCCCGCCGCCCGACATCAGGATTTTTTTGCCGCAGCGGTTCGCGTGCTCGATCACGCGCACGCGCCGCCCGCGCCGGCCCGCGACGATCGCGCACATGAGGCC
>JBGSID010000007.1:0-4132 GCA_041751895.1 Lysobacteraceae bacterium | reverse complement strand
GACACCATCAGCGCGCTGACCGCGCCCGGTGGTCGCCTGTACGAAACCCGCCGTGCTTTGATCGATTGCTGCGATGCCAGCGCGCATCTGAGCCTGGTCGCGCCCGCCGGCGCACTGTACGGCTTCCCGGCGGTGGTCGGTGCCGCCGCGCACGGTTTCGACGATCACGCGTTCGCGCTGGAGATGCTGGAAACCGAGGATGTGCTGATCGTGCCGGGTTCCAGCTTCAATGTGCCCGAGCGCAATTTCTTCCGCGTGACCCTGTTGCCGGAAGCGCCGGTGCTGCGCGAGGTCTTCGCCCGGATTGAACGGGTGCTGCAGCGACGTGCCGACGCGGCAACAGCGCAGCGCGTTGCAATGGCCTGACGCATGGTGACGAGCGTGGTGCCGGTTGTTCTCGCTGCCGCATTGGCCGGCAGCGTGCCCGGTGGCCATGACGTTGTGGCTCCGCCTGCCCGCTATCTTGCGCTCGGTGACAGTTACACCATTGGTGAAGGTGTTGGTCCGGCAGGTCGCTGGCCGGTGCAACTGGTCGATGCGCTTCGCGCTGAAGGCATCGCGATCGATGACGTGCGAATCATCGCCGCCACCGGCTGGACCACCGACGAATTGTCTTCCGCCATCGATGCGGCCGAACCGCTCGGTGGCGATTACCGTCTCGTCAGCCTGTTGATCGGCGTCAACAACCAATATCGCGGTCGCGATGTCGACGACTACGCGCATGAATTCTCCGCCTTGCTGGAGCGTTCCATCGCTTTTGCTGGCGGCCGTGCGAATCGTGTGTTCGTCGTTGCGATTCCCGATTGGGGGGTAACCCCGTTCGCGGCATCCAGTGGCCGCGATACGACCGTCATCGCACGGCAACTCGATGCCTACAACGCCGTCGCGGCGAAGCGCTGCGCCGAACGCGGTGTCGCTTTCATCGATATCGCGCCGGTCAGCCGATCGCGCGGTGCCGAGCCAGAGATGCTGGCCGATGACGGCCTGCATCCTTCTGCGGCGATGTATGCGGAATGGACGCGGCTGGCATTGCCGGTCGCGCGACACATGTTCGGGCAGGCTGCAACGCCGTGAAACCTGTCGCCGGGCAGCCGCTCGCCGCTGCAGATGCGCGCCGTATCGCAGAAGCTTTCCTGCCTCGGGTTCCGTTCGGCAATCGCTACGACTACTACTATGTCCGCGCCAAGCTCGGCAGCGATCCGCTGTATCCCGGTGTGGTCTCTGCATTGCATGGCAGTGTCGCGCCATTGCTTGATCTGGGGTGTGGATTGGGCCTGCTTGTGCATGTGCTGCGTGCCGATGGGCAGCAGATGCCGTATCACGGTGTTGACAACGACGCCGCGAAGATCGCGCGTGCGCAACGCGCTGCTGCGAAAGGCGCGCTGACGCAGACGCAATTTGAAGTGGTTGATCTCGCCCGTGTCACTCCGCAACATCGTGGCAGTGTCGCGATCCTCGATGTGTTGCAGTATCTGGATGTCGAAGCGCAGCTTGCGCTGCTCGCGAATGCCGCCGCGATGTTGACGCCCGGGGCCGTGTTGGTGATCCGCAGCGCCATCGATGATGACACCGGGCGCGCACGCACTTCGCGCGTGACCGACCGTCTCGCCAACTGGATCGGTTGGATGCAGTTCCGTCCGCGCAGTTATCCAACGTTGGCCCGTCTCCGCGATGCACTGCAAACCGCTGGACTACAGGCCGAGTTCACGCCGTTGTATGGCAATACCCCATTCAACAACTGGCTGATCATCGCGAAGCGCGTCGAGTCATGACCCGGCTTCTGTAGGCGCGGCGCGAGCCGCGAAGTCGGTGTGCGGATAATCGCTGGAAAACGTAATAAGGGCGCGTCTCTTGTCGTGCCCGATGATTGCGGACGTGGTCATGGATTCAATAGCACGGGCTTCGCGGCTTGCGCCGCTCCTACAGGGGCTTCGGGAGCGTCGTGCGGTATCCCAGTGTGTCCAGCCGTTTCAACAGCAGTGCGATGGTTTCGACATTGCGGCCGAGCGTCGCGCCTTCGTGCAGCCGCACGATTAATTGCTGGAAAACACGCCGTCAGCGCACATCTGTTGTCGTGCCCGATGATTGCGGACGTGGTCATGGATTTGATAGCACGGGCTTCGCGGTTTGCGCCGCTCCTACAGGGGCTTCGGGAGCGTCGTGCGGTATCCCAGTGTGTCCAGCCGTTTCAACAGCAGTGCGATGGTTTCGACATTGCGGCCGTGCGTCGCGCCTTCGTGCAGCAGCACGATCGCGCCGGGGCGCAGGTTGCGTTCGATCCGCATCACTATTTTTTGTGGATCGGCTTCGACACCATCGAAGCCGCGCGCGCTCCACGCCGCACGCGCGAGTCCGTGTCGTTTCAACGAAGCGGCGACAAACGGGTTGCTCATGCCCACCACCGCACGGAACCAGCGCGGTGGCGTGCCGATGATGTCGGTCAGGATCTGCTGTGTGTCAGTGATTTCGCGTTGCATGCTGGCTGGCCCTAGCGCCCAGAACCGGTGCGAAGGATGCGTTGTACTGTGATTCCCGATGCCATGGCCGCGACGCAGGATCTCTCGAACCCGTTCCGGCTGTTTCGCGGCACGCTCGCCGACCAGAAAGAACGTCGCTTTCGCGCCATGCGCCTCCAGAAGATTGAGCAAGGCGGTGGTGTCCTCCGACGGACCATCGTCGATCGTCAGCCAGACGACGCGTTCGGGCGTCGTCAATCGGTTCAGCACCGGCCCGAATACGCGGGAATGCGGCCACAGCGTGCCCCACCACAGTGGCACATGACTGGCGACAAGCGCTGGCAGGCCGATCGCCCAGCCCCAATGCCACCACATCACCGCGACAGAGGACTGTGACAATGCCAGGAGCCACAGCCACGCGTGTGGGTAACGTGGAATACAGTGCGGACTGGCGGAGGAGGCGGTCATCGCGGCATCATGCCATGCTCGAAACAGACCTCTGGAATCACCATGGCTTTTCGCAATCTTTCTGTCGCTGATGCCGATGTGCAGACCCGTGCCGGTAAGGTGACGCTGGTCGATGTGCGTCCACCCGAAGAGCGTGCCATCGCGGAAGTCCCGGTGCCATATGCAGGGCTGGAAGACGGCGGTGTGGAGCGTATGCTCGCGTTGCCGAAAGACACGCCGCTCGCCTTCCTCTGCCATCACGGTGGCCGCAGCGCGCAGGCCGCGATGTATTTCGCGCAGCAGGGCTTCGGCAATCTCTACAACGTTGTCGGTGGGATCGATGCGTGGAGTCTCAACGTCGACCCATCGATTCCGAGGTATTGAGTAGGGCGGGCCCCGGCCCGCCATGTCGATCGATCGCATCACATCGAAGGATGATCGGAATGGATTCGATCAAGCCCGCATGGTGTGACGGATCAGGATGGCGGGCCAGGACCCGCCATGCCAATCACCTATTGAGCCAACGCCAGATCATCCAGCATCGCGCGCAGGAACCGCGCCGCCTCGCCGCCGGTGCAGGCGCGGTGATCGAAGGTCAGCGACAGCGGAATCACCTTGTGCGATTCGAAGCCGCCGATCACCGGCGTGATCTGATGGCGCGCGCGCCCGGCGGCGACGATCGCCACACACGGTGGCACCACCACCGGTGTGGCGTAGCGGCCGGCGAACATGCCGAAGTTCGACAGTGAAATCGTGTAGCCGCTGAGTTCGCTGGACGGAATGCTGCGGTCTTCGACCTGCGTGCGCAGGCGGCTGATTGCTTCGCGCACGCCGCGCGCGTCGAGGACGTCGGCATTGCGCAGTGCGGGCACGAACAGGCCATCATCGGTGTCCACCGCGATGCCGATATCGACGTGCGGATGCAGGGTGCGGGTGAGGTTGGCGCCGTCGAACCACGCATTGAGCGCGGGCACCGCCTTGGCGGCGACGCAGATCGCGCGGACCAGTCGAGCGGTCATATCGTTGCCGTGTGCCCAGGCGTAGATATCGGCATCGTCGGTGAGCGTGGTCGGTACGACCTTGGTGTGCGCGTCGGCCATGACCCGCGCCATGTTGCGGCGCACGCCCTTGAGCGGTTCCGGTTGGCCGCTGGCGGAGACGCCCGGTGGCTGCGTGCGCATCGGCTTGCCGGTCGCCGAAAGTTGTGTGCGCTGCTGTGCGCGTGCAGG
>JBGSID010000006.1:0-18053 GCA_041751895.1 Lysobacteraceae bacterium | reverse complement strand
GCGGCGACGGCGACGGCGCGGGCCGCGCGATTCTCCGGACTCGCCCTCTTCTCCCGGCGCTGCATTGGCCGCAGCGATCGCCAGCGCGTGCTCCGGATCGCGTTGGGCTTCATCCCAGAATGCGATGTCCTCGGCATGAGTGTCGGACGCGAATTGACGCAGGACCAGGAAATCATAGGCGGCGCGGAAGCGCGGATGCGAGAGCACCCGGACCACGCGTTTGCGTTGACGCTGGACCAGCCGTGACTGCATCAACCAGATCTCCTGCATTGGCAGCGAGAACCGACGCGGCAGCGCGACAGTGTTGAGTTGATGCACCGTGACGCGATCAGCCGCGCCACGCTCGGCTTCAGCGATATGCACGCCTTGCGCCTGCAGCATGGCCAAGGTTCGGCAATAGGCCGGCCACAACAGCAGCGCGAACAGGAACGCCGGCGACACCGGCTCGTCGGCCGCGATGCGGGCATCGGTCGCGCGCAGACCTTCGAGCAGCATGCGACGCAATGCGCCGCTTCGGTTGGCGGACAGCGCAACTGCGGTTTCCGGCAACAGCGCCGGCAACAGGCCATATTTTTCGAGCCCGAGGAAGCTGGCTTCGGCGTGGCCGGACAAGAACAGTTTCAGGCATTCCTCGAACAGCCGCGCCGATGATGCCTCCTGCAGCAGGGACGCCAACTGGGGGATGGGATCGGCGCTGGCGGCGTCGATCCGGAAACGCAGCTTCGCGGCAAGTCGGATCGCGCGCAGCATGCGCACCGGATCCTCGCGATAACGGATTTCAGGGTCGCCGATCAACTTCAGCACCCGGCTGTTCACGTCCTCGAAACCGCCCACATAGTCGCGCACCGAGAAATCACCGATCGCGTAATACAGTGCATTGGCAGTGAAATCGCGGCGCACGGCATCGTCCTCGACCGTGCCGTAAACGTTGTCGCGCAATACGCGACCTTCCTGGTCCTGCTCGCGATCACCGCTGCCGTCGTCGCTGTTGGCGCGGAAAGTGGCGACTTCGATGATCTCGCGGCCATAGACCACATGGGCCAAGCGGAAACGCCGGCCGATCAGCCGGCAATTGCGGAACAGATGCTTGACCTGCTCCGGAGTGGCATCGGTGGCGACATCAAAATCCTTCGGATGCTCGCCCAGCAAGAGATCGCGTACCGCGCCGCCGACCAGGAACGCGCCGTAGCCCGCTTCGTGGAGGCGATACAACACACGCAGGGCGCTGGGGCTGATGTCTTTACGCGAAATGGCATGCTGATCGCGAGGAATGGTCAGCGGGGCGTTTGGCAGAAGCAGAAGGTTTGGGTTGGTCATCGACACAGAATGATTGAAAGCGCTGGCGGGCCTGAATGGTCAGGGAAGTTGGTCAGGACGCAGGGTGACCCGCTATACTAGCAGCCTGCCCGACCCAAACCGCCTGATGCGGCCAAGCCGGGATCCACGAGACGTAACGGGCTGCCGTTTATCCCGCACGTCGCCGATGGTGCGCAGTTCAACTGCTCCCTTCGTCTAGAGGCCCAGGACGTGGCCCTCTCAAGGCTAAAACACGGGTTCGAATCCCGTAGGGAGCGCCAACGCCGGGGCCCGCACAGCGATGTGCGGGCTTCGTTGTCTGGATCCTCGGCACAACCTTCCGGCAGCGACGGCTTCGCCAATTGCGTCGCGCGCTTTACACTCAACCGTCATCCGCCTTCGCTTTCCGGGTCGAACCATGCCTTTCGTCGTTACCGAAAACTGCATCAAGTGCAAGTACACCGACTGTGTCGAAGTCTGCCCGGTCGACTGCTTCCATGAAGGCCCGAACTTCCTGGTGATCGATCCGGACGAATGCATCGACTGCACCTTGTGCGAGCCGGAATGCCCGATCAATGCCATCTACCCGGAAGATGATGTTCCCGCAGGACAGGAAGGTTTCGTGGCCCTCAACCGCGAGCTCTCTGCGGCCTGGCCGGTGCTCACCACCCGCAAGGACGCCCTGCCCGACGCCAAGGAATGGGAAGGCAAGCCAGACAAACTGCCCTTGCTGGAACGCTGAGCCTGCACTCGCGCCGATCCTGCAGCGCGATAGGCGATATTAGAGATAGGCGATAAGACTGGAAACATGATCGGGCGCCTTTCTGCGCCCGATCATTGCTGTGCGCCTATCTTAAGAAGATCAGTTCGGAGCCAGTGCCGCCTTCAGCGCGGCGATCACTTTCGATGCGGCGTCATTGTCGGCCGGCTGACCACGAGGGTCGACCGCCGAGACGCTGCTGTTGGCGCCACTCTCGCTGATACGGATCAGGAACTTCTGGCCCTGATAATCGACGTCGTAGGCACCCAGCAACTGGGCGCGATTGGTGATGGTGAGCCCCGGCGTGGTCGACAACAGCTCACCCACGCGGGTAAACACCGTCGAGCGGTCGCTCGCCACACTGAAACCCAACGCCCGCGAGGCGGTACTGCTGCCTGACAGCGACGAACGGGTCACCGACCCCGTTGCGACGGTGGCCAGGCTGCGCTCGGCATCGGCGGCATCGAAAGCCGGCGGAAACTCAAGCGGGCGCTTGTCGGTCTCCAGCGAGTAATAGTCTTTCTTTCGAAACCAGCTGCATCCCGAAGCACCGAGCACGGCGACGGAAATCGCGAGTACGGCTGCGAAGGTCGCGGTGCGACTGAGGGCGTTACGGACGTTCGGACGGGTCGAAAGCATGGTGTCTCCTGGAGAAAGCGGTGCGGGCGACAGGCCCGAAAATAAAGAAAGCAGATAGCAGCATAAGCGAGCGATTTATCCGGCGCGCGCCTCGTGCGCGAGGGCAGGAACGGCGGCGAGCGTAGCCAGCGCGACGCGCTCCACCTCAGCAATACCGGCAATTGCCGCATCCAGAGCACCGGCATGGTCGGCGGACAATGCGGTCAGCGGGAGTCGTACGCCGTGACCGAACCCCTGCCTGGACAGGATCGCCTTGACTGGAATCGGGTTGGGCTCGACGCCCATGAAATCAAAGATCGGCTGCAATTCGGCATCGAATGCCTCGGCTTCCGTACGGAGACCCGCAAGGGCCAGATCACAGGCGCGGCGCATGGCTGCGGGCATGGCGTTCGAGGCCACCGAGATCACACCATCAGCGCCGGCAAGCATCGCCCGGATCGCGGTCGGATCATCCCCCGAGAGTATCGAGAAGGTCCCGGAGCGCAGTGCCAGCAATGCAACCATGCGCTCGGGCTCGATGCGCGCTTCCTTGATCGCGATGATCCTCGGGTGCGACGTGAGTTCGGCGACAGTGCCCGGCAGAAGATCGCAGCCGGTACGGCCCGGCACGTTGTAGAGCACCACCGGCAACGCACCATCGTCAGCGACGGCCCGGTAATGTGCGATCAAACCGGACTGGGTAGGACGGACATACGGCGGTGTCACCACCAATGCCGCGTCGGCGCCGAAGGCGGCCGCACGGCGGGTCAACTCGACCGTTTTCGCGGTATTCGGCAAACCGGTACCGGCGAGCACAGGAATGCGGCCCGCCACCACCGCCACCGCTCGGCGCAACAGCGTTTCGTATTCCTCTTCACTGAGCGCGTTGGCCTCACCGGTCGAACCGGCCACCACCAAGCCTTGGGTGCCGGCATCGATCTGCGACTCCAACAGACGGTCCCAAGCCTGGAGGTCGAGCTCGCCATGAAGGGGGCCGGACGCCATGAACGGCGTGGCCAGCGCAGTGATGCTGCCGGACAGATACACGCGAATACCTTGGATATGCCTGAGGGTTCTGGTCAATTGGCGGCGGAAACCGCCACCAGCAGCGCCGATGTTACTTGGGAAGGTCTGAACACTCCATCCTGCGCACGCATGCAGGCGGGCTTCTCTCCGCGTCACAGGCACACGGACGCATGCGGACATGGGAATCAATGACTTGCACAGGACCATATCGACCGCCGGCTCGTCCGCCTGACTGGCACGGCGCGCGCGCCACGTCTTCGCTTGCGGCTTGAAACCGCCGCCAAGTATGCTGGCAGCGTCTGAACCGCGCAGCGCGCGATCGACCCGACCAGAACACCACGCACACTCAGCTCCAACCGACCCACGCCGCGGACGCCAACTTGACCGATACCGACACCGCCGCCCGGCCTCACACGCCGAACGAGAACTACCTGCTGATCAACGCCTACACGACGCATCCGCAGTCGCCCCTGCTGTCGGTGACCCGGCGGATCTCTGACAGCGGCTGCAATCTCGTCGACTCGCGGTTGTCCACTGTCGGACGCGACGTCTCTGTGACCGCACTCGCGGTCGGTCCCTGGGACGCCATTGCCAAGCTGGAGGCGATGCTGACCCGGCTCGAACGCGAGGAAGGCATCAAACTGATCTGGTATCGCACCGGCCCGAAACCGGTGCAATCCAATCTGTTGCCCTATGTGGTCGAAGTCGTTGCTGCCGACAAACCCGGCATCCTGTATCAACTGGCCGATTTCTTCGACCGGCAGGGCATCACCATCGAAAGCCTGCACTGCGCCCGCTACCGCGCCATGCAGACCGGCGCCGACATGTTCTCGGCACAGGTCACCATCGGCGTTCCCGCAGACATGCACATCGCCGCGCTCCGTGATGATTTCCTTGAGTTCTGCGACCACCTGAACCTCGATGCCATCATGGACCCGATGAAGTTCTGAAGATGACCGACACCGGCAAAGCACTTCCGAAATCCACCCTTTCACTGCCGCTGGCACTGTCGGATGGCAGCACCTCGAAACTGTCGGCCTTTGCCGGCCAATGGCTGGTGCTGTATTTCTACCCGAAAGATTCGACACCGGGCTGTACCACCGAAGGCATCGACTTCAACGCGCTGTTGCCCCAGCTCGGGAAACTCGGCGCGACAGTGCTGGGCGTATCCCGCGACTCGATCAAGTCGCACCAGAACTTCTGCGCCAAACAAGGCTTCGACTTCCTGCTGATCAGCGACAGCGACGAAGCCTTGTGCAATGCGTTCGATGTGATCCATGAAAAGAACATGTATGGCAAGAAGGTGCTGGGCATCGTCCGCAGTACCTTCCTGATCGACCCCAAGGGCAGACTCGCCGCCGAATGGCGTGGCGTGAAAGTGCCTGGTCACGCCCAGGCAGTCTTCGACACGCTGAAGGCTGCCCAGCCACAGTGATCCCTGTTCACGACAGCAGCAGTCACTGCCCCGCTTCGCGGAGTGCGGTGGCTTCGCGCTGTCTCACGTTTGTCTTCTCGCATCTGACGCTGAAATGACAACGAAGGAAGGGACAATGAAGAAAGTGACAGTAAAGAATGGAGGATCACCATCCATGACGCTCAATTTCTCGACCTTCGACTTTTTGCGATGACGCTGTTTCCGACAGACCACTCCCTCCATAACGACGCCCGAGCATGATGACCAAAGGCAAGCGCATCTACGTTCTCGATACCAATGTGCTGATGCACGATCCGACCGCGCTGTTCAAATTCGAGGAGCACGATGTCTTTCTGCCGATGCAGGTCATCGAAGAACTCGACAACGCCAAGAAAGGCACGTCAGAAGCCAGCCGGAATGCACGGCAGGTCAGCCGCTTCATCAACGAACTGATCGAAGCCCACGGCAGCGACAAGATCGGCTCCGGTCTTGCCCTGACCCGTCCGAAGGGCCTGCAGCTCCGCGCGGCCGAGAGTATCGGCAAACTCCGGTTCCAGACCGGCAGTTTCGACTCGGCCAAGCGCTTCGGCGCGGTGATGCCGGACAACCAGATTCTCGGTGCGATCCTCGTCCTGCGCGATGAGGAGCCTGGCGTGCCGGTGGTGTTCGTCTCCAAAGACATCAACCTGCGGATCAAGGCTTCCATCGCAGGCATCGTGTCCGAGGACTATGAAAACGACCGCGCGCTCGACGATTTCAGCCTGCTCTACACCGGCGTGTCCTCACTGCCGGAGGATTTCTGGCAGCGGCATGGCGCCGACCTGAAGTCCTGGACCGAAAAGGGCCGGACCTATTACGAACTGCGTGCCGACAGCGAGGAAGAGTGGTATCCGAACCAATACCTGTATCTGCCGGGCGATGAAGATGCCGAAATGCGGGTCGCCCGCATCGACGGCGACCGCATCACCCTGCAGATCGTCGATGACTACCGCAGTCATCAGCATGCGGTCTGGGGCATCACCGTCCGCAATCGCGAACAGAATTTCGCGATGAACGCGCTGATGGACCCGGAAATCGATTTCGTCACCCTGCTCGGCACCGCCGGTACCGGCAAGACCCTGCTGGCGCTCGCAGCGGGTCTCGCGCAGACGATGGACCAGCAGCGCTACCGCGAAATCATCATGACCCGCGCGACCGTGAGTGTTGGCGAGGACATCGGCTTCCTGCCGGGTACAGAGGAAGAAAAGATGACGCCGTGGATGGGCGCGCTGACCGACAATCTCGAAGTGCTGATGCCGAACAATCAGGAAGGCGGCAGTTGGGGCCGCGCCGCGACCAACGACCTGCTGGCGTCGCGGATCAAGATCCGTGCGCTGAACTTCATGCGCGGCCGCACCTTCCTGACCCGCTGGCTGATTCTCGATGAAGCGCAGAATCTCACGCCGAAACAGATGAAGACATTGATCACCCGCGCGGGTCCAGGCACCAAGATCATCTGTCTGGGCAACGTCGAGCAGATCGATACGCCGTATCTGACAGAAACAACATCGGGCCTGACCTACGCCGTCGATCGTTTCAAGGGTTGGGCGCACAGCGCGCACATCACCCTCCGCCGCGGCGAGCGTTCGCGACTGGCGGATTACGCTTCCGAAGTACTGTGATCGCCGCCGGCATGTCAACGCCCGACCCGCGCGACGATATCCTCATCCGCCCGCTCAGGGCGGACGATGTCGATGCGCTTTTTGAAGCAGTGTCGGCGTCGCTGCCCACACTGTCGCAATGGCTGCCATGGGCGAAACAGGGATACACGCGCAGCGACAGCGAAGGGTGGATCACCCACTGCCGACAAAGCCGCCAAGCCGGCAGCGAGTATCACTTCGGTGTTTTCGACACGCTCTCGGGGCAGTTGCTCGGCGGCGTCGGCATCAATCAGCTCTGCCCAGCAAGACGTTCGGCCAACCTCGGTTACTGGGTCGCCGACGAGGCACGGGGTGGCGGCGTCGCGGTCTCAGCCGCGCGCCTGGCCGCCACGTGGGCGTTTGCACATCTCGGCCTGGTGCGGATCGAAATTCTGGTCCAGCCCGAAAACCGCGCGAGTCTGCGCGTCGCGGTCAAACTCGGAGCCGTGTGCGAAGGCGTCGCCCGCAATGCGTTGATCGTTGCCGGCACGCCCTGCGAAGCCATCGTGCATTCGCTGATTCCCGACGATATGGCCAACGCCGCCATGACCGGCGACACATCGCGCGAACGCAGCGCGGATGGCGCCTGAGCCGCGATGGGCGTGCACTTGCCGCGCTGGGTGTGGGTGGGCGCATTCGCACTCTCCTGTATCGCCGGGATGGTCAACGTGGTCGGTTACCTCGGCTTCGAACATCAGGCGATCACACACCTCACCGGCACGACGACGCTGCTCGGCAGCGCCATCGCCCGCGCGGACGCACGGAGCGGATTGCAACTCGCCGGAGTGCTCACCGCTTTCGTTCTCGGTGCGGCGCTCAGCGGATTGATCGTGCAGGACGGTGCACTGCAACTCGGCCGACGCTATGGCATCGCGCTCAGCCTTGTTTCGCTGCTGTTGCTGCTCTCGATTCCCATGCTCGAGCGGCAGTGGATCACCGGGGCATGGGTCGCCGCTGCCGCCTGTGGCCTGCAGAACGCAATGGTGACGACATACAGCGGCGCAGCGGTGCGCACGACACATCTGAGCGGCATGTTCACCGACCTCGGGATCGGCATCGGCCATGCCCTGCGCGGCATGCCGCTGCAGAAGCGGCGACTGCTGCTGAGCGCACTCATCATCAGTGGCTTTCTCAGCGGCTGCATCATCGGTGCGCTGCTGTTCCAGGCCTATGCCTACCGAGCCCTCCTGGTGCCGGCAGGACTGACCGGCGCCACGGGTTCGATCTATGCAACCTATCGACATTGGCGCATCTCACGAGCCTCATGACCTACGGCCTTGACGCTTTCGGGTGTTCAGTCAGAATCGGAACATGAACGTTTCCAAGCGCCCCATTTCCGTACTCACCGTGGCCGGCTCGGATTCCGGCGGTGGTGCCGGGATTCAAGCCGATCTCAAGACATTCGCCGCACACCGCGTGCACGGGTTGAGCGCAATTGCCGCACTCACCGCACAGCACACCCGTGGCGTAGGCTCGGTGGAAATACCACCACCCGCCTTCCTGCGCGCCCAGATCGATGCCTGTTTCGATGATTTCGATATCGGCGCAGTCAAGATCGGCATGCTCGCCAATGCCGACATGATCCAGGCCGTAGTCAAGTCGCTCGACCAGTACTGTCCTCCCTACATCGTGCTCGATCCGGTGATGATCGCGACGTCGGGCGCCCAACTCCTCGCCAACACCGCGATCGAAGTGCTGCGGAAGCGGCTGGTGCCGATGGCCACGGTACTCACACCGAATCTGCCGGAAGCGGAATTCCTGCTTGGCCGCCCGATCACCAATCTCGAGGCGATGCGTGAAGCCTGCGATGACCTGCTTGATCTCGGCCCTGGTGCGGTGCTGTTGAAAGGTGGTCACCTCGCGGGAGGCGATGACGTGGTGGACCTCTTTTCTGTACGGCGCGAGAGTGGTGGCCGCATGCATCGCGAGATCCGCCATCCACGGCTGCAGATTGAAGCGCATGGCACGGGCTGTACGCTGGCATCGGCCATCGCCGCGCAGCTCGCACTGGGCATGCCACTGACCGATGCCTGCCACACCGCAACCGACTACGTTCACCGCGCACTGCTGCTCGGCAGCCGCCCGGGGCGCAGCAATATTCTCGTCCTCGATCACTTCGGCGCAGCGAACCCGTCTTGAGCCAGGAGGACGCATTCGATCCGGAGCTGCCGGACGACAAGGATGGGCTCGCGGTCGTCCCCGGGGACAGTCATCGATTCCGCCTCCTGCTTCGTGCGCCTGCTGCGCCGGTCGCGACGTTGTTGTGGTTGCCTGCATTGGGCATCGCGGCACGACACTACCTGCCCTTCGCCGAGGCGCTCGCCGCGCGCGGTATCGCGGTTTTCGTCCACGAATGGCGGGGCCATGGCTCCAGCAACCTGCGCGCAGACCGCAACACCGACTGGGGCTATCGCGAACTGCTGCAATTCGATCTGCCCGCGAGTGCGGACGTGATCGACCAGCATTACCCGACACTGCCGAAGATCGTCGGTGGTCACAGCCTCGGCGGCCAGCTCGCCGCATGCCTGCTCGCGCTGCGTCCGCACACAGCGACGCGACTGTGGTTGATCGCCAGTGGCGCACCCTTCTGGCGGGTGTTTCCCAACCCTCGTCGCTGGCTGTTGCCCCTGGTCTACCGCCTGCTGCCATGGCTGGCGGATCGCAACGGCGCGTTGCCCGGACGAGCCATCGGTTTCGGCGGCAAAGAAGCACGTGGAGTGATGCACGACTGGGCGCGCACCGGCCTGAGCGGATGCTATGCCGGCAAGGGCATCGATACCGATCTGGAGACCTCGCTTGCCAACATCGTCGCCGATGTCGATGCCGTGCTGTTCTCCGACGACTGGCTCGCACCGATGCCGTCGCTACGCTTCCTGACTTCGAAAATGCGGCCCGGGTCATTGCATGTCGACACTCTGGATGCCGCCGGACTCGGCCTGCGCGCGGATCATTTCGCGTGGATGAAAGGATCAGCCCCCGTCGCAGCAGCGCTTGCAAAACGCCTTCATTCCCTGGCGTAACCATCCGGATTCATCGACTGCCAGCGCCATGCGTCGCGGCACATCGCATTGACATCGAGCGTCGCGCGCCAGCCGAGCAAGGCTTCCGCCCGCGACGGGTCGGCATAGACCTCGGCAACATCGCCCTCGCGTCGATCGACGATGCGATACGGGATATCGCGACCGCTTGCCGCCTCGAACGCTTGCAGCAATTGCAGCACGCTGATGCCGCGCCCGACGCCCAGATTCAACGGCAGATGACCACGTACGCCTTCAAGTTTTTCCAGCGCGTGGACATGCGCCTGCGCCAGATCGACCACGTGGATGTAGTCACGCACGCCGGTGCCATCGACCGTCGGCCAATCACCGCCGAAAATCTGCAGTCGCTCGCGTTTCCCTGCCGCGACCTGACAGACATACGGCATCAGATTGTTGGGAATGCCGTTCGGCGCTTCACCGATCAAACCCGATGGATGCGCGCCCACAGGATTGAAATAACGCAGGCTGATCGCCTGAAACCCGGGATCCGCCGCACAGACATCGCCGATCAACTGCTCCATCACCAACTTGGTGCGGCCGTAGGGATTGGTCGACGACAGTGGCGCGTCTTCCTTGATCGGCACCGACTCAGGCTCACCATAGACCGTCGCCGATGAGCTGAACACCAGTCGCCCGATATCGGCATCCCGCATCGCACGCAGCAGCGTGATGGTGCCCGCGATGTTGTTGTCGAAATAATCGAGCGGCCGTTCGCAGGACTCGCCGACGGCCTTGAGCGCGGCGAAATGTACGACGGCATCGAATCGCTGCGCGGAGAACAATGCCGCAAGCGCGGCGCCATCGCGCACATCCACGCGATGCGCTACCTGAGGCCGTCCGATCAACTGCTCAAGCCGATCCAGTACCACAGGCGAGCTGTTGCAGAAATTGTCGGCAATGACGACTTCATGCCCTCTCGCCGCCAAAGCCACACAGGTATGACTTCCGATGTAACCGGCACCGCCGCAGACCAGAACGCGCATGAGAGAGATTTCGAGAAATGAGGAAAAGGAGAAGCGTCGCGGAGTCGAACGCAAAAAAGGGCGGAACACGGCAACCGATGGCCGGCCGGCCGTATTTTCCGCGTCATTCATCACGATGCCAGCATCAGCACGCCCAAGGTGCGTTACGTGCGAGGCATACAGGGGAGCGACGAAGACAAGCTGCTGCAGACTACCAGAGCCCATGGTGGCAGCGACTCCTGGCCGAGACTTGGCCGCGCCTCTGGCTGCATCCGCAACGACGGGCGTATCGGCATGACTGGTAAACTTTCTCTCGCACAACCCACTGGAATTCAGCACGATGCAGGCCACGCTTCCCGCCCGAGACGACATCCGTATCGCCATCATCGGCCTGGGCTATGTCGGCCTGCCTTTGGCTGCCGCCTTCGGCAAACGCTACCAGGTGGTCGGATTCGACATCGATGCGAATCGCGTCGCCGAACTCGGCCGATTCCACGACCGCACACTGGAAGTCACCGAGGACGAACTGCGCAAATCGGACCGCCTGCGTTTCAGCTGCAACGCCGAAGACCTTGTCGGCTGCAACGTCTTCATCATCACCGTGCCGACGCCTATCGACGAATACAAGCGCCCTGACCTGCGCCCGCTGGAATCCGCAAGCCGTACTGTAGGCCGTGCGATCCGCGCCGGCGGCGTCGCGATCTACGAATCCACCGTCTACCCGGGCGCGACCGAGGAAACCTGCGTACCGATCGTCGAACGTGAATCCGGCCTCAGCTTCAATCAGGATTTCTACGCCGGCTACAGCCCCGAACGCATCAACCCCGGCGATCATCAACACCGGCTCGAAACCATCATGAAAGTCACCTCCGGCTCCACGCCCGAGGCTGCCGACTTCGTCGATGCGCTCTATGCCAGCATCATCACCGCCGGCACCCACAAGACATCCAGCATCCGTGTCGCCGAATCGGCCAAGGTCATCGAAAACATCCAGCGCGACGTGAATATCGCGCTGATCAACGAATTGGCATTGATCTTCCATCGCCTCGATATCGATACGCATGAAGTGCTGGCCGCTTCGGGTACGAAATGGAATTTCCTGCCGTTCAAACCCGGTCTGGTCGGCGGCCACTGCATCGGCGTCGATCCCTATTACCTCACCCACAAGGCGCAGCAGATCGGTTACCACCCCGACGTGATCCTCGCCGGCCGTCGCATCAACGACGGCATGGGCCCGCACGTGGCGCAGTGCGTCGTGAAGCTGATGGCACAGCGCCATCTGCCGACCGCTGGCGCGCGCATTCTCGTGCTCGGTCTCGCCTTCAAGGAAAACTGCCCCGACCTGCGCAACACCCGCGTGGTCGACATCATCGCCGAGCTGTGCAGCTACAACATACAGGTCGATGTCCATGACCCGTGGGTCGATGCCAAACTGGCGCACGAGGAATACGGCATCGCCATGACCGAACAGCCACAGGCAGGTACGTACGACGCTGTGATCCTCGCGGTCTCGCACCGCGAATTCGCCGAACTCGGGGCCGAAGGGATCCGCCGCTTCGGCAAACCGGACAGTGTGCTGTTCGATGTGAAAGCACTGTTGCCGCGCAATGCCGTCGACGGCCGACTCTGAGCAACGATGACGTGGCCGTTCGACAGCGACGAGCAACTCGACGAATGGGTGGATCAGTTCATCGAGGAACACAGCAAACCGCTTCCCGATGACCCGGAGGAAATTGAGGCCTATTTCAGCGCAAAGACTGAAACCGAATCTCAAAACGAAGATATTGAAGCGCTACTGTCGAATCCCGACATTTTCGCTCTGCATCGCGGCCATGAAGAAGCAGTCTGGCGCTTCATACTGAAAGTGATCGGGCGCGATGCGCCAAAACAGGTACTGGACTATCTCGCGGCGGGTCTGCTTGAAGATCTGATCGCACTCCATGGCGAACCCTTCATCGACCGCATCGAAACGGAAGCCCGTTTGAGCCCTCTTTTTCGCCAGACGTTGCACGGCGTCTGGCAAAACAGGACACCACCCGACCTCTGGGCGCGCGTGGAACTGGCTCGCGGCCCTGCTCCAGATGCACAAGCCTGATTCGCTGGCTTCGCCGCCGCCACGGCGGGACAATACAGCCCTTCGCTTCCGTCACCGCACTGAACAGGCGACTCCCATGCGCATTCTCGTCACCGGCGCTGCCGGCTTCATCGGTTCCACCCTCAGCCATCGCCTGCTTGAGCGCGGCGACGAGGTGCTGGGCTACGACAACCTCAACGACTACTACGATCCGACGCTGAAAGAGGCGCGCTTGGCGCTGCTGACGCCCAAGCCCGGTTTCTCGTTCGTCAAAGGCTCGCTCGAAGACCGCGCGACGCTTGAAGCCGCCTTCGACCGCTTCAAGCCCGACCGCGTCGTCAATCTCGCCGCACAGGCCGGCGTGCGTTATTCGCTGGAAAACCCGCACGCCTACATCGACAGCAATATCGTCGGCTTCCTCAACGTCCTCGAAGCCTGCCGGCATCGTCAGATCGAACATCTGGTCTATGCGTCGTCAAGCTCGGTCTACGGCTCGAACCGCAAGCTGCCGTTCGCGGTGGAAGACAGCGTCGACCACCCGGTGAGTCTCTACGCCGCCAGCAAGAAAGCGAATGAGCTGATGGCGCACACCTACAGCCACCTGTTCAATCTGCCGACCACGGGCCTGCGCTTCTTCACCGTCTACGGCCCGTGGGGCCGCCCGGACCTGGCGCTGTTCCTGTTCACGCGCAAGATCCTGGCCGGCGAACCCATCGACGTCTTCAACCACGGCAAGCACAGCCGCGATTTCACCTATATCGACGACATCGTCGACGGCGTGATCCGCAGCCTCGACCGCGTGCCCGGCCCCGACCCGACGCACGACCCGCTCAACCCGAGCCCAGCCACTTCCTCCGCGCCGTACCGCGTTTACAACATCGGCAACAACAGCCCGGTCGAACTGCTGCGCTACATCGAAGTGCTGGAAGACTGCCTGGGCCGAAAAGCCGAGAAAAACCTGCTTCCGCTGCAGCCCGGCGACGTCCCTGACACCTACGCCGATGTCAGCGCTCTAGCCCGGGATACCGGCTATGCGCCAACCACGTCGGTGGAGGTGGGGGTGAAGAAATTCGTGGAGTGGTATTTGACGTTCTACAACAAATAGCCCACTCAAAAGAAAACCAAACCTGCGAAAGCCTCCAATACCGCAGGGAAGTATTTCGCAAATAGAGCCCCTCTTAGAGCAGGAAAAGCAAGCGATAGCCGTCCCACGATAGCATCTGCAGCCTCGCCTATCGCAATTTCCTTTATGACTCCAAAAACCAAAGAAACCGCGTTGTCATGTCCTTGCGACACAAACTGACAATTCAGGCCAATCCCGCAGTCATAAATTGAATAATTTCCCGAAGAATCACCAACTAATACCTTGCCGACCGGATCGTTACTTAAAAATTTGTTGCTTATGTATATTTTTTCGTCTTTGTACAATGTTCCTATACGATAGGATCCATCCGGATTGAGTTCGCCGACAAACTTCGCCCCTCCGGGCGACAATAAGACGCCTCGATAATAGCCCCCATTACTAGTAATGGTCCCAGCATATCGACCAATAAAACTATTTATTCTTACTGGGCCATCATACAAGCCCATCTGAATTGTTGCTCCAACTTGGCCAAGAAAATTACTCACATTGTCAGGGCTACAATTTTGAGAATTTACACACCACCGCGCCCAGCCCCTTCCGTGCGGCACACCACCATAGCATCCGCAATTCGAACTCCACTGAACGTATACCTGCCCGCCTCGAGAAGACACTGAATTAATAAGGCTGCCGACTGGAGAAACTCGACATTCCTGCCAACTGTATAGAGGCGAGTCACATACGTAACTTCCATCACCTTCATTTGAAATATTTTCGGCAACCTGCTTTTCAGCAGGTAAACTATGACTATTTACAGAGGAATTAATCGGCACAGAATTCTTATGCGAGTAATTATTTACACTACATCCGGAAAAAAGAAAAGCGAGAATAATTATGAATATTTTCACTGAATTTTTACCTCAACCTCACCCCCCTCTTCAGCCTCATCACAAGAGTTCTTGTCTTCCGCTTGGCTTTTACAATCAACCAACGATTTTTGATCGGCTAAATAGCTGGCATCCGCGCTGGCCTGAGCCTCGTCTGAAACAGTAGCGGCCTCATCATGCTGTCCACCACCGCATGCTGCGATAAAAACCGTAAAAAAAATAATGAAATTTCGCATTTATCACCCCCTTTTTTTGTTTAAAAAATTTAACTTTTCTATAAAAAAACGCAACCCGTTAAAAGTTACAGGTAAGCACAGAGGCTGAGTGCTCCGCACCAGCACATAGGTCCTAATCTTGGGCGGGGTCGATGATCCGGCCTACATGTCATTCAATGACATCAAATGCCGGAACGCCAGCAGACATTTCTCAGCCGAACCGGTATTCACAGCCAACTCGTACCCCCATCCAGCAACTGCGACATCGCGGCCAAGCACACGGCACCCTCTGGCGAAATCCACCAGCGTTTCTGACGCACAGCATGCGTGGGCATCGACTATCGATCAGCTCCAGCGCTTCGTGTTCGCCCGTGTTTCTACATACCGAGCACACCGGCGCGGCCTCCTGCAGAATGGATCACGGCATCGGGCAGCGCGTCCAGCCCGGTGCTGGCTCGGTGAATTCAAGACCAAGCGACGCCCAAGATCGGCACCGGCATATCGCCGGACATCACCATCGACAACATCGCGCATGTGTTTGCAACAGCAGGCTGGCACGATGGAGATCCCGCGCCATTGCGAATCCGCCATGCCAACGACACGACTCATGCCTCTCTGCCTGCTGCTCGCCGTGGCAGGATGCGCTTCCATTTCTCCATCGCAGGAACCCGCACCGATGCCCGCTGCCAAACCACTTGTGATCGGCCATCGCGGTGCAAGCGCGCTGCGCCCGGAACACACGCTGGCTGCCTATGCGAAGGCCATCGAAGACGGCGCGGACATCATCGAGCCCGATCTGGTCAGCACCCGCGATGGCGTGTTGGTCGCGCGGCACGAAAACGAGATCTCTGGCACCACCGATGTTGCACAACGGGCCGTATTTGCGTCCCGCAACACCACGAAAACCATCGATGGCGAGCGCGTGACCGGCTGGTTCACCGAAGATTTCACGCTGGCTGAATTGAAGACGCTTCGCGCACGCGAGCGCCTGCCTCAACTGCGCTCGACCGCGTACGACGGCCAGTTCGAGATCGCCACCTTTGATGAGATCGTGGCGCTGGCTACGGAGGAGTCTCAAAAGCGTGGGCGTCTCATCGGTCTGGCGCCTGAGATCAAACACCCGACCTATTTCGCCGGGATCGGTCTGGCCATGGAAGACAAGTTGCTCGCGGCCCTGCGCGCACATCCTCATACGCGTGCGGCCCCGGTGATCATTCAATCCTTCGAGACCGCGGATCTGCGGGCGCTGCACGGCAAGATCGGGCAGGACGCGAATGTGTCGCTGCTGCAACTGCTCGGCAGCGAACACGAACGCCCGTATGACACCGTCGCCGCTGGAACACCCCTCACCTACGGCGCGATGATGCAGGCGGATGGGCTGCGCGGGATTGCAAGCTATGCCAACGCGATCGGCCCGGCCTGGCGCGACCTCGATCCGGAAAACGGCCACAGTCGGCTCATAGACGATGCCCATGCGGCAGGCCTGAACGTCATCGTCTACACGTTCCGCCCGGAAAATTACTTTCTCGATCGCGAATACCAGGGCGATGGAGGGCCAACCGCACGGCACGATCCCGGGGCGATCCGTCAGATCCGTGCCGCGCTGGCCTTGGGCGTCGATGCCTTCTTCACCGATGACGCCTCACTCGGGCGGCAGGCCGCCGACCACCCCTGAGTTTTTTCCGGAATCTCGACGGGCGGCACACAAAAAATAGCTCGCCCATCGAATAGTTGCATTGACAATTATTGTTGATTGAATAAAATTCCGGCGATGCGTACTTCTTCACCCCTGCCCGGAACATGCTCGCAATCAGGCTCCCAGCTGGGACTGCTGTTCAGGCAAGCCCGTGATGCCATGTGGCAACGGATGGCCCAGGAACTGGCCGAAGCAGGCTATGACCTGACCTTCAGTCAATACATCACCCTCAAACGTCTCTCCGAAGGGGAGGCCAGCGCCAGTGAGCTGGCACGTGCGGCCGATCTGAACCCGGGGGCGATGACCCGTCTGCTCGACCGGCTGGAGGAAAAGGGCTTCAGCGCACGTGTTGCTGACCCCGAAGATCGTCGTGCCCTGCGCGTGGCTCTGACCACCAGCGGTCAAGCCATGTGGGTCGATGTCCATCAATGCGGCTTGCGCGTCCGCGAGCGTGCCATGCGGGGCATGAGCCCCGATGACCAGGCCGCACTGTTGCGGATGCTGGTGCAGGTCCGCGAAAACCTTACCCGCGAAGACGAATGACCATGCCTGTCGCAACTCACCCTCTGCGCCGTGCGTCCGTCGCCGCCGCACTCCTCGTCATGTTGCTGTCCGGGTGTGCAAGCACCCATGGGCTGCAGCCCGCACTGGCACCACGCGATGCGGATTCCCTCGCTGCCCACGAAAGCATCCAGGGCACACTGTCTGCCGCCGCCTGGCCGACGCAGGACTGGTGGCACGCCTGGGGCGACTCTCAACTCGATGCGCTGATGACCGAGGCGCTCGCAGGCACGCCCACGCTGGATGCCGCCGACGCACGCGTGCGCAAGGCCACGGCGCAGGCTGGATTGGCAGACGACGCCCGCAAGCCGCATTTCGCGGCGAACGTGCAGTATTCCGGCGCCTATCTGCCTGAAACCCTGTTGCCGTCTCCGTATGGCGGCGACTACAAGGGCGTTGAGATCGCCACCCTGAATCTGCGTTACGCACCCGACCTGTGGGGCGGCAAACGCGCGCAGTGGGAAGCCGCGCTGGACCGTGTCCATGCAGCCGAAATCGACGCGCAACAGGCGCGGCTGATGCTGGCCGGCAACATCGCAAGCGCCTATCTGGATCTGGCGCAGGCATACGAGGCGCGCACCGTCGCCGTCGCTGAAACCAAGCGCGCACAACGGCTGCAGGGGCTGGCACGGCAACGGGTGCACGCGGGTCTCGACAACCAACTGCAACTGCATCAAGCGGAAAGCGCTGTCGGAGCGGCAGCCCAGCAGGGCCAGGCCGCGCAGCAGCGGATCGACATGCTGCGC
>JBGSID010000005.1:0-21094 GCA_041751895.1 Lysobacteraceae bacterium | reverse complement strand
GACCGCAGCGCACATGCGCACGCCCACACTGGCCAGAAGCCGGCGAGTCGCGGGCAGGGCAGGCCCGGTGGCGCGCGGCGTGACACCCGCGCGTAAGGTGCTTGCAGGATAATTCAAATCAATCGTTTTTTTTTGCGATTGATTGAAATTAAAAAGAGCCGGCCATGCCGGCTCTTTTTTTATCTGCATTTTCACTGCTCCCAGCCTGTCACATCTGTCAGTCAGCCGTCGACAGCATTGTTTTTTAGGCGTAAACCAACTGGCTGGACATGACGATCCACAGAGCATCGTCATGTCCTTGCAAAATAAAACACAGCGGTATCCTTCCATTCACAAGGAGTGAAGCGTCATGCGCAAAGGTCCTGTCTGGTTTTTTTCAGCCCACAGAGCACTCGTGCCAGTGGGTATTTTTTTGTTGGCCTGTGGCTTGGGCGGCTGTGATCTGCCGGGTGCTGCAGGTGCAGCGAACAGTACGGCCGGTTCATTGTCTGCTGCCAGTTCCAGTACAGATATCGTCGCCATCGAAGCGAGCCATCCGCGCGGGACGGCCGCTCGATTCGATGCAAGCAACGCAAGTACGGCTTCGATTTCAACCCAAAAAGAACCCGCCGTGCAGGAAGAACCGCAGCTGCCACCGGTCGATGATCTGCTCATCACTCCGATGGAAGGGGCTGGTGACCCTGCAGGAAATGCCTTGCTCTCGGTCCATTTTGCAAAAGGAAGTGAGATCGCCGACGAGATTCCGCTTCTCGTCGACAAGAAGACATTCGTGCTGAAGCGCGATCAGAAAGACACGCTACTCTTTAACGGCATGGTCGATTTCGATTTCGATCTGTTCTTGCAGGAGCAGGCAGACCGCCGCAAGTTGATCGAAGAAACGAAATCGACGACATCGGTGACCTTCGACAAGCGTGCGCTCGTCAGTGAGGACCGGTTCGAATTCCTGGACCCGGATGCGGTGCAGTTGGCTCGTGTAAAAAGTATTCCTATCAGGATTCCGATCAGTACGATTTCCATGCCGCCGATCGCGGTCGATCCCACTCGCGAGTTGATGATCACCGATCTGTCGGTCGTGAACGATCCGACCCGCACCTTCGATATCTGCGGCAATGTCGGCAACCCCAATGGTGCCTGGACCTTCAAGACGCTGATGACCGAAATGGCCAATCAGCCGGTTACGGGGATTGATCCGGCAATTTTCGTCGAGAGTTGGTTGCAGACCTGGAATCTCAACAACACCATCAATACTTTCCCGGTGCCGGCACGTACGAACATCGGCCCGCTGGTGTTGAATTCATGGCCCAGGATCGGCGGAAAACTTGATTTGAACCGTTCCCCTTTCCGCCTGCTTGCCATCGTCAATCGCGTCGATCTCCGCGCGAACCCCGTGTACGGCGGAAGCGGCGGCAACGCCGGTGAAGGGCGGCTGGTCTTCGGTGTCGTCAATCGCAACAGCAACGGTGGATGCTCGACGATGCGGTTCACGGTGATATTCGAATATGGCGTTCCGATCCGAGGCTGTACCGCGACCAAAACCTATGCGCAGCAGTGGGTGAATCTCGGCAACATTGCGCTAGGCAGTGCTGCCTTCAATCCTGCGCTACAGGCGATCACCGATCAGTTCACCAAGGCCAACGCTGCGCCGACCAAACCGCACGGCAGCGCCATCAATCAGGTGCGCACTGATGAGAACGCGTTGGCAAATCCTTGGGAATTGCGCGAGTTCCATCTGGTTGCGGCCAGCGGCCCGCTGACGTTGGTCTCGACCAAGCAGACGCCACACCACACCAGGAACAACTCGGCTCAACTGGCGAATTACATCAACAGCAACAGTGCGGCGATCCTGAACAGCACTTACGTTGTGCCACAAACTTGGGTGCCGGGAGGCTCTCCTTTCCTCACGGGTTCCAATTTCAATCTCTCCATTGCTGATCCCGCAGTCTGGAAAGCGCCAGCGGTAGGGAATCAGGAGCGTCACTTGTTCTCGCTCGGGACCTGCAACGGCTGCCACGGCGGCGAAGCTCGCGCAAACGGCAATCCTGTGTCGTTCGCAAACGAAACCAGCTTCACGCACATCACGGAACGCATGCCGACTGCGCAGAGCGTGCTGTCGAAGTTCCTGCTGGGAAGCGGGTCACTGGCGGTGCCCACCACCTTCCCTAAAAACGACCCCATCAACGGGATTCCCCAGCGCAACTTCGGGGACCTCTTCCGTCGTCAACAGGACATGGCGAACCTGATCAACAACAGTTGTCAGGCAACCGCTCTGCTACAGGCGGTGCAATTCCAGCCACTGCGTATGGCGCATTGATCTCAATGATGGGTTGCTGCTGAATAAACACGACAGCGTCGGCACTGCCGGCGCTGTCGCTCACCTGTCGAGGATTTCAGCGCTTGCCCTTCGATTTGCACTCTGCTTCCTTGCCGAACAGCCCACCGATGAAACCCGGTTCATCGCATTTTTCCGGCAGTGCGGGCGCCGGATTGCGCTGCGTTGCTTGTACAGCGGCTCGTGCCTGACGCAGCTGGGCGAGTTTGGCTCGGATCTGAGGTAGTGCGGCCAGTGCTGCCTTTTCGCCTTCGAGAATGGCGCGGGAACGTTGTTCGAAATCCGCAGGGCCGATATCGTTGACTCGTGGACGGATGACGATATCGGCACGGGCGATTTCCTGTTCGCCGAGCTTCTGCCCCATGATCGTGATCGACTGGTTCACCACGCCCAGCAGGTTGTCGGGGGATTTTCCGGTGATTCTGGTTGAGATATCCACGGCGATGACGAAATCGGCGCCGAGCTGGCGGGCAGCATCTACCGGGACCGGACTGACCACGCCGCCGTCCACGTACAGGAATTTGCCGATTTTCACGGGCTCGAACACGCCCGGAATACTGCAGGATGCGCGAACCGCCTGGCCGGTGTTGCCGCGCACGAAGACCGTGCGTTCGCCGGTTTCGAGCTTGGTCGACACTGCCGCGAATGGTTTCTTCATCTGATCGATCGATCGGTTGCCGACCATCTCGTTGACGTAGTCCTGCAGCTTCTGGCCTTTGACCATGCCTCCGGCGAACAGACTGACATCGCGGATGCGGGCCTCGTCCAATGCCACGGCATGCTCCTGCATCTGGAAGGCGTCCATTCCGCTGGCGTAGAGCGCACCGACCAGACTGCCGGCGCTGGTGCCGGACACGACTTCTGGTTTGAAGCCATTGGCTTCCAGCATCTTGATCACACCGATATGGGCGAAACCCTTTGCGGCGCCACCGCCCAAGGCCAGACCGATCCGGATCTTGACCGGGGCAGCGGGCGGAGTGGGCTGGATGACGGGGGGCGGTGGTGTCGACTTGGTGGCTGTGCCGCCGCAGCCGGCGAAGAGGGTCACGGTGAACGCGATCAAAAGGTGGCGCAGAAAGGTCATGGATGCTGTTTCGAAGAAGATACTGCCTATGATCGCAGCAAATCAGCTTTTACAGATCATTGCCGATGTGCGAGGGCCGTTTGAGTAGTTTCGCTGATGCGTGACTGGCGCCTTTGCAGAAAGCTCTGTTGCGGGCACTGGAATCGTTCCGTGCTTGTGAAAGCATGCAATGGCACCGATATGGGGAAGCCTGGTCGCGCTGAAACTCTATCGCGCGACATCTTCTATCCCCCAGGAGTGTTTCATGAACAGCCTCTTTTCCCTGACGCTCGCCGGCATGGTCGCCGGCGCCGGCCCATCCCCCGCCGCGACCGACAAACCCATCCTGATCGTGTTGACCAGTCACGGTGTGAAGGGCAGCACCGGCGAGCCGACCGGTTTTTACCTCGGTGAAGTCACGCATCCTCTGGCTGTGTTCGAGGCCGCCGGTCTCAAGGTCGAATTCGCATCGGTGCAGGGCGGCGAGCCGCCGGTGGACGGTCTTGATCTCGAAGACCCGGTGAATGCGCGCTACTGGAACGACGACGCCTTCCGTGCCGCGATCCGGAGCACGCCAAGCGTCGACAGCGTTGATCCTTCACGCTATGCCGCTGTGCTGTATGCCGGTGGTCATGGCACCGTCTGGGATTTTCCGGACAGTGCGGGTGTGCAGCGCATCGGCCGCGAGATCTACGAACATGGCGGCATCGTCGGCGCCGTGTGTCACGGCCCGAGCGCCTTGGTGAATCTCAAGCTCAGCGACGGCCGTTATCTGGTGGAGGGCAAGCAGCTTGCCGCCTTTACGGACGACGAAGAGCGCGCCGTGAAGCTGGAAGATGTCGTGCCGTTCCTGCTCGCCAGCACCTTGCAGCAGCGAGGTGCCATTCATCGTCCTGCAGGCAATTGGCAGGCACAGGTCGTGACCGACGGCCGTCTGGTCACCGGCCAGAACCCGCAATCTGCGCATGGGGTGGGTGAAGCGATGTTGGCGGCGCTGAAGCAGTAGCGCAACGATCCGGCCTTTGGCGGCCTCTCTCCGGTAACGCGTCGATCATCTCGTCGTCTGCCTTGGAGTCGGATATGCGCTGTTTCTTCGTCGGATCCTGGATGGTGGTTGCCTGCCTTGCCGCTGCGAATCCTGCACAGGCCGCAGCGGCAGGGCAGTGCGAAGCCCGCAGTGGTGCTGTCGTCACGCCGCTGGTCGAGCTCTACACCTCCGAGGGTTGCAGCAGTTGCCCGCCGGCTGATCGGTGGCTGTCGCGACAGCTCTTGGAAACGCCGGATACCGTCAACTGGTTGGCGTTCCATGTCGATTACTGGGACGAACTGGGGTGGCCGGACCGCTTCGCATCGCCGAAGTATTCGCAGCGTCAACGGCAGCGTGTGAATGCGGTCGGCCAGTCCACGGTCTACACCCCGCAAATCATGATCGGCCCGCAGGTACAGACGGTCTGGCGTGCGGGATCTGCAGTGAACCGTGTGCTTGATGCCGCGCGCGTGCCTGCTCAGGTCGGATTGGCGATGGTCCTACTGCCGCAGGCCCAAGGTGCGACATTACGACTCGGCGCGGCGCGTGGTGCCGGCAGGTCGATTGGCTCAGGGGAGGACGTCGCTGGAACGGTTTGGCTTGCGCAGACGGTCGATGGGCTACAGACGCAAGTCAGTGCCGGCGAAAACGAGGGTGTGACGCTGAACCACGATCGTGTTGTCACCCGCCTCTGGGGGCCATGGTCATTGGGCAGTGAAACACTGGGAAAAGCGGTGGATGTCGATTTGCCTGAGCGTAAATGGGGATTGACCGCTTTCGTACAGGATGCAAGCGGCAACGTGCTGCAGTCGCTTCGTCTGGATGCGGCTGATTGCCACTGACGGGCCCTGATTCGAGCCGTTTCAGGCTACCAGATGGCTCAATCCGCCTGATGGCTCAATCCGCAGCCAGCAACGCCAGCCTTACATCGGCGGGTACCGTGATGGCTTCCGCCAGCATTTTTGCATTCTGGTTGAACATCTCGCAGGTCTTGTCCAGCGGCACCTGCGCGCCTGCGGCGAAGTCCTTCATGTCCTGCTCGACGACCGAAACGAATTGCGACTGGATCTTCGGCACCATTGATTCGGGATCGATGCCGATGCGTGCGAACACCTTGCGTGCATGGCTCAATTCCTCGCGATGGACCTGATCGTACGCAGCCACGAATGTCGCAAGGTCCACGCCACGCTGCTGGCAATACGCCGGCCGCGCCCGGGTGTTCATGTAGTAAGCACCGAAGAAGATGCCTGCGGCCGTCTTCGCTCGGGTATCGGCGTTGCCTTGCTCCAGCATCGCACTGGCCTGCCGTGTCGCCTCGACCTTCATCGCATCGCTCGTGGCCATGTTCGGATGCTTCTGCTGGGCATCGGCCTTCAATTTATCCAACTGCACTTTGACTTCAGCAGTCGTGGGCGCATGCAGCGTCTGCGGCTTCAGCGCGTTGTAACCGAGAATTCCGACAACGACGCCGGCGACGATGAGTAGGGCGATACCGGCGTTTTTCATGCGCTGTTCCGTGAGGGCTGTGCTGCCGCGAGTCTAGCAGTGCCATGTCCTGCGGCATCATGTCCTGCGGCGCAAGACCGATGTTTCTGGCTTTTGCCTGGAGAGGATCACGGCCATATCGTCCTCAATCCTTGGTACGGAATGACATTCACGGAATGACACTCAGTGTGGCATGTCGAAACGAGCCGGCCATGTCTCGTTCGACTTGCATCCATGAGAGCGGGGACGTTGCCGGCCCTCTGCCGCTAGAATATCGGATGCCTATCCGCACCTCCTCGGCCGTACCCCCTGCTTTGACGCTCATTCGTAACGCCTCGGTGTTCGCTCCCGAGGCGCTCGGTCTGTGCCAACTATTGATCGGCGGTGGCAAGGTCCTGTGGATCGGTAGCGCCGATGAGGTTGCGCCGTCCCTGCCGGGGCTGTTGATTGTCGATCTCGACGGTAAGCGCTTGATTCCCGGGCTGATCGATGGCCACGCCCATGTCACCGGCGGCGGCGGCGAGGGTGGCTTCGCCACGCGTGTGCCGCCAGTGCCGTTGTCGCAGTTCACCGCTGCTGGCGTCACTACGGTAGTCAGCGTGCTGGGTACCGACGATCTGGCGCGCTCGCCGGGCGAACTGCTGGCATCGGTGTACGCGCTGCGCGAGCAGGGGCTGAGTGCGTTCGCCTGGTGCGGGGGCTATCACTTGCCGCCGGTCACCCTGACCGGCAGTGTCCGTGGCGATATCGTCTATCTCGACCCGGTCATCGGCGTGGGAGAGTTGGCGATCAGCGACCACCGTTCCAGCCAGCCGACCTTCGATGAGTTCGTCAGGGTCGCAGCCGATGTCCACGTTGCCGGCCTGATGACCGGTAAAGCCGGGCTGCTGCATCTGCATCTGGGCAATGGTTCTCGTGGCCTCGAACTGGTCCGGCGGGCGCTCGACGAGACCGAACTCCCGCCGCAGGTGTTCCATCCGACCCATGTGAACCGGCGCAAGGGGCTGTTCGAGGAAGCGCTGGCACTGGCGCGGCGCGGTTGCACGATCGATGTCACTGCGTTTCCGGTCGACGAAGGCGAAGATGCCTGGACGGCCGCCGAAGCCTGGGAGCGCTATCACGCTTCCGATGTGCCCGCCGAACGCCTGACCATCAGTTCCGATGCCGGCGGCTGCCTGCCCACGTTCGATCACGATGGCCGTATGTGCCGGATGGACGTCGGCAGCTCGCATGCGCTGTTGGACACACTGCGCGAGCTGCTCGCGCGAGGCCATGCACTCGATGCGGTGCTGCCCGCGTTCACCCGCAATGTCGCGCGCCATCTGCGCCTGGCCGGTAAAGGCGAAATCGCCGTGGGCGCCGACGCCGACCTCGTGGCGCTGGATGCCGCCGGCAAGGTTGTCGATGTCATGGCGCAGGGCGCTTGGCATGTGCGCGACGGCGTGATTACTCGCTTCGGCCTGTTCGAAAGCGTTGCGCCCTGCGCATAGCGATCAGACATTCCAAAATCCCATATTCCAAACTGAAACGAATCCAGGAAGTCAGATGTGTCCCAGTAAAGTCCCCGATGGGGAAGCGCGCGGTTGGATCATTCCGATCGGTGGCGCGGAAGAGAAAGAAAACGATCGCGCGATTCTTGCCCGCTTCGTTGAACTATGTGGCGGTGCCGATGCCGATATCGTCGTGATCCCCACCGCAAGCAGGCTCACTGCCACCGGCCCGCGTTATGTCGATATCTTCCGCGATCTGGGGGTGGCCCGGGTCGATGTGATGGATTTCGACACCCGTCGCGATGCCGACGAGCCCAGTCGCGTCGAACGCATCCATCAGGCGAGTGGGGTATTCATGACCGGCGGCAACCAGCTGCGGCTCGGAACATTGTTGGGCGGGACGGCAGTCGCGAAGGCGATCCGGGTCTGCAACGCACGCGGCATGCACGTTGCCGGCACCAGCGCCGGTGCAGCATTTCTGAGCGAGCACATGATCGCCTTCGGCGAAGAAGGCCCAACGCCGATCGCCGGCATGGTGCGTCTGGCGCCGGGCTTGGGGCTGACCAATCGTTTCATCATCGACCAGCATTTCCGCCAGCGCGATCGGCTCGGTCGGTTGACCGCGGCGCTGGCGTTCAACCCGTTCGCGATCGGTATTGGTCTGGATGAGGACACTGCGGCGCTGATCTCGCCCGACAACACGGTTGAGGTGCTGGGCAGCGGCGGGGTGACCGTGGTCGATGCCGCCGGGCTGCAGTTCTCGTCGATGGCGCAGATCAACGAGGGCGAGCCGGTCTGCCTGCTGGGCCTGAGCTTCCACATCCTTGTCGCCGGTGCTACGTTCAACCTTCACACACGCAAAGCCTCGGCGGGCTCGCTGCTCGTGTCCAAAGAATAACCTCAGGAGTAGTCAGTCCATATGCGCATCCTCGATCGTTCGGTATTCGTCGGCCCCTCGTTGTATGCGCATTTCCCGGTAATCCGGCTGGAGCTGGATCTGGGCAAGCTGGAAGCCTGGCCGACCAGCAAGCTCGGCCCCGTATTTGTCGATGCGCTGATCGAAGCGTTGCCCGGGTTGGCCGACCACGGCTGCTCCTATCGCGAGCCCGGCGGCCTGATCCGGCGCATGAAGGAAGGCGAGGGCACTTGGCTCGGCCACGTGCTGGAACATGTCGCGATCGAACTGCAGAACATGGCCGGCGAAGACGTGACCTTCGGCAAGACCCGCAGCATCGATGACCGTCCCGGCGTGTATTCGGTGGTCTACGAATATGCGCAGCGCGAGGAAGGCATCGAAGCCGGCGAACTGGCGTTGAAGTTGCTGCGCTCGCTGCTGCCCGAAGACCTGCGCTCGGCCGATGCGGTGCCTGACGATTGGAACTGGCCGGAAGCGCGCGATACCTTCATCCGCTATGCGCAGCGCCGTGCGCTGGGGCCGTCGACGATGTCGCTGGTCAAGGCTGCCGAAGAGCGCAACATCCCGTGGCTGCGTTTGAACGACCAGTCGCTGGTGCAACTCGGTCACGGCAAATACCAGCAGCGCATCCAGGCCACGGTCACCGGCAAGACTTCGCATATTGCCGTCGAACTGGCCAGCGACAAGGAAGAGACCAACAAGATCCTTGGCTCGCTCGGCCTGCCGGTGCCGCGCCAGGAACTGGTGCAGAGCGAGGGTGCAGCACGTCGCGCCGCGCGCAAGATCGGTTTTCCGGTCGTCACCAAACCTTACAACGGCAACCACGGGCGCGGCATTTCGATCCGGCTGACCAGTGACGAGGAAGTCGTCGAAGGCTTCCTGAAAGCGAAGGAAATCTCGCGTTCGGTCATCGTCGAGACCTATCTCGAAGGCGATGACCACCGTCTGCTGGTGGTCAATGGCGAGCTTGTCGCGGCGACGCGGCGCACGCCGGGACATGTCGTCGGCGACGGTACGCACAGCATCCGCGAACTGGTCGAGATCGTGAACCAGGACCCGCGTCGCGGCGTCGGTCACGAGAAAGTGCTGACCCGGATCGAACTGGACGCGCAGGCCGAGATGATGATGGCGCGGGTCGAGGTCACTGCGGACAGCGTGCCGGAAGCGGGTCGCATCATTTATCTGCGTTCCACGGCGAATCTCTCGACCGGCGGCACGGCCACCGACGTGACCGACATCATCCATCCCGACAACCGCGAAATGGCGGTGCGCGCGATCAAGGCGATCGGGCTGGACGTGGGCGGCGTCGATTTCCTCAGCACCAACATCGCCGAAAGCTACAAGGCCATCGGCGGCGGCATCTGCGAAGTGAATGCCGCGCCCGGGTTCCGCATGCACGTGGCGCCGAGCGAAGGCAAATCGCGCGATGCCGCCGGCCCGGTGATCGACATGCTGTTCCCGCAGGGCACGCCGTCGCGGGTGCCGATCGCCGCGATCACCGGCACCAACGGCAAAACCACCACCTCGCGGATGCTCGCGCACATCGCCAAGATGGCCGCGTTCACACCCGGCCTGACCACCACCGATGGCGTCTACATCGACGGCCAGCGCACGGTCGAAGGTGACATGACCGGCCCGGTGTCGGCGCGGATGGTCCTGGCCGATCCGCAGATCGATTTCGCGGTGCTCGAAACTGCGCGCGGTGGCCTGCTGCGCGCTGGCATGGGCGTACCGAAGGTCGACGTCGGCGCGGTCCTCAACGTGCAGTCCGACCATCTGGGCATGAAGGGCATCGATACCCTGGAGCAGTTGGCCGAGGTCAAACGCATCGTGGTCGAAGTGGCCGAAGACTGCGCAGTGCTCAATGCCGATGACCCGAACGTACTGAAGATGGGCGGCTATACCGATGCCAAGGTCATCTGCTACGTCACCATGAATCCCTCACATGGGCTCGTGCGCGAGCACATCCGTGCAGGCGGTCGCGCATGCGCGCTGGAAGGCGGCATCAACGGCCAGATGATTACGCTGTACGACAAAGGCAGCCATATCCCGCTGCTGTGGACGCACCTGATTCCGGCGACGCTGGAAGGCAAGGCGTTGCACAACGTGCAGAACGCGATGTTCGCGGCGGCGATGGCGTTTTCGCTGGGCATCAAGCTCGATTCGATCCGACAGGGCCTGCGCACGTTCGACAGCACATTCTTCCAGGCACCGGGGCGGATGAATGTCTTCAGCGAACATCCGTTCAAGGTGCTGTTCGACTACGGCCACAACGCGCATGCCGTGGCGGCGATGGCCGATCTCGCCCAGCGTCTGGAAGTCAGCGGTCGTCGCATCGTGGTGGTGGCCGGTCCCGGCGATCGTCGCGATGAGGATCTGCGCGACATCGCAAAGGCGGTCGCCGGTGGTTTCGACCACTACATCTGCCGACGCGACGATGGCCTGCGTGGACGCAAATCGGACGAGGTGCCGCTGCTGATCGCCGCGACCCTGCGCGAGCACGGCGTCCCCGACGATCAGATCAGCATCATTCCTGACGAACAGGAGGCGATCGACGCAGGCCTGCGCATGGCGCAGGCAGGCGACGTGTTGCTGGTCTTCGCGGATGCGCTGGTGCGTTCCTGGAAACAGGTGATCAAGTTCAAACCCGAAGGCATGGCCGAAAAAATAGCCGTTGTCGCTGTGGAGACGGCCGAGCCCGAGCAGGCCATCGAGCCGCGTTTCTCGCCCGAGCAATGGGAAGGCGTGAGCCGCGATGAGCGCGGCATCTTCATCTCGCGGGAGAGCGACGACTGAGCGCCGTGGCCTTGGACGATTCCGAGCCGCCGTTCGAGGATTCGCGGCGCCTCACCGGTGCGAACGTCTATTTCGCCGGTTGCGGCGCAGCGCTCGAAACCATGGGGCCGAAGGCGCGCGACCCGGAGGCGCTCGCCGCATGGTGGCTGCATCTGGACGCGGCGCGCGATGCGTTGGGATGGGACAAGAGCCCGCCCGTGGTGCGCGTGCATGCCAGTGCAACCTCGCTGGCGTTCGTGGCGCCCGCCGACCAGCTCTACACCGCGACCGAGGTGAACGAATGGGCGTGGTGTGCCAGTGTCGGTGATACGAGCCTGTACGCACCCGGTCATCCCGCAGCACACGACACGCTGCTGGCGCTGCATACCCTGCGTCGTTACGCCGACGCCGAGCGTCGCCCGGACGTGATCGCATTACTGCAGGCCGCACGCGGGAATGATGTGCCGGCGCTGTACGACGATGACGCATTGACGCTTGGGCTTGGTATCCACGGCCTGACGTGGGCGCTGGACGCCCTGCCTTCTGCGGAGGATGTGCCGTGGGCGACGTTGGGCACGATTCCCACAACGCTGGTGACCGGCTCGAACGGCAAGACCACGACCGTGCGCCTGATCGCCGCGATGCTGCGTGCACGCGGCCTGCGTACCGCGCATTCCTGCACGGATGGCCTGTTCGTAGGCCATGCGGGCGATATCGAACGTCTGGAAAGTGGCGACTATTCGGGCCCGTCTGGAGCGCGCCAGTTGTTGCGTCGTACCGATGTCGATGCCGCCGTGCTTGAAACCGCGCGTGGCGGTCTGCTGCGACGCGGATTGGCTTTGGCGAAGGCCGACGTGGCGGTGGTGACCAACATCAGTGCCGATCATTTCGGCGAATACGGCGTGCATTCGGTTGAAGATCTGGCGGCAGTGAAACTGACGGTTGCACGCGCGGTCGCACACGCGGCTGAAGGTTCGGGCGAGTGTCGTGATGGCTGGTTGGTGTTGAACGCCGAAGATACGCTGCTGCGTACGCTCGGTCCGCAGTCGGCGTCGCGGATCGCGTGGTTCGCTGTCGATGACAGTGCGTTGCCTGCCAATGCGATCGACGTCCCGCGCTGTGCCGTGCGTGACGGACATCTGCTGCTGGACGATGGCGCTGCTACCCATGATCTTGGCGAGATCGCTGCGATGCCGATCGCGCTCGGCGGTCGTGCCCGTTACAACATCGCTAACGCCGCAGCCGCCTCTCTCGCTGCGTCACTGCTGCGCGTCCCGCTTGCGACGATCCGCGCTGTGCTTTCGGACTTTGGCCGCAGCCACACGGACAACCCTGGGCGTCTGCAGCACTGGTCGTTCGCCGGTATCGAAATTTTTCTCGATTATGCCCACAACCCCGAGGGGCTTGCTGGTTTGCTGGAGATTGCCCAAGCGCGGCGCGGCGATGGCCGTATGGCCTTGCTTCTGGGGCAGGCGGGTAACCGCGAAGACGATCAGATCCGCGCGCTGGCTGCGGTCGCCGCGAATTTCGCACCGGATCTGGTCGTGGTGAAGGACATCGACGGCTTTCTCCGTGGCCGTGCCGAAGGCGAAGTCGCACAGGTGATCCGGGACGAGTTGCTGAAACGCGGCATTTCCGAAACCGCATTGCCGGTGCGTCTGCGCGAAGCCGACGCCGCACGTGAGGCCTTGGCTTGGGCGCGTACCGGCGATGTGCTGGTGCTGCCGGTCCACAGCCTGGATGCGAAGGCTGAAGTCGCCGCGCTGCTGGAGGCGTTGCAGGCGAATGGTTGGCACCCCGGAGAACCATTACCCGCGACAGCCTGAGGCGGCTATTGCGTCCGCGCATCCCAGGCGCGGATCGCCGCTTCCACCGCGTCGATCCCTTTCGCCACGGCCGCATCATCGACGTTGACCAAGGTGTCGTTCGGCGTGTGGATCACTGCCATGACCTTCGGCATCTCTGCAGGCTTTTCGCCTTGGAACACGGTCAGGATATTGGGGATTTCCCAGGCATCGACCAGCGAGTACGACACCGCAGGCCAGCCAGCCTTGAGGAATGCCAGATGATCGCTGGGTGGATAGTGTTCGCCGGCACTGATCAACAAACGCTGCGCCTTCGCGGCGTCGCGGCTCGACGCGACCAGGGGATGCTCAAGGTCGCGGCTCATCATCCAGAGACTGTCTCCCCAGCCGAAGACATCGAAATTGATATAGAGCGCGGGCTTTTCGCTGTCCTGCTCGGTGTAGGCGCGGGCGCCGAGCAGTCCGCGTTCCTCCAGATCCCAGAACGCGACTTTCACCCGGTGATGCGCCAGCGGTGCGCTGCGCAAGCGCGCCACAAGCGCCAGCACCGCAGCGCTACCGGAGGCGTTGTCGGTGGCGCCGCGACCGACCGCCACACGATCAGAATGTGCGCCGATCAACAACATCGGGCCGTTCTCAGCGCCGCCGACGTCCGCGATCAGATTCTCGCCCTGGAGTTTGCCCGAAACGAACGGCTGTGCGACCACGGTCATGCCGGCAGTTTCAAGGCGCTCGCGCAGATATGCGCGGCGTCCGGCGTTGTCGTCGGCCTCCGCCATGTTTTCCACATCCTCGTACCACGTACTGTGCGGCGTGCGCGAAGGGCCGTTCGTGGCAGGGGCCAACATGGGGTTGGAGACGCAGCCCGACAACAACAGGCAGATTGAAAGTGCAGTAGCGGCGAAGCGGGGCACACGGCGTGGCGACAAGGACATCGGGCAGGTTCCGGTGGTCGGAGTGGAGTACGGATCGTGCCAGAGATGGGGATGCGATGTGGTGCGCGACGCCATCCATCGTTGGACTGGCCAGGGTAGGAATTTCCCTACCCCTGACCACGGAGAAATCCGCTTGTTCAGGCGCAACGGCTTGCCTAGTCTGTGCGCTCACAGCACAGGACTTGCAGGGGAAAGCCATGACGATTCGCGTATTTCTGCTGGACGATCACACCTTGGTACGCACCGGCATACGGATGATGTTGTCCACCGAGACCGACATCGAGGTGATCGGCGAAGCGGATTCCGGTGAGACCGCGCTACCGATGATCCGGAAGCTCAAGCCTGATGTCGTGCTCTGCGACCTGCATCTTCCCGGTATCAGCGGGCTGGAAGTCACCGAACGCATCGTCAAGGGCGATTACGGCAGCAAGGTCGTCATCGTATCGGTACTGGAAGATGGTCCGATCCCGAAACGTCTGATCGAAGCCGGTGCGTCTGGCTATGTCGGCAAGGGTGGCGATGCGGCCGAACTGCTGCGCGCGGTGCGCGATGTGATGCGCGGCAAGCGCTATTTGGCCAACGGTATCGCGCAGCATCTTGCGCTGTCACGTGTTGGCGGCGAAGTATCGCCATTCGACGATCTGTCGCCGAGAGAACTGGAAGTCGCGATGTTGCTGGTGCAGGGCCTGCGTCAAGAAGACATCGCAAAGCGCTTGAGCCTGAGCGGCAAGACCATCAATACGCACAAGGCACGGCTGTTCGAAAAACTCGGAATCCAGGACAGCATCGCCTTGGCGCGGCTGTCCTCTCAATACGGATTGAGCGACCCCGCGCGCGTCCTCTGACGCACGCGGGGCAGGGCATCACGCATCCCCAATCAAGCCTTGCGGCTTTCGTCGCCTTCGGCTTCGTCGCTGTCCGATACAGTGACCGGGGTCTGCGTCGGCGCGTCGGACACGCTGTCGAACAACGGCAGGCCGATGCCGTACTGAGGTGCAGCGATGTCGTTCGCGAGTTCGGCGGCGACTTCCGGCGGGGCGACGATGATTACCGGTTCCATCGCGATGTCGGCGATGACGGCGGGTTCGTCCTCGGCGATAACGGCGATGGCATCGTTCGCCGCGACGACAGGTGCGACTTCGACGGTTGCCGCTTCGACCACTGCGACTTCAGCGGCTGCAATGTCGGCAGTGGCAACTTCGGCTGCGACCGCTACAACCGGTTCAACCTGTGCAACTTCCTGCGGTGTGCTTGCGACGGCTACGACGACCGCTGGTGGCTGTACAACTTCCGGTTCGCTGGCAGCCTGCGCGGTGATGGGCTCTGCCATAACGGCAGGCTCGACGACAGCTGACTCGGCAGCAGCGGTTTCGATGGCGACCGTTTCGACGACGGCAGCCATCGTTTCCGTGGCGACAGGCCGGCTGTCCAGATCGACCTGAACTGCTTCGACGACAGACACGGGAGACTCTGCTTTCGCTTCAGGCAGGACGGCTGCAGGTTGCGGAGCTTCCACCATTGAAGCCGCCACCGGAAGCGCTGGCGCGACTTCGGCCAAAGCGGGCTTGCTGACCGGCAGGTCGTCGAAGTCGAACTCCGGCTGACTGCGGTCGACCGATGCCTGCGTCTCGTCGCTGCCGAGGGCGTCATCTGCCATGCCATCGACGGCGGCACCACCTTCAGCGTTGCCACGACGACGACGACGACCGCCGCGACGTCCGCGACGGCGACGGCTACCGGCTTCCTGGGCAGCATCGTCCTCGGCATCGGCAGGCGCTTCTTTCGACCCGCTGGCAGCCGGTGTCTCGATGACGTCGGCGGAGACGGGTGCTCCAACCAGTACCTTTTCGATCACAGGAGCGGTAGGCGCGATGGCGATGGCAGCCACTGCCTCCGTCGTTGTGGCGACAGACTGCCCGATCGTGGTTTCAGTGGGCGGGGCTGCACGTTCCTCGCGGCGCGGCTGTTGTTGGCGTTGAGCGCCATCGCCATTCGAGTGCTTGGGTGGCTGTTGCGGCTGACCTTTCTGCTGCTTCTGCTGTTTCTGCTGCTGTTGGCGCGGCTCGTTCTGCTGTCGCACTTCGTTCGGCTGACGCGGCTCGTTTGCGACCGGTTGCGCCTGTTTCTGCGGCTGATTCCGACGTTCATCGCGACGCTGATCGCGCTGGCCCTTCGGGCCTCGATCTTCGCGCGGTCCGCGGCGCTGGCCGTTGTTGCGATCCAGACGGTCACCGCGGTCGTTGCGTTCGCCACGGTCGCGGTTCTGCTGCGGGTGGCTGGACGTGTTCGCAGAGGCAGTGTCTGTCCCGCCGAACAATCCCTTGAACCACCCCATCAGGCCGCCGGACTTGGCGGCCGGCATGGCCGGCTGCGCGAAGGCGGGCGTGGGCGCTGGTTGGGCCTGCGGCGTCGGTGCCGGCGTTTCTTCACGGGGCTCGCGCAACGGTGCTGGACGTGCCGGTTTGACGTTGGTCACCGCTGGGGTGGCCGGCACGTTGAGATTGGCCTTGGTCAGCGCGATCGTCGCGAGTTTCCTCGGTGTGCCGCGCTGATAGCTCGGCTTCGAGGTTTCTTCGGTCAGTTCGTTTTCGCGGATGCGGGTCACTTCGAAATGCGGCGTATGCAGCGATTCGTCGGCGACGATCACGATCGGCGAGTCGTGGCGTTTCTCGATCTCGCTGAGCGCGCGGCGTTTTTCGTTGAGCAGATAATTCGCGATCTCGACCGGCGCCTGCACCAGTACCTGGCCGGTGTTGTCCTTCATCGCATGCTCTTCGGCAAGGCGAATGATCGACAGCGACAGCGATTCGATACTGCGCATGCGGCCGTGGCCATCGCAACTCGGGCATACCAGCTGGCTGGATTCGCCGAGCGATGGACGGAGGCGCTGACGCGACATTTCCATCAGGCCGAACTTCGAGATGCGACCAAGCTGGACGCGGGCACGGTCATGTTTGAGCGCCTGCGACAGGCGGTGCTCGACATCGCGCTGGTGCTTGTTCGAAGTCATGTCGATGAAGTCGATCACGACCAGACCACCGAGATCGCGCAGACGCATCTGACGCGCAACTTCGTCGGCCGCTTCGAGATTGGTGTTGAACGCGGTTTCCTCGATGTCGCCGCCCTTGGTGGCGCGCGAGGAGTTGACGTCGACCGCAGTGAGCGCTTCGGTCTGGTCGATCACCAGCGAACCGCCCGACGGCAGGCGCACGGAGCGCTCGTAGGCATTTTCGATCTGTGATTCGATCTGGAAACGATTGAACAGTGGGGTGTCGTCGGTGTAGTGCTTGAGCTTGCGCAGGTTGTGCGGCATCACCTGCTCGACGAACTCCTGTGCCTCGGCATACATCTCCGGGGTATCGACCAGGATCTCGCCGACATCGGCACGCATGTAGTCGCGCAGGGCCCGGATGATCAACCGCGATTCCTGGTAGATCAGGAACGGAGACGTCTTCTTGAGTGCGGCTTCGGCGATCGCCTTCCACACGCTGAGCAGGTAATCGAGATCCCACTGCAGTTCTTCGGCATCGCGACCGACGCCTGCGGTGCGGATGATGACGCCCATGTCATCAGGGATGGCCAATACGTCCATGGCCGCTTTCAGTGCGGCACGGTCATCGCCTTCGATCCGACGCGAGACGCCGCCGGCAGTCGGCGAGTTCGGCATCAGCACCATGTAGCGGCCGGCCAGTGAAATGAAGGTGGTCAGGGCGGCGCCCTTGTTGCCACGCTCTTCCTTGTCGACTTGGACGACGACTTCCTGACCCTCGCGCAGCAGTTCCTTGATACCGGCCTTGTGGTGGTCCACACCGGCCTGGAAATAGTCGCGGGAGATTTCCTTGAGTGGCAGGAAGCCGTGGCGTTCCCCGCCGTATTCGACGAACGCCGCTTCCAGCGACGGTTCGAGCCGGGTGATCCGGCCTTTGTAGATATTGGACTTCTTCTGTTCTTTCGACGGACGTTCGATGTCGATGTCGTAGAGATTCTGTCCGTCGACGATCGCGACGCGCAGTTCTTCTGCCTGCGTCGCATTGATCAGCATGCGTTTCATGGTCTTGCGTTCCTCGCGCTTCCTCCCGCTTCGAGCGGGCGCACGGAACGCCGGGGCGTTTTCGCCTCTGGAGACTGCCGGCGGCACCGTCGCGCGCTCATCCCGCCGAGGCGGGCCTGCCATATGGCAGGCGCGCGGCATGCGCCGCTTCAAGTGTTCCAGCGCTGCAACACCACGGCGAACCGCGGGAGCGCTTATACAAAATATGTTGCCAAGGCCGGCTGCCTGCTCCGTTGCGCTTGTGGCGCGAAGGGGCGGCGGCACGGGACGTGTTCAGCTCGAGTGTCTGACGCACCCGGCGATGTCGGGATTCGCCAACAAGCCGCTAACATGGCCGCCCCGAGGGCGGTGGTCGCGCACTGCATCGGATATCGCGGGGGAGGCGGGCTTTCGGCCCATTCGAGCGGCGCGGCGCCTGGGCGCTTGCCGCTAACTCCCTGCGAAATCAAACCCTTATATCGCGCGGCGAGTGTAACAGATCACCCCACCCCGAATCACGACAACCGGCGGCACCACATGACTCACCCAGCGGCTCCCTCATCCTCCATGGCACAAGTCCGTCTTGTCCGGGTGCCTGAAGATCGCACTGACCAGCGGCTCGACAATTTCCTGTTCGGGCAGCTCAAAGGCGCGCCCAAGTCGTTGATTTACAAAATCATCCGCAGCGGGCAGGTGCGGGTGAATGGTGGCCGGGCCAAAGCCGAGACCCGTCTGGAGGGCGGCGATGAAGTCCGGATTCCGCCGGTGAGGTTGGCTGAACCCGGTGAAAAAGGCACGCCAGCGCCAGGGCTGCTGGCGGCGATGGCTGCCAGTATCGTCTTCGAGGATGCCCGTTTATTGGCGATCAACAAGCCGTCCGGCGTCGCCAGTCACGGCGGCAGCGGCATCAGCTTCGGCGTGATCGAAACGCTCCGTGCCCTGCGTCCGAAAGAAACACTCGAACTCGTGCATCGTCTCGACCGTGATACGTCCGGCTTGATGGTCATCGCCAAAAAGCGTTCGGCATTGACCGAGCTGCAGGCCCTGATGCGCGAAAGTGATGCCGATGACGGCCGGGGTATCGCAAAACGCTACCTTGCCTTGCTGGTCGGGCGCATGCCAGACGGCACGATGAGCGTCGATGCGCCGCTGCATGTCGGCCTGCGCCAAGGCGGTGAGCGTCACGTCCAAGTGGTCACGGATCTGAAAAGCGGCGCCGGCAAAGCGTCACTCAGCCATTTCAGGGTGCTGGAACGCCGTGGTGGGCATTCATATTGCGAGGTCCGGATCGAAACCGGGCGCACCCACCAGATCCGCGTGCATGCCCAGCACATCGGCCACCCGGTGGCGGGCGACGATAAATACGGTGATCCGGAGGCCAACAAGCGCCTCCGCGAACAGATCGGCCTGAAACGACTGTTCCTGCACGCGGCGTCGCTTGAGTTCGCCCTCGACGGCGGGCGGGCGGAGTATCTGTTGGATGCACCGCTGGCCACCGAGTTGGTGGATGTGTTGGATCGACTGCGCTGATGACATGACGCTGCCGGCGTGCATCCAGGTATGCCAGTCCGGGCTGTGCCTACGTGTCGTGCATGGATTGGTTTTCAGCGAGCCAGTGTTTCCGCCTTCGCCGCACAGATGAAGTCGTTCTCGCTCAACCCGCCCACGTCGTGGGTGGAGAAGCGCACCACGCAACGGTCGTAATGCACGCCGAGGTCGGGATGGTGATCTTCGCAATGAGCGATGTAGGCCAATGCATTCACGAACGCCATCGTGCGGTAGTAGTCAGGAAAGGTGAACGTCTTGACCAGGGCGTGGCCGTTCTCGACAAGCTCCCAGCCGGGCAACTGTGGCATCAGTTCTGCGACCTGCGCAGGGGGTAGACGATGCTCATGGCCGCGACGCGGGATGCAATGGGCCTGGGCGAGGGGGACGAGATCGGACATGGGAGACTCCTGATGCAGATCGGGACAAACCGGGGTAGGCGGCATGAAGCTGAACACTGTTCCGCCTCCGTAACGAAAACCTGACGGTCACGGCCGGATCGGACCGCTAGAATAGCCCCATGATCCAGATTTCAGAATCCGCACAATCGCATTTCCGCCGCTTGATCGAACGCGAATCCCTGCCGGGACTCGGCGTACGCCTGAGCGCCATGCACCCCGGCACGCCGCGCGCGGATGTGCGTCTGGAATTCGCCGAGCCACAGGACTTGCATGGTGACGAGTGGGCCGTCGACTGCGAAGGGTTCACGCTGTGGCTGGATGCCGCAAGCGTGCAATATCTCGATGGTGCGGAAATCGACTACACCACGCAGGCAACCGGTGGGCAACTGCAGATTCGTGCCCCCAAGATCAAAGGTGTGGTGCCCGGCGAATCGGCATCTCTCGTTGAACGGGTGCGCTGGGTGGTGGAACACGACATCAACCCGCAGCTTGCGCAACACAAAGGCCATGTCTCGGTCCAGGAAGTCACCGCTGAGGGCGTGGTCCTGTTGAACTTCGGTGGCGGTTGCCACGGTTGCGGGATGGCCGACGTGACATTGAAACAGGGCATCGAAAAGACGCTGCTGGAGAAAGTCCCGGGTGTGATCGCGGTACGCGATGCGACCGACCATGCCAGCGGAACGGCCCCCTACATCACACGTTCTACGAGCTGATCGGCCGCGCTTCGCGTGTTTTCCGCCGCAGAACTGATCGAGATTCTGCACGCCCGCTTTCGGCGGCGTTTCCCTCTGCACGTCGAACGTCCGTTCGGTGAGTTTCCGCCGACATGGCGCGCATGGTTCCAATCGATGGCAGAGCGCATCGGCGCGGTGACCGGTGCTCCGGCTGCCGATTATCTAAACGTCGTGTCCCAACGCACGCCGCGCTTGCCGCCAGCTGCGGTCGCGGAATTGAGCCGCTGGCGCGCGTTTGCGAGCTTGGGCCGCCAACAGTGGGAGCCTGCGCCGCGCGATCAACGGGGTTTGCGTCGTTTCGCTGCTTTCGTATCGGGTCTTTTGCATCTGGTCTTCGCGGCAATGCTGCTATTCCTTGGTTTCGTTGCGATGGGCGATGCGCCGATGCAGGAACGCGAAGCGGGCGATGCGATCCAGGTCGAATTCATTGGCCAAGGGACTCCGGACGAACAGGGCGGTGCTCAAGCACAGGGCGAGACCGATGCCCAGACAGCTTCCAGCTCGGCGGGGCCAACGTCCGCGACTGCAGCCAGCAGCAGCGCCGCCTCACCGGCGAGCG
>JBGSID010000004.1:0-3923 GCA_041751895.1 Lysobacteraceae bacterium | reverse complement strand
CGGCCATTCGCTGCTGGCGGCGCAGGTGGTCTCGCGACTGCGCGCCGAATTGACGGTCGAACTGCCGCTGCGCACGCTGTTCGAATCACCGACGATCGCCGAATTGGCGGCACAGCTCGTGCCTGCAATGGCGCAGGATGGCGGTGGCGATATCGCGCCGCCGGTACTGGCCCTGCATCGCGAGGGCCCCGCGCCGTTGTCGTTGTTCCAGCAGCGGTTCTGGTTCCTGCATCGCGCAGGCCAGCCGTACCGCGCATCGTTGGCGTTGCAATTGCATGGCGACCTGAACGTCGCCGCGTTCGAGCAGGCACTGGCCGAAGTAGTGCGCCGTCACGAAGTGCTGCGCAGTTGCTTCCCGGACGAAGACGGCAGGCCGATGCAGCATGTACTGCCGTTGGCACAGGCATTGCCACTGCCGCTGGCCTTGACCGACCTGTCGACGCTGCCGCAGGAAGACGCCGAGGCGACCATGCAACGCCTGGTCGCCGAGGAAGCGCAACGCCCGATCGATCTCGCACACGGCCCGGTGCTGCGTGCGGCGCTGGTGCGCAACGCCGCCGACCGGCACACGTTGCTGCTGACCCTGCACCACATCGTCTACGACGCCTGGTCGCTCGGCATCCTGATGCGCGAACTCGACGCGGGTTATCGCGCCGCGCGACAGGGCCTGCCGTCTCCGCTGGCGCCGCTGCCGGTGCAGTACGCCGACTTTGCGGCTTGGCAGCATCAGCGCTTACAGGGCGAATCCCTGCAGCATCTGCTGACCTGGTGGCGCGACAAACTCCACGACGTGCCGCAGGCCTTGAATCTGCCGGCCGATCGTCCGCGCCCGATGACGCTGGCGCAGGAGGGACACACGCTGGAATGCCCGTTGCCCGACGCCTTGGCCGACGGCCTGCAGGTGCTGGCACGGCGTACCGGCAGCACGCTGTTCATGACCTTGTTGGCCGCGTTCGATGCCCTGCTGCATCGCGTTTGCCGTCAGGACGACCTGTGTGTGGGCACACTCGCGGCCAATCGCAGCCGGATCGAAGTCGAACCGCTGATCGGCATGTTCGTCAACGTGCTGACGCTGCGTTCGCGACTCGCGACCGGACAGAGTTTCGATTCATTGCTGCGTCAGACCCGACGCGAGGTGCTGGAAGCCTTCGCGCATCAGGACCTGCCGTTTGAAGCGCTGCTCGAACAGCCTTTCGTGCAGCGCGTGCCCGGCCAGTCGCCGTTGTTCCAGGCCATGTTCGTACTGGAAAACGAAGGCCTGCTCGGCCTCGGCGAAACCGCATCCGACGGTCTGGATTTCATTCCAGCCTCCGCCGATGCGCACCATGCGCGTTGCGATCTCACCTTGAACGTGCGCGAGAGCCACGGTCGTCTGTGCAGCTATTTTGAATACGACACGCGTCTGTTCGACCAAAGCAGTATCGAACGCCTGATGGCGCAGTGGCTGACCCTGCTGCAGGGCATCGTCGCCACACCACAACGGGCGGTGGACGAGCTGCTGTTGCCGGGCGAACTGGAGTTGGCGCAGCTGCGCGGCTTCAGTCCGCCTTACGCATCGCAGCCGATCGAGGGCACGCTGCACGGGCGTTTCGTGCAGGCGGCACAGGCGCATCCTCAAGCCGTGGCAGTGTGGGATCAGGGCCGCACGCTGACCTACGCCGAACTGCATGCGCAATCCGATCACCTGGCGCAATTGCTGCGCACGCACGGCGTTGGCCCGGAAGTGCCGGTGGCGCTGTGCCTGGAACGCAGCATCGAGATGGTCGCTGCCGTGCTGGGCGTCCTCAAAGCCGGCGGCGCCTATGTCCCGCTGGATCCGGCGTATCCGGACGAGCGCTTGGCGTACACCGTGCACGACGCGCGTCCCGCAGTGGTGCTGGCACATGCGTCCTTGCGCGAGCGGATGCAATCGCTGACCGACGTCCCGGTGTTGGAGCTCGAATCCCTGCTGGCGCAACCCGCTCCGGCATCGGCAGCGCCGCTGCCGGCCGACCTGCCCTCTGCGCACGCGGCCTATGTGATCTACACCTCCGGCTCCACCGGCAAGCCCAAGGGCGTGACGGTGACGCACGGCAACGTGTTGCGCCTGTTCGACGCGACGCGCAGTGGTTTCGATTTCGATCATCGCGATGTCTGGACGCTGTTCCACTCCTACGCCTTCGACTTCTCGGTCTGGGAAATCTGGGGACCGCTGTTGTTCGGTGGCCGTCTGGTGGTGGTGCCGTATCTGGTATCGCGTTCGCCCGACGCATTCCGGCGTCTTTTGATCGAACAGCGCGTGACCGTGCTGAACCAGACGCCATCGGCCTTCCAGCAATTGGTGGCGGCCGATGCGCAGGCGAACGACGGCGCCGACGCGCTGGCGTTGCGTTACGTGGTGTTCGGTGGCGAAGCCTTGAACGTGGGCTCGCTCGCGCCCTGGTTCAGCCGCCACGGCCATCGCAAGCCGTTGCTGGTCAACATGTACGGCATCACCGAAACCACGGTGCATGTCACTTATGAAGCGTTGCACGAAGACGGTGCATCGCTGGGCACGATCGGCCGCGCGATCGACGATCTGCGCTGTTACGTGCTCGATGCGCACCAACGTCCGGTGCCGATCGGCGTGCCGGGCGAGTTGTGCGTGGCCGGCGCCGGTCTGGCGCGGGGTTATCTGCATCGCCCGGGGATGACTGCGGAACGGTTCGTGCCCGACCCGCTTGCGCATGAGCCCGGTCAGCGCATGTATCGCTCTGGCGACCTCGCGCGCTGGCGCACCGACGGTAGCCTGGAATACCTAGGCCGTATCGACCAGCAGGTGAAGGTGCGTGGGTTCCGCATCGAACTGGGCGAAATCGAAGCGGCGCTGCTCGAGCATGCACACGTGCATGAAGCCGCAGTGGTGGTACAGCAGGATGCGGCCGGCGGTCGCCTGGTGGCGTATGTCGCCAGCCCCGACGAAACGCCGGACCAGGACACCACACCGCAGTTGCAACAGCAATTGCAGCAATGGCGTTCGGTCTTCGAGCACACCTATACCGACGGCGAGACGCCCGTGGCCGAGACGGCTGCGGGCGATACCGATAACGCCGGCGATTTCAACATCGTCGGCTGGACGCGGCGCCTCGACGGCCAGCAGATCCCGGCCGAGGAAATGCGCCAATGGCTGGACGGCACTGTCCGCCGCCTGCGTGCATTGCATCCTCGACGCGTGTTGGAACTGGGCAGCGGCACCGGCATGTTGTTGCTGCGCTTGGCGCCGGAGTGCGAACACTATCTCGGCACCGACTTCTCACCTGCGTCGCTAGCGTATGTGCAGCGGCAACTGGACGCGCGCGAAGACTCCTCGCCGAGCGTGCAATTGCTGCAGCGCGCCGCGCACGAGATCGATGATCTGGCCCAAGACTTCGACCTGGTGATCCTGAACTCGGTGGCGCAGTACTTCCCGAGTGCGGAGTACTTCCAGCATGTGGTCTCGGTGGCGCTGCACCGTCTGGCGCCAGGCGGCACCTTGTTCCTGGGCGATCTGCGCAGCCTGCCGCTGGAACCCGCGTTCGCAGCGGGTCTGTCGCTGCAGCGCGCCACACCGACCACGCCGGCATCGGCACTGCGTCATGCCGCGCACAGCGAAGCGGCGCTGGATGGCGAGCTGTTGCTCGATCCGGCGGCGCTGACCCGACGCGTACACCGCTGGGCGAATGACATCGATGTGGCTCTGGAACTGGTTCAGGCGCTGCCGCGCGAGGGTCTCGCGCACAACGAACTGAGCGCTTACCGCTTCGATCTGGTCGTGCAGCGCGCGGCGGCCGAGACAGTCACGCCCGCGATCCTGGAATGGCACGACTGGCAGGCGGACATCGGGAATCTGGGCGACCCAGGCGATCTGGCGCATCTGCGCCAGCGCTTGCAGCCGCTGCTCGCGACGGGCGTCGGCGAACGCGTTC
>JBGSID010000003.1:0-1749 GCA_041751895.1 Lysobacteraceae bacterium | reverse complement strand
GCTGCGCACTGCGGCCGTGGACCGCGTGGACCCGGCAATCGGCGCCGACCAAGACCCCGACAGCGCCGCCACGCTGCCCGCAGCGGCGCAGAAACAGTTGAGCATCGACGTGACCCTGATCCTGGGTGATCTGCGCCAGTCGCGCGGCTACGGCGTAAACCTGCTGGAGTCGCTGCAACTGCAGTTCGGCAAGACCGAGAACCGCCAACGCATCACGACCGATGCGGGCAGCGCGTTGACCACCTCTATCACCCGCCTGATCCGCATCCCGGACATCACCTACAACCTCAACATACTCAATCGCGGGCGTCGGCAATACGAAGTCATCGCCCGGCCCAGCCTCAGCGCGTTCCTCGGTGAGCAGTCCACGTTCTTCGTCGGCGAGCAGCTCAACGTCGCGGTGAGCGGGGTGAACTTCGCGCAATTGGAGAAGATCGACGTGGGCGTCGGGCTGAAGATCACCCCGGCGGAGATCCGTGCCGACGGCGCGCGCTTCCGGGTCGAAGCCGACCGCAGCTTTTTCAGCGACCAGGGCGTAGGCAGTTTTTCGCAGCAGTTGGCGACCTTCAAACAGAGCGTCGCCGCGACGGCGGACGTGCGCTTCGGCGAAACGCTGGTGCTGAGCGGGTTGTCCGAATCAGTGAACGACGGCAATGAATCCGGTGTACCGGTGCTGGGCGACATCCCCGGCGTCGATCTGCTGTTCAGCCGCAAGACCGATCAGCGCCGCCAACGCTCGGTGATCATCCTGGTCACCCCGTCCACGCCGCTGGGCCTGCCGACCACCAGCAACCGCGGCGACGCCGTGCGCCGTCTGGTGCAGTTGTGGGACACCTTGATCGAACCCGGGCACGGGCTCGACGCACTTGCGACACGCATCCAGTCGCGTCGCTTCTTCACGCGCGGCTCGGTCGGCGACGTGCGCGCCCGCGACCTGCGCGATCCGGCGTTGATGCGCGAATTCCTGGCCAGCGTCGGCGACGCGGGCGGCGCGGCACCCGCGCGCGAAACAGACGCGAAGCGGCTCTGATCCGTTGGCGGCCTCCTCTTTCCTCTCATCACGGACACACCCCATGCACACTTTCCACCGCAATGCCCTGGGCCGCGCCTGCGCCCTGCTCTTCGTCGGCACGCTCGCCGGCGCGTCCGTCACCGATGCCCGCGCCGAAGTGCGCGCAAGCGATGTCTGCTCGGATGTCTACAACAGGCTCAATGCACCGATCGGTCTGCCGCAGACGCAGCTGTGCTATTCCGGATTCAACTGCAGGATCGGCATGCGCGGCGACTGGCTGGACGTCACCACCGAAGTGGAGTTCGTCAAAACCACCGCCTCCCCGATCATGGGCGGCGTATTGAGCGCCGGTGGTTCAGTCGAGTCGCGCGGCGTGGACAACAACCATCCGCTGTGCGTACCGCACACCGGCAGCATGCGCGAAGGCTACATCCTGATCCGCGTGGTCGATATCCGCGGCGCCGGCCGGATGCGGGTGATCGCCAAGCGCCCCGGACCGATGGGCGTCGGTACGCATTCGGATTCCGTGGACTTCGAGATCCGCGACGGTTCGCATTACCTGCAGCCATTCCCGGAACGCGAACTCACCGCGCGCGTCGGCCAGACCAAGGTCATCGAGATCTCGGGCGAAGGCGTGGAGAATCTGCGACTGAAGCTGCACCCCGTGGCCCAGGCCTTCACCAGCGCCAGCGCGGCACGCGCGCCGCGCCTCACGGCGATGAGCGCCGGTCTGCGCG
>JBGSID010000002.1:0-86249 GCA_041751895.1 Lysobacteraceae bacterium | reverse complement strand
GGCGCGCGGGTCGGCGCGCAGCGTTGGCGGCGCGGGCCATGTCTTGACCAACCGCAGGGCATCCTGGGCGTCACGTGTCCGCCCTGCGGCGCGCAGCAACGCTGTCAAAAGAGGGTCATCCGGCAATTCGCCGGCAACGGCACCGATCGCGCGATACGCTGGCAAGCCCATGGCGTCCAGCACTTCGCGCTGCAGTGGACTCCACAATGGCGTGCTCACGCAGCCTCCACCGTCGATTTGCGCGCCATCCGTCGCGAAATGACCGGGCCGAAGACCGCGAAGGTCGCGAACACGAAAAGCAGCACTTTCGGTGGATCGATCACCAGACCGATGATCGCGATGACGATGGCAAACAGCATGAAGAACGGGATGCGATCGCCCTGCTTTCCAGGTTTCCCGCCCTTGAAGCTGGAATAGCGGAAGCCGCTGACCATCAGCAGGCCGGCGATCACTGTCACCGCCAGCGCCGGATAGCGCAGGGATTCTCCGCTCAGGCCGAGATCGTCCATGGTCCATACGAAACTGGCGACCAGGCCGGCCGCCGACGGGCTGGGCAGGCCGATGAACCAGCGCTTGTCGACCTGTCCGACCTGACTGTTGAAGCGCGCCAGCCGCAGCGCGGCGCAGGCCGCATAGAGAAATGCGCCCAGCCAGCCGATTCTGCCGAGGGTGACGCTGTCCATCTTCATCGACGCCAGCGCCCAGTGGTACATCACCAGCGATGGCGCCATGCCGAAGCTGATCAGGTCGGACAGCGAATCGTATTGCACCCCGAACTCGCTCTGGGTGTTGGTCATGCGCGCAACGCGACCATCGAGGCCGTCCAGCACAGCCGCGATGAAAATCGCCACGCAGGCAGCTTCAAACCGGCCTTGCGAGGCGGCGATAATCGCGAAAAACCCTGAAAACAGGGCCGCAGTCGTGAACAGGTTCGGCAACAGGTAAATGCTTCTGTTGCGCCGGGGCTGGGTAGGCGGTTCTGGAATGCTCATGACCGCAGTGTACCGGCAGTGCCGCCCCGGAGCGTAACGTGCGCAAGGTCACATCAGGGCCGCCAAGACTGAGGCCAAGCTGAGCTCGATCGTGCGGAATGCTTGCGCCTGCCTCGCGAGGGTGCTGCAATCGGCGAATCGCTGGGTCTCCCGCCAGCCGTTTCGCAGGTATCGCAATGAATCACGCCCTCCGCATTGCCCCGATCGCCGCCCTTGTCACGGCTTCCATCATCGCCATGTGCGCCGCGCCTGCGGCCTTTGCAAGCGATGTCTACCAATGGAAAGACGCCAGCGGCGTGACCCATTATTCGCAGACGCCACCGGACCAGGGCAAATTCCAGTCGCGATCGATCTACCATCGCGAAAACACCGAAAGCCCGCAGACAACGTCCGAAGGCCCGACAGAATCCCCACAGTGCGCCACGGCACGCAAGAATATTGAACTGCTCGAAAGCGGCGCCAAACTCGAAATGGACAGTGACGGCGACGGCAAACCCGACCGCCAACTGAGCGACAACGACCGGGACAAACAGCTGCAGATCGCGCAGACGGTCGCCCGGGTGAATTGCAGTCAGGCCACCGCCAAAACCCCCTGACCACCCACTCCCGGCCCGAATCGACCCCGGATTTCGGGCCGTATCAACGAACACGCAGAGCGAATACGGACAACATGGGGCAAAATGCGGGGTTCGCCCCCACCCCGAGTGTCGTCCGATGCGTCTGTCGCAGTTCCACCTCCGCACCGAAAAGGAAACTCCCGCCGACGCCGAGATCGTCAGCCATCAGCTGATGCTCCGTGCAGGCATGTTGCGCAAACTCGCGGCCGGCATCTACACGTGGAGCCCATTGGGCCTGCGCGTGCTGCGCAAAGTCGAAGGCGTCGTCCGCGCTGAAATGAACGCCGCCGGCGCGTTGGAGCTGCAGATGCCTTCGATCCAGCCGAAGGAGCTGTGGGAAGAAACCGGCCGCTGGCAGAAATTCGGCGGCCAACTGCTGAAGATCCGCGACCGCAAAGACGCCGATTACTGTTATGGCCCCACGCACGAAGAAGTCATCACCGACTTCGCGCGCCAGGAACTCGCCAGTTACAAACAGCTGCCGGTGAATTTCTATCAGATCCAGACCAAGTTCCGCGACGAGATCCGCCCACGCTTCGGCGTGATGCGTGCGCGCGAGTTCCTGATGAAGGACGCCTACTCCTTCCATATCAGCGACGACGATCTCGCTCGCGAATACAAGAACATGTACGACACCTATTCACGGATCTTCACCCGTCTGGGCTTGAAGTTCCGCGCCGTATTCGCGGATACCGGTGCGATCGGCGGCAGCGCGTCGCATGAATTCCACGTACTGGCCGATTCCGGCGAAGACGCAATCGCGTTCTCCGACGGCTCGGAATATGCCGCAAACGTCGAACTCGCAGAAGCGGTATCGCCGGGCGAACGTGCTGCGGCCAGCGAATCGATGCGCAAAGTCGAAACACCGACGCAGAAGACCTGCGAGGACGTGGCTGCACTACTGGGCGTTCCGCTGACGCGCACTGCGAAGTCTGTGGCGATCATGGCTGAAGCGCCGGGTGGCGAGGCGCAATTCGTACTCGCGCTGGTACGCGGCGATCATGTCGTGAACGACATCAAACTCTCGAAACTGCCCGGCCTCACCGAATACCGTTTGGCCACCGAGGCCGAAATTCTCGATCATCTCGGCGGCGAACCGGGTTTCCTCGGCCCGGTGTCCCCGAAAAAAGAGATTCGCATCATTGCCGACCGCAGCGTCGCATCGATGCACGATTTCGTGGTTGGCGCGAATGAGCCCGGCTATCACCTCGCGGGCGTCAACTGGGGCCGCGATCTGCCGGAACCGGAAATCGTCGCGGACATCCGCAATGTCGTCGACGGCGATGCGTCGCCGGACGGCAGCGGGACACTGCGTATCGCTCGCGGCATCGAAGTCGGCCATGTGTTTCAGCTCGGCCGCAGATATGCCGAAGCGATGAAATGCAGCGTCCTCGATGAAAACGGGAAGACCGCCACGCCGACAATGGGCTGCTATGGCGTTGGCGTCAGCCGTATCGTCGCCGCCGCGATCGAACAGAATCACGATGCCGCAGGCATTATCTGGCCGGACGCGATGGCGCCATGGCAGGTCGCGGTGTGCGTGATCAACCCAAAAAACGATGCCAACGTCACTGAGGAGGCAAAAAAACTGTACGACGATCTCAGTACAGCGGGTGTGGAATGCGTGCTCGACGACCGCGGCCTGCGTCCGGGTCCGATGTTCTCCGATATCGAATTGATCGGTATTCCCCATCGCATTGTCGTTTCAGAGCGGGGCCTCAGCGCCGGCACGTTCGAATATCGCGCACGCCGCGCTTCCGAATCGGAAGCTTTGGACAGAGACACCCTGATGAAGCGACTGATTCGATAGCGCAAGCGAATACCTGGCAATACTCGAAAATGGATGCCAGCCAATGGGGTTCGGCATCCATTTAGGCAATCTCTTGATTTTGCGAAGCAGGCCGATTCGACTATGATTCGCGTCACCGCGCATTTTTTCGCGATATTCCCGATTTACGGAGCCCAATATGTCCATTGATCTGAACCGTTTTTCCGCCAAAGAACTGAAAAGCCTGATTACCCAGGCCAAAAAACAGCAAGCGGCCCTGAGCAAGCGCTTGTCGGTCACTGCCGTACGCAAGAAACTGACCGAGATGGCAAAAGCGGAAGGTTACAACCTGATGGAACTGTTCGCCGGCAAGACCGCTGGCGCGAAAACGGCACCGGCAAAGAAAGCAGCCAAGAAGACCACCAAGAAAGCAGCCAAGAAATCGACCGCGAAACCGGCGAAGAAAGCAGCAAAAAAAGTAGCCACGGCACGCAAGGCCAGCAAGAAAGTCGCCCCGAAATACCGCAATCCGGCAGATCCGAAAGAAACCTGGACAGGCCGCGGCAAGCAGCCTCGCTGGCTGGCCGCACAGGTAAAAAAAGGCAAGAAGCCGGAAGAGTTCCTGATTAACCCGTAATCTTTGCGCGATCGGATCGAGACGATCCCGGAAACACAAAAAACGTCGGCGCCATGCCGACGTTTTTTATTGCGCGCCACAAAGGCGTTTTCGGTGCTTAAAGTCGTCATTGCTGATTGCTGCAGCAAGCGACACCCTCACGCGAATCATCGCCAACGACCACGATGGCTTCAACGAGATCAACGATTCGTCGCGATCAACGATCAGCATCGCACTCATTCCAACCCAGATGAGATTTCGCCCAGCAATGCCACGACCGGAATCGTCACAGATTGCGCCGCGTCGGAATGAGGATATTCCCGAAGAGCAGACCCGCGATCAGGGCCAGCAGAATATTCAGCGCTGCCAATAGCGCCGCCTGCCCCGCTTCCATGTCCTGTTGCTGAAGCAGCGTCAGAAAGCCCCGCAGACTGGCGCTGCCTGGCACCAGCATGATGATGCCGGGCAGGCGTACAAGTGCACCCGGACGATTGAACCAACGGGCATACGCGTTACCGGCAGCCGTCATCACCAATGCGGCGAGAAAAATACCCACGGGACTGCCCCAACCGCCTCCGATGAAACTCGAAATCAAATAACCCGTCGCAGCCGACACCATCACAAGCGGGTAGTCGCGGCGATTGGCGCGAAACAGCACCGCGAACGCATAAGTGCCGAGCAGCAAGGCCAAGCCCTCCACCCACTCGGGTTGCGGGCGCAACGGACGAATCTCGAGTTGCATGCCCAGCATTCTCGCGGCGGTCAACGCCACCATCATGCCGATCGACAGTTTGAGAATCGTGGTCATGGCTCCGGCAAAGCGCGCAGTGCCCGACACCAGGTTCTGATTGGTCAGTTCATTCACTGCATTGGTCAATGCCATACCCGGCATCAGCACGATCAATGAGGAAATGATCACGGTATTGAGATTCAGCGGACCGACAAAACTCGCGACCAATGCCGCAACCGTGCCAGCGAACATCGCCGCGATCGCGTCGCTGGCTTCTTTCAATCGCGGTCGGTGCTGTGTGGCCCACTCCAGTACACCGATCAACAGGCCGGTCGCGCCAGCGGTCGCGATATCCAGCCAGGGCAGCCGCCACAGGCCCGCGACTGCCGCTGCAGCGAGACCGAACGCGAAGACCTGCATCGCTTTCGCGCGTCTGCTGACGGGGCGATCCAAGGCTTGCAGCGCAGCATGCCCCTCCTCCAGACCCAGCACACCGGACATGACAGCCTCGGTGACGCGATCCACTTCACAGAGTTTGTACAGATCCGTCTCGCCCGGCGGCAGCCGGACGACGCGCACGGTTTCGCGACGGCCTTGCCCGGCTTCACCAAAGGACAGAATCATCCCGGTGGGGTTGGACCAGGCGCCGCATTCCAGCCCGAGTGTCGTTGCAACCGCCATCACCGCACCTTCCAGGCGATGTGCAGTGGTGCCGTAGGCATGCAGGCGTCCAGCCAGTTCGACCACGAAATCGACGCGCGTGACGTGATCGTGATGCTGCAGGGCTGCGTTCATGGCCTGCTCCGGAGGGTCGCTGTACGCGGGACTGCCGCATGGGTGTCGATCAAAACGCTTTGCACGGGCAGACAGCGGGATTTGAATGGGAAATGTTAACCGATCGACGATTCACCCGTGCTTTTTTGTACCGCCATGCGTTTGTTACCGGCATGCAGTGACCACCCCATGCACCAAAGTACGGTGTGCCTGTGACTCGCCCACCCGGTAAACTTGACGATTCCAAGGACTGCCCAGTCCCATCAGGAGTTCTCGCATGCATCGCATGGTGTCGGCATGAGCAACAACCCATCGAACAAAGTCTTTCCGAGCGCAGCCGAAGCGCTTCACGGCCTCGTCGCAGACGACCAGGTCCTCGCGGTCGGCGGCTTCGGCCTCTGCGGTATTCCCGAGGCCTTGATCGCCGCATTGCGCGATTCGGGCGCGAAGGGTCTCACCGCGATTTCCAACAACGCGGGCGTCGATGGCTTCGGCCTCGGCATGCTGCTGGAAACCCGGCAGATCAAGAAAATGATTTCGTCCTACGTCGGCGAAAACAAGGAATTCGAACGTCAGTTCCTCTCCGGTGAACTCCAGCTCGAGTTCAATCCGCAGGGCACGCTCGCCGAACGGCTCCGCGCTGGCGGCGCCGGTATTCCTGCGTTCTACGTCCGCACCGGCTACGGCACGGTGGTGGCGGAAGGCAAGGAAACCCGTCAGTTCCCCGACGGTCACTGGTATGTGATGGAAACCGCGCTGAAAGCCGATGTGTCCCTGGTCAAGGCGTGGAAAGCGGACAAAACCGGCAATCTGGTGTTCCGCAAGACCGCACGCAACTTCAACCCCGCCTGCGCCATGGCCGGCAAGGTCTGCGTGGTCGAAGTCGAGGAACTGGTCGAAGTCGGCGCGCTCGATCCCGACCAGATCCATCTGCCAGGCATCTACGTCGACCGCATCGTGGTCAACGCCACGCCCGAGAAGCGGATCGAACAGCGCACCGTGCGTGCAGCGTCACAGGGAGACAAGTAATGGCCTGGACCCGTGATCAGATGGCGCAGCGCGCAGCGCAGGAACTCAGCGACGGCGCTTACGTCAACCTCGGCATCGGCTTGCCGACGCTCGTCGCCAACTTCATTCCCGACGGCATGGATGTGTGGCTGCAGAGCGAGAATGGCCTGCTCGGTATCGGCCCGTTTCCGACAGAGGACGAGGTCGACGCCGACCTCATCAACGCCGGCAAGCAGACCGTCACCGCTCGTCCCGGCGCAAGCTACTTCGGCAGCCATGATTCGTTCGCGATGATCCGCGGCGGCCATATCGACCTCGCCATCCTCGGCGCGATGCAGGTCACCCATCAGGGCGACCTTGCCAACTGGATGGTGCCCGGCAAGATGGTCAAAGGCATGGGCGGCGCAATGGATCTCGTGGCCGGCGTGAAGCGCGTGGTCGTGCTGATGGAGCACACCGCGAAGAACGGCGAGCACAAGATCCTGCCCGAATGCACGCTGCCCCTGACCGGCGTGGGCGTGGTCGACCGGATCATCACAGAACTTGCGGTGTTCGACGTGACTACCGATGGCCTGACACTGGTCGAAACCGCTCCGGATGTGACCGTGGACGAACTGCGCGAGAAGACCGGCGTGTCGTTCACCGTTTGAGAGCGCCCGTCCCCTCGGGCGCTGCGCTCGCTTTTCCCTCTCCCTGCTTGCGGGGAGAGGGTGCCCGAGGGCGGGTGAGGGGGAACATGGCATTACAATGCCTCCATGCTCCCTGACCCGACCCCACTTGCCAATCAGCTGCTGATCGCGCTGCCGTCGTTGGACGACCCCAATTTTTTCCGCACGGTTTCGCTGATCTGTCAGCACGATGCCGACGGCGCAATGGGTCTGGTGATCAACCGGCCATCGGAATACACGCTCGGCGAAGTCCTGGAACAGATGGGCATCACTGCGGAAGACCCCGAACTGTACGAGCGCCAAGTGCTCGCTGGCGGCCCGGTGCACCCGGAGCGCGGCTTCGTCATCCACGATGGCGACCGCAAGTGGGATTCCAGCCTCGAAATCGTCAACGGCCTCTATGTCACCACCTCGCGGGACGTGCTTGAAGCCCTGGCACAGGGCAATGGCCCGGCGCACCTGACCGTGGTGCTCGGCTGCGCCGGCTGGGGCGCGGGCCAACTGGAGCAGGAATTGTCCGAAAACAGCTGGCTCACGGCCGACAGCGACCCTGAAGTGCTGTTTTCGCTGCCGCTGGAATCCCGCTGGCAAGCGGCAGCGGGCAAGATCGGTGTCGACATGAGCCGGATGACGGACTACAGCGGCCGCGCATGAACGACATGCTGTCGAACGGCCCGCTTCGCCCGGACAGCACCGTGCTTGGCTTCGATGTCGGCTCGCGCAGGATCGGCGTGGCGGTCGGCAGCGGTTTCGGACTCGGCGGCCGCGCACTGGCCGTGGTCGATGTTCATGATGACAAGATTGATTGGCCGGCGATCGAGCGCCTGCACCGCGAATGGCGTCCGGCCGGCTTCATCGTCGGCGACCCGATGACGCTGGATGGCGGCGACCAGCCGATCCGTGACCGCGCCCGAGCCTTCGCGCAGGCGCTGCGGACGAAATTCGATTTACCGGTCGCGATGATGGACGAGCGCAACAGCTCGCAGGAAGCAGCGCAACGCTTCGCCGCCGATCGCGCCGATGGCAAACGCAAACGGCGCGATGCCGAACTTCTGGACGCAGTCGCGGCGGCGGTCATCGTCGAGCGTTGGCTGGCCGCACCGCAAGACGCGACATTCCTCGAAAAGTGATCGACGACATGACCCTGTTCCCGAGCACCACCGGCCACAAATCCGAACTCCAGACCAACTCCGACGGGCTGCTGCAGCACTTGCTGACGCTCGATGGCCTGCCACAGGCGACGATCAACGACGTGCTGTATCGCGCCCAACAGTTCGTGGAAGGCGAAGACGCCTCCGAAGCACTGAAAGGCATCGCGGTCTGCACCCTGTTCTTCGAGCCGTCCACGCGCACGCGCCTGAGTTTCCAGCGCGCTGCACAGCGACTTGGCGCCGATGTGCTGAATTTCGATGCGGCCACTTCGTCCACCACCAAGGGTGAAAGCGCGCACGATACGCTGAAGAACATCGAAGCCATGGGCGTGCGCGGCTTCATCATCCGCCATCATGAAGACGGCGCGCTCAACGTACTGTCGACCTATGTCGACAGTGGCACCCGCCTCATCAACGCTGGCGACGGACGCAGCGCCCATCCCACGCAGGGCCTGTTGGACATGCTCAGCCTGCGTCAGGCCAAGGGCCCGGATTTCTCGAACCTCAAGGTCGCGATCGTCGGCGACGTGCTGAACTCCCGCGTCGCGCGTTCCGACCTGCACGCATTGCGTACGCTCGGCACAGGCGAAATCCGCGTCTGCGGCCCCGCCTCCCTGCTGCCACCCGTGGACGACAGCGGCGGCATGTTGCACGGCTGCATCGTCAGCCAGGATTTCGACGAGGCGATCGAAGGCGTCGACGTGGTGATGATGCTGCGCCTGCAGCGCGAACGCATGGAACAGGGGCTGGTGACATCGCTGGAGGACTATCACCGCGACTACGGCCTGACCGAAGCTCGGCTCAAACGTGCCGCTGCCGACGCCGTGGTGATGCACCCGGGTCCGATGAACCGTGGCGTGGAAATCGACGACGCTGTCGCCGACGGCCCGCAGTCGCTGATTCTCAGGCAGGTCGCGAACGGTGTGGCCGTGCGCATGGCCGTCCTGGAAGCGTTGCTGAGCGGCTGATTGCTGCCCGGTTTCGAGCGCAGCTCAAGCGCGCTCGTTCTGCAGTCGAAGCACATGCCGAGCCATCGGCCGGCTCGGAAATGCATGGCGCAGAATCCGCCAGATCACCTGTCCAAACTGTTTCGGCAGTGAACCGGTGTTGTAGTGCTGGCCGTAACGGGCGCAGATCTCGCGCACTTCTATCGCCATTGCCGCGTAGCGGTTCGCGGGCACATCGGGAAAGAAATGATGCTCGATCTGATGACTGAGGTTGCCTGACATCAGATTCATCAGTGTGCCGCCGGTGAGATTGGACGAGCCGCGCAACTGCCGCAGATACCAGTGGCCGCGCGATTCGCCGACGACGGACTCTTTCGAAAACGTTTCGACATCCGCCGTGAAGTGACCGCAGAAGATGATGGTGTAGGTCCAGAGATTGCGCAGGATGTTGGCAACGACATTGCCCAGCAGCACCGCCAGGAAAAACGGACCCGCGAGCAGAGGGAAGAACACGTAATCCTTCAACACCTGTCGCGCCATCTTGCGGCCGACCGGGCGGAACAGTTCGCGCAGTTTTGCGGTCGGCATCTTGCCGGCCAACCAGCGGCCGAGGCGCAGGTCCTGGATCGCCACGCCCCACTCGAACAACATGGCGAAGATCACCGCGACTACCGGCTGCGCGAGATAGAACGGCTTCCAGCGCTGTTCCGGAAACACGCGCAACAGGCCGTAACCGATATCGTCGTCCATGCCCCGGACATTGGTCCATGTGTGATGACGGTAATTGTGGGTCTTGCGCCAGTTGTCGCCGGTGCCGGCGATATCCCATTCATAGGTTTTACCGTCGAGATGCGGGTCGCGCATCCAGTCGTATTGCCCATGCATGACGTTGTGGCCCAACTCCATGTTCTCGATGATTTTCGAGAGCGCGAGCAGGAGCGTTCCGAGCACCAGCGCAGTCAACGGCGCGGCATTCGCGACACTCCCAAGCAGGCCACCAACAATCGCGCCACCCCAGAGCAGCAAGCGCCCTGAAAATCCAGTCCAGCGCACGGCCGCGACAATTGCACGGATGTAGTCGGCATCGCGCTGCCCGATCGTGGCCACCGTGCGTGCGCGCACGGCGTCGAGCTCCTGTCCAAAACGTTCGAGGTCCTCGCTGGGGAGCACTCGATTGGCGGTTTTCACAGTCATCGTCATCACAAGTCCAGAATCAAGTCGGTGGTGGCGCTGTTGACGCAAAGCCGCAGCGCGGATACCGGTTCGTTTTCGACATCGCCGGTATGCAGATGACGGGTAGTGCCTGCGCGCTTGCCGCACGCGCAGGTATTGCAGATCCCCATGCGGCAGCCGGAAGCGGGTTTCAGCCCGGCGTCTTCCAGCGCACTCAACAATGACTGGCCGCGCGGCACGTCGAGCGTGCGACCACTCGCGGCGAGCACGACCTGCACATTGCCATGCGCTTCGAGCTCGGCAACGACGGGCGGCGGCGTGAAAGCCTCGGCATGGCATGCGACGGCACGTTCGGCGACCAAGGCGCGCGCCGACGCAACGAAACCATCGGGACCACAGGCGAATACCCGCCGCTGATGCAGATCGGGCGCGACCATCGACAGCAACCCAGCGCCGATGCGGCCATGGAGGCAGTCGGCCGCATCGTCATCACGGGTCACCACGAAATCGACGCGGAAATTCGGCTGGCGTGCAGCCAGAGCACGCAATTCCTCGACAAAACAATGCTCGGCACGTGTGCGCGCCCAATAGACAAGCGCGATGGGCATCGGCATACCGATGACGGCCTCCGCGCGAATCATCGCCATCAGCGGGGTGATGCCACTCCCGGCAGCGAGGAACAACCACCTGCCCTCGGCTATCCGGGAGGCTTCAGGCAACGTCATCTCGCCGAATGCGGGGCCGAGATCGAGCACATCACCGATGTTGGCTGCAAAGCACAGGTGCTGGCTGAGTTTGCCGCCCGGGATCGCCTTCACCGTGATCGCGATGCGGCCATCGGCGCGTGGACGGTCACTCAGGCTGTAACTGCGGGTGACCCGGACGCCATCGATCTCAGCACTGACATTCAAATGCTGTCCGGCCCGGAAGCCATGCCAGTGGCGATTCGGCTTCAGCATCAAGGTGAAAGTGTCGCTGGATTCGGCCTGGCGAGCCACGATCCGCGCCAACGGCCGCTCCCAGGACCAGGTGGAATGGACCCGCGAGGCCCAGAAATCAAAGACATGCGGTGTAACCCAGCTTCGCGACAGACGCTTCAGCAGTGGGCGACGAAAGGCGGCGGCAGGATGGGAGGCAGCAGTCATGCCGGCTACTATACGCACGCAAATACAATTGTCTATACAAATGTATATTCATGCGCGGCGCTATGATGTCGGTCCGCTGGCCAACCGTGTGTGCCTCCCCGTGACCCAAGAGCTTCCCGCAGACAGCATCGACCTCCCGTCCGGGCGGAAAGCATCGATCTCCCGGGACGACCTGCTCGCGGCGGCACTGCGTCTGATCGGCCCGCACCGCAGCGTCTCGAGCCTGAGTCTGCGTGAAGTCGCCCGCGAGGCCGGCATCGCGCCCAACAGCTTCTATCGCCAGTTTCGCGACATGGATGAACTGGTGGTGGCCTTGATCGATATTGCCGGACGTTCGCTGCGCAAGATCGTGGGGGCAGCGCGGCATCGCGTGGCGACCCAGCGCGGCATCGTGCGAGGCTCGGTCGAGACCTTCATGGAACAGGTGCGCGCCGACGACAAGCTGCTGCACGTGCTGCTGCGCGAAGGCACCGTGGGCTCGGACGCGTTCAAGCAGGCCGTCGACCGCGAGCTGACGTTCTTTGAAGAAGAGCTGCGCTCGGACCTCGTGCGCCTGGCTGCGGCCGAGGGCGCAGTCATGCACGAGCCGGCACTGGTGTCGAAAGCGATCACCCGGTTGGTCTTCGCGATGGGCGCGATGGCGATGGATCTACCGCCCGAACGCGATCGCGAACTGGTCGATCAGCTCATCACGATGGTGACGATGATCATTTCCGGCGCGCGGGCGATGTCCGCAAAATCCACAGCGCCAGCGACCTGACGTTACAAACCCCGGAACTCGCGGCGCATCACTTCCGCCGCTGAGCGAACAACCAAGGCCACAATTCCGGCGTCTGCGAGTATGCCGGGTCCCAGCTGTTGTGGTTGGCATCGGGAAATTCCGTGTATCGCACATCGCCACCGACCGCACGGAACGCGGCGGCAATGAGGCGGTCTTCGCGCGGCGGGACCAGATCGTCCTTGGCACCATGGAAGATCCACACCGGCAGATGTTTCAAACGCTGCGCCAAGGTCGCCGGTGGATCGGCGTCACCGTGCAATGGCGTGACATACAGATCACGCTCGTCTCGGGGCGCGGTCAAGGCACCGCATACCGGCACCACCGCAGCGAATCGCTTCGGTTGCATCAACGCGAGCTCCCAGGCGCCATAGCCACCCATCGACAGCCCGGTGAGATAGCTGCGGTCACGGTCTCCACCGAATTCCCGGGTGGCCGCATCCAGCGCAGCGAACGCGATCTCCGCCGCCATTCCTTTCCAGTCGCTGTCATCGGGCGCCTGCGGGAAGACGACGATCGCGGGAAAGTCATCGGCATGCGCACGCAGATAAGGACCGAGGCCCACGCGCGTGGGCTTGTCGCCGTCGCTGCCACGCTCGCCTGTGCCATGCAGGAACAGAATCACGGGCACATCTTCATGACGATCGCGCCGGGCTGGCACGAACACCTGATAACGATAGGTAACACCACGAAGGATGAGATCTCTTCCCACGAAACCGGCCGATGCTTTGAGATCGGCCATCGAAGAACACGAGGTCAGAAACACGGTCAGCATCAGCATGACGGCGAAAGAACATCCACGGATCAGTGTACGAATACCCGATAGTCCCATGGTTTCAGTTCCAGTACGGTGGTGGCATCCAGTGTCGCGGATTCACCGCTGAAATGCTCGTTGTAACGGCCATGGAACAGGGTCTGCTCAAAGCGCACGGTCTGCGCCTTGTCAGAGAAATTGAAGACAGCGAATACTTTGCCGTTCTTGTCCTGCCGCACGAAACTGAGCACCTGCGCTGACCGGTCGTTCGGCACGTGCACCATCATAGCGCCCCATTCACCATTCCACAGAGCGCTGGTGGATGTCTTGAGCTGGATGAGCTTGGCGTAGAGCGCGCCGTTTTCATGCTCGCGCCATGCGATCGGATCTTTCTCGAAGAACGCGAGCCGTCGCGGATTGCCGGCTTCCTGGCCGTTGTAGATCATCGGGATGCCATCGCCGACGAACGACAGCACCATCGCCGCGTGCAGTGCATCACCGAACTGCTCGAACTCGGTGCCTTCCCACGCATTCTTGTCATGGTTGCTGACGAAAGTCATGCGCATCCCACCACGCGGGAAAAACGCTTCATTCCAGGAGTAGTAGACGTAGAGCTTGTTGACATCACCGCGACCCATCGCGATCTCATGCATCGCACTGTTCCAGCTCCATGCGTAGGTCGCGTCGAAGGCTTCCGCATGGAGATCGCGTGACTCCCACTCCGCCAGCATGAAGACCGGCTTCACCGCATCGAGTTCTTTGCGGACGTTGTTCCAGAAATCGACAGGAACGAATCCCGCGACATCGCAGCGATAACCATCGACACCAACCTCGCGCACCCAATATGTCATTGCCTCGGTCATGTATTTGCGCAGACCCGGCTTGCTGTAGTCGAGATTGATGATGTCCGACCAGTCCCACCAAGGCGTGGGATGGAAATCGCCCTTCCAATCGCGCGCATACCATTCTGGATGCTCTTTCAGCATCGGGTTGTCCCACGCGGTGTGATTCGCGACCCAGTCGAGGATCACATGCATGCCCTGCGCATGCGCGGCGTCGACGAAGTGTTTGAGATCGTCGAGCGTCCCGAATTCTGGATTCACGCCGTAGTAGTCACGCACCGAATACGGGCTGCCCAATGTGCCCTTCCGATTCTTCTCGCCGATCGGATGCACCGGCATCAGCCACAGAATATCGACGCCCAATGTTTTCAAACGCGGCAACTCGCGCTCCGCCGCGCGGAACGTGCCCTCGGGCGTGAATTGCCGGGTATTGATCTGATACAGAACGGCATCCTTCGACCATTCCGGATGCTCCAGCGTGATGTAGGGCTTTGGCTGGTAGCGATCTTCAACGGACGATGTCATCGGATTGTTTGCCGAAGCGATGGAGGTCAACGCAGCAAGGCCGAGGGCCATTGCGAACAAAGCAATGTGGCGCATACAGGGCTCCGGAATTGTCCACCGGGTGTACGCCCGGTGGAACAAGTGGTCAACCGGAAAACGATTGCACTCGCGGAAAACCAATCCTATCAGCCATCTCGCGACCACCTCTACGAGGTGCTGCAGTCATCCCGCACGAGCCGTATGACGACTGTGGCTGTGCGACCTGAGCAGCGGAAGACGGGATGCTCCGGTATGCTGCGGATACATCCCGTTGCGTCGAGGAAACCGTCTCATGCGTCAGAGCCGTCCGCTGATCGGTAGCGCGCTATTCCTGCTTTTACTGTCCGCCTGCAACCAACAGGACACCTCACCGACGGCCACGACGCCAGTCGAAAAAAACACGCCAGAAGCGGCGACCGGGCCCACGACACCTCCCGCCGCAGCCACTGTCGATGCCGTAACGCCGAAGGCAGACGCCGGGTTCAGCGTCGAGAACATCCCGCTATCGACCGCGACGCTGCCGCCCTTCCCGTTCTTCGACATGCCCGAAGGTCTGGTTGGCAAGATCAAGGCCGACAAGAGCACGGTCGAGTTCGCGCGTCACTTCTTTCTCGCCGGAAAAAAAATGATCCCGGTCGAAGGACGGCTTTACCACAATGAGATGAGCCTGATCAGCCCGGACAAACAGCGGGAATATTCGACCACTGAATTCCATCGCAACTACAGGAATGCGGTTCTGGCCTTGGGCGGCGCTGAGATCAGCGAAACGCAGTTCACGCGCCCGATCGTCGAAGAAGTCGGCGGCCTGCGCGAAGTCAATCAGTATTGGCACAGTGCACCGCCGACCAGCGGCTACGAGCACCACAGTTACCTGCTCCGCACCGCCGACAAGGAATACTGGATCCATGTCGGAACGTCAGCCGGACGACCCACCGGTTATCTCGTGGTTCTGGAAAAACAGGCGATGACGCAGTCGCTCGGTTTTCTCGACGCCAGTGCGATGAAATCCGCTCTGGATGCCGAAGGCCGCGTTTCACTGCACATCAATTTCGACACCGACAAGTCGACATTGCGCATCGACAGCCAAACCGTCGTCGATGAAATCAAGAAGCTTCTCGACGCCAACGCGGACCTCAAACTGTCGATCGAAGGCCACACCGACAACACCGGCAGCGCGGACCACAATCGTCAGCTGTCCTCCGCACGCGCACGCAGCGTGCTGGATACGCTGGTCGGCCTTGGCATTGATCCGTCGCGCCTGAGCTCCAAAGGCTTCGGCCCCGACAAGCCCGTGGCGGACAATGCCGACGAAGCCGGCCGCGCGAAAAATCGCCGGGTCGAACTCGTGAAGCTGTGAGCGCGGAGAGCTGAACGCCGATGGCGACAACATCATGAAAAACGCCGCAGTTGCGGCGTTTTTCATTTCAGGTCGAACACACGAATCAAATGTGGTTATTTGGACGGAATCGAAAATTCGAACGAAAATCGGATCGAGAATCCAATCGAGCATCCAATCGAAGCCTCGCACGCAGATCGTCAGATCAGAATCAGCGTCGCAAGACCAAGGAAACTGAGGAAGCCGACCACATCCGTCACCGTGGTCAGCACCACACCGCCTGCAAGCGCGGGATCGATATTCATCCTTCTCAACGTCAACGGCACCAGCACGCCGGCCAATGCTGCAGCCACAAGATTGATGGCCATCGCCGCGCCGATCACGAGCCCGAGCTTGAGATCCTGGAACCATAGCGCAGCCACGGCACCGACCACGATCGCCCAGACGATGCCGTTGAGCAGACCCACCAACACTTCCTTGCGCAGCAGCGCGCGCAGGTTGCCGTGCGCGACCTGCCCCAACGAGAGACCCCGCACCATCAGTGTCAGCGTCTGCGTTCCCGCGACACCGCCCATGCTGGCGACAATCGGCATCAGCACCGCCAAGGCAACGATCTGTTCCAGCGTGGCTTCGAAGCGGCCGATCACCCATGAGGCGAGAAAGGCAGTCGCCAGATTGATGCCGAGCCAGATCGCACGGCGCTTGGTCGCGCGCGGCACCGGACTGAACAGATCTTCCTCTTCGTCCAGACCGGCGGCGCCCAACGCCTGGTGCTCGGCCTGATAGCGGATGATGTCGACCACGTCGTCGATGGTGATGCGGCCGAGCAGCACGTTGTTGTCGTCGACGACTGGCGCGCTGATCCAGTCATGATCGGAAAACATCCGCGCCACTTCGTCGGCGGACTCCTCCACGCCGATGGCCGCCTGTTCGTCATCGACCAGCTGATTGATCGGCGCGACGACGTCATGGGTGAGCAGGGACTGCAGCGCGATCCGGCCGAGATATTGGTGTCGGCGACTGACTACATACAGATGGTCGGTATGCTCCGGCAGCTCGCCGCGCAGGCGCAGATAACGCAGGACGACATCAACGGTGGTGTCGGCGCGCACCGTGACCACGTCCGGATTCATCAAACGGCCAGCGGTGTCCTCGTCGTAGGACAACACCTGCTCCAGCCGCTCACGATTCTCGCGATCCATCGACTTGAGGACTTCGTCGATGACCGTATCCGGCAGATCCTCGACCAGATCGGCCAGATCGTCGATGTCGAGATCTTCGACCGCAGCGACCAGTTCGTCAGGGTCCATGTCCGCGATGAGGCTTTCGCGCACGTCATCGCCGACGTGGACCAGCACCTCGCCGTCGTCTTCCGCATCGACCAGCCCCCAGACCACGCTTCGCTTGCTGGGCGGCAGGGATTCAAGGAGGTTACCGATCTCCGCCGGCGACAGGCTGTTGACCAGCCGGCGCACGGGGCCCAAGCGGCCGCTGTCGAGCGCGTCCGAAAGCAGACGCAGCTGTCGCGCAGTCTTGTCGTGGCGGATGGTCTCGGCCATTCGGTGCTCCCGGTGGCGGCGGGGTCATCGCACCACGCGGGCGCGACAGGGGTCAGGTGTCCATGCGTGGATTATCGCCCGGTGCGATGAGGATGGACACCCCCGCGTCGATGCCGCTGTCACGCCACACTGTCGTTTCTGCAGGCGTCAGTGCGAACCATGCGTCTTCGACAGATACCTGGTCGCACTGCTTGCAGCCGAGTCGCACCGTGGCAGACTATCGCCGCCGGTCATCAGGGGGCATGACTGGCACGCAGGCTCCCATGTCCGTGCTGTTTGCGCGTTGCACCTCCCTGATCAAGGACGTATCGGAGAAAGCTGCATGCAGTACCGTTGGGACGACTTCAGCCTGGATCGCCAAGGCACGCTGCTGACGCGGCAGGGACAGCACGTCGATGTCTCGCGTAAGGTTCTCGATTGCATGAGCCATCTCATCGAGCACCGCCATCGCGTGGTGGCCTACGACGAGCTCATCCGCACCCTCTGGGGTCACGACAATGTGACCAACCACCAGTTGACGCAGATCGTCGTCGCCGCCCGCCGTGCGATCAGCGACGATGGCAAGGCGCAGCGCCTGATCCGTACGCTGCCCGGACTGGGTTATCGCTGGGTCGGGGCAATACACGAAATCACGGACGGCGACGCCGCGCCACGGATCCATGCGGACGATCCGCCTTCGGCAACACAGGAGAGCGCAGACACACCAGCGCCGGAAACCTCCCCGCCTCCGCAGACGCATGCGATCGCGTGGTACCGCCATGACAAACGGCTTGCCGTTGCTGGGGTGATGCTGACCTTGGCTGTCGTGGCATTCATCGGCTGGCCAGAACACAAGACAGAACAAGCCGGAGCCGTGGTGCAGCCTGCCGCCGCCGAAGAGCCATTGGCCCGCCTTGAAGAGGCACTTTGGAAGGGGCAGTACGAAGTGGTCCGTGAAGGATTGGCGACATTGCCTGCGGATCTGGCGGATTCTCCCGACGCCCATCTCCTGGAAATCTCCTTGGACATGGACCGCGGACGTTACGATCGCGCTGCGGAAAAGCTGGAACAACAGCAGATACGGGCCAAGATTGCTGCGGATCCTGTGTGGCAGGCAAGACTGCTCGTAGCACAGAGCGCCTTGAATGCCAATACCGGAAAACAGGCAGAGGAAGTGCTGGCGCCGGCACAATCAGCGATCGAGCTGCTGGAGTCTGTCGGCGATGTCGTATCGCCCCAAGCGATGGGCCAAGCGCTGTTCAGGCGCGGCCAGGCGTTGTTGAAGGCCCGTCAGTTCGAACGCGCACAGGAAGATCTCATCCGCGCTCGGGACCTGTTGTTGCAAGCCGATGACCGTCGCGCCGTCCTTGCCAAGGGCGCCCTGGCACGCGTCTGGATGCGAACGGGACGGATGGTCGATGCGTTGGATGCGTTGACGGAGATCGCCAACGCCGCAGAACAATCCCAAGACTATGTGAGCGAGATTACTTCGCGTAACACTGCCATCAACATTCAAATCGAACTGCTGCGCTGGCGCGACGCATTGACCGACAGCCAGCGCAGCATGCAGCTGTTGCTGCAATCGGCGCCTGATTCCGTGCGCCGGGCCAGAACACTCGAACTGCGTGTCTTGGCATTGACAGGCAACGGGCAACTGCGTGAAGCCGGGTCTCTGCTCGAAGAAGCCGAGGCATTGTCCAAGGAACGCAAGTCCTTGACGATCTCCGCCATGTTTCACCTCGCATCCGGCCACGCCGAACGGGCCCTGGCAGATGCCGCAGAAGCATTCGGCGAAGATAGCCCCAACGACCACAAGACAAATCTGCTCCTGCAAAACAAGGAAGGTGCGCTACTGCTGTGGATGACCGCCGCGCAGGATCTGGCAGTGATGGGCAACGCCATGCCTGTGCCTTCACCCGCTCAACGCAAGGCCCTGCAGCAACCCGAATCCAGCATCGGCCATACTGCGCGCGGACGATGGCTGTGGTCCCAGGGACAACCCCATGACGCCCAGGCGGAATTCCAGCGAGCGCTGGAAATGGCGCAGCAAACGAATCGACCATTCCACATGCTGCTGGCCAGCGAGCCCTTGATCGAATTACTGCTGCAACGCGGCGACATGCAAACCGCGACGCAGGTGATGGCCATGCTGCGGGCATATGATCCTGATCTGCTGGACCAGAGCTATCGCGCGAATGTGCTGGGCCTGCGAATCGCGCTGATGGCAGGCGACGAGACAGGGGTCAAGACTGCGTATCGCAAAACGCAAGCGCTCGCCGGCGAACGGAGGCTGCCAGCGGATGTCGTGAGTGCCTATGCACAACGTGCCCCACAGATGGGCGAACCGCATATCACCGGCACAGCACGCCTTTCGCCTTAGAAAAATCCGACTCATTCAGCCTACCGGGTTTTTGAACGCTCTTTTGTACTATGAGAATGTTCACTACGACACCAGCGTCTGAGCGGGTGATGCGATGAACTGACCTGCACACAGGTCTCGGGCTTCCCGCCATCGACTTGAATGGGATCAGGCAGAGCTCCGAGAGAACTCAACCTGACCCCGCAGTCGCATCCACTTATATAGTGGTCTATTACGGATTGTTCGGTACTTTCACGTACGCACAATAATATTTCGGGTAGAAATACAGGAAGCTCTTTGTACAATCGTCATCATAGCTGATGGTGGATTTCGCACCGACGATATACCCGGAAAGCGAAAGACCATCAAGACTGTGGAAAGCAGAATTTTGTTTGAGTGACCAATGCACATGGGGGCCAGAAGAAGTCCCGCCGCCGCAAAGAGCTTGCTTACTCGATTTGGCAGGATTTCCGATATAGGCGCCCTTCAGAACGGCGACGCCATCCGCGATTTGCAGATTGTCCATGTGATAGTAAGTGGTTGACCAGCCTTCGGCATGAATGATTTCAGCAAAACACGACGAGTGCCGCTTGAATGTTCCTTTGGCCGACGCCATGACCCGGTTATTAGTCTGGTCGTCGCCCCATTTATTGCTTCCCTGGTTCATATCGAGCGACGACATGATCGCGTTGTTGCTGCCATTGTTGGCATGCGCCGGGCCTACCCACCAACTCTGACCTGTCGGGTACGGTAACCATAAGTTGACGACTCCGGTGCTGAAGCCGGCATTGGCAGTGATTTTTTCAGAAAAGAGATCCGGTGCAACTTTGGCGCTCAATGTTTCATTGAAAAGCGCAGCATAGGTACTTGAAAATTGCGCATCACCCAGAACAACCGCGCTGGATGCACTTTCACCCGCCTTCGCATACAGCACCTGGAGAGGGTTTTCTGAAATGAACGCCTTGCCCTGTGTCTTTGCTGCAGCTGCAGAGTTTCGCTGAGAATCCACGATCGCCTGTAGCTGTTGGGCAACGTCCTTGACCTGGTTGTTGAATCCATTCTGGCGCGAGAGCTTTCCGAACGGACGGGCCATGGCGTTGCCACGGATGCGCGCACGCGTGACCACGCCGGACTGTTGCTCCATCAGTGCGATGAGGACTTTTGGACTGATACTGCTGTAGCCGGCCCAGTGCGAGATCACTTCACTCTGACTGCGGAGATGAGGTGCTCGTTTGGCAAGGTAGCGGTCAATATTGAAACCGAACATTTCTTCTGGCGTATAGATCAGCTTGGAGGCGGTGATCGACTCGGCGACAGGCCCAACTGCAGCATGGGCAGTCCCGCTCGAAAGGCTGCCGATGGCGAAAGTCACGCATAGCGACAGCATTGTTGATCTGGCAAATATATTCATTTCAATCGTCCTGATATGTTGATTGGGTAGGTCACGATTTTTCTGCGCCCAGCGAGTCAAGAAGGACTTCTCAGCCCCCTCTTCCCCGTCTGTGATGCCAAGCATGGATGAATCGATTCGGGCCCGGCTGAGCCGGTACCGTCCACCCATCAATCGTTGCCTCCGCAGTCGGGAGAGTCATGCCAAGACAGCATGAATCGGGCACGAAGTCAGCATGAAACGAGCATATGGCCTGGGTCACGCGCGCATCTTCCCGCTGGAGTCAAGAAAAGCCCTCTGACCTCAATGGCACGTACTCGAACCGTGACTCAGCGCTTCGCCATCCCCGCACATGCGGAAATCAAGTTGCATCAACCATTTACGGCGGGACAGTCGCTGGCCCTTCACTTGGACAACCTATCGCCAGTTGAAAACGGCAGACATGACGAGGTTTCAGCCAGCGTCATTCCACACTGACCCACACTTTTTCCGCGCGCTGATCGCAAGGCGGCAATCCAATCGGGCAGCCCGGCGAGGCTCGGAAGATCGGACGGCACACAAGATGGGAATCTGGCCACTACGAGGCGGCAGCAATGACGGGGCAGACTCCAGCGCCACCTCTCTTGCCAATCTGCAGCTGAAAAAGTGACGCACTTGGCGATATTCGCTCGCTGCGGCTCGTTTCGTGCTCGATTCGTGCTCGATTCATGCCCATTTCATGCGACCCGCATGCTGGCTTTGCATGAATCACGTAACGATGGAGGCCAATGTGATGCCGTGGATGGCGATGGCCGAACCAAAACCCGTCCGGGTCATTCATAGCAGGGGTAGGCAGAGCGTGGTGGAGCCCACGCCCGCCATGGAACTGTCTAAGTATGGACACTCGGCTCTACCCCATGTCGTTAACCAAGTCGTCACGACCACTTCTGACCAGGAAAGTCATTCATGAAGAACATACAGGCGATTGCACAAGTCACGGCCCTATCCGCCGCACTGACGTTGGCACTATCCGCCCAGGCGGCTCTACCTGCTGCCGGTACCACATCGACAGTATCAAACACACTGACAAATTCACGCGTCACGGCTGGCGAGCATCCCTGGGTGATCCGGATCTTATCCGTACATCCCGACGCCGTGGTGCCGCGCCGGATGTATTCCGCGTCTTGCGTTTACAACGGCCAGAGAAAGATTTTTGCGTCCGTGACGACGAAGACGACATCAAGCGCTGCGACGCAAGGCGCGATCATCTCTGCAAATGTGAGCAGCACCGGGGCCGTGAGTGGTTTCGCACAACGCGACTTTTCTGCATGCAAGGAAATGAACGGTATTGTGGCAGCACCGGATTGCTCCACTGTGGCAGCGATGTGCCGAAGGCCTTCCGGGTCGACTGGCGCCACCAAGGATCTGGTGGCTTCTCTTCCAAACACCGCTACAGGCAATGATTGGAGAGATTGGCTCACCGGCGAAGCGACTGACGACCACATGTGGTTATACGAGTGGAACGGCACCCCTGCCTCGCCTACAGGCACCGCGACGCCCCTGAGCTATGTTGTCAGCAAGGCGATCGGGGGAGGCTGGGAATACGGCAATCAATATCTCGTTTACGGGACTGGCGCTTACGGCATCTCGATGAAGTCCACGACTGGCAAGGATGCTGGAGGCACCCAACACCAGGGCGACAGCTTTATCGTAGTCAATCGGTCTACGGATGCCATTGAAACATCGCGGGGCTGGAAGTGGATGTGCGCACCAGGACATACGCTGGCGAATCGACCTGCATTCAATCCGACTGGGACAGGTAGCCCTTTTATCCTGTCATATTTCGCCGCCCTTTGTACCACTGACTGGCACGGAGTTGCCAACGACTACACCAAGGGCGGAATCTGGATGCATGTTGAAAACCAGAATACGAATCTGGTTCGCGATGTCTTCAGATCTGCAAACCCAGCCCGAACCCTCTGGTACAACGGCGGTGGAACTTCGCTTCTGCCACTTGAAGGCGGAGGATTCATCGGTGTAATCGTTGGGTCCGACAATCCGAACGTCGCACAGACCACCAAAATCGGTTTGGTTCGCTTCAATGCCTATGGGGCCGTGCTATCAACCACATGGGTCGCAAGCGATAGTGGCCACTCTCTATCCTATCCGCAGCTCGTTTACCTCGGCCTTGATTCCTCCCAGAACCCCCGGTATCTGCTTGGCTGGGGCCGAATGAACGCATCCTCATCAACGCCGACGTTCGAAAATCCGAGCCCGGATCAAACCCAGCGCCTCGCTACCAAATACTTTGTGCAAGAGATTGACCAGTATGGCAATCCGAAGGCGCTCTCGCGTGAAGTCACCAATGGATGGGGCGAGCAGGATCAAATGGTTTCGCTGGGAACCGGGATTGCCGGCTGGGTCTACACGCCAGACCCCAGATACCGCCTTCCGCTCCCTACAGTGAATTCAACATCGCTGCAATGGACGGCCTACAAATCCACCTCGATGTGAACCGAGTATTGCGCGCCATGGGATGCCGATCATGTAAAGGCTTTACCGCACAATGATTGGGGCGGCAGCGGCGACGCCAATGCCGCCGCATGAGAAGGATTGAGAGCACGACACGCCCCGCTGATGCGGGGCGTGTCGTTTTTCGTCGTGGCTTGCAGCTTGCCAATCGTCATTTGCGGTGTAAAGCAGGCGGGCAATACAGTGGGCAGGCTGGTTTCTTCAAACCATCGACTGAACCGATCTCTTGGCAATGCCCATGGCCAGAGGGCGGCGTCACCCACAGCTCCGCTGGGAAAAACCAGGGATACCCGGAATCAGCCTTCCGAGACCATTGGTCCGTGCCGAGAGAAACGCCCCACCCAACGGTCATGCACCACTTGATCTGCCGCCCACCCCCCAGAACCGATGGCCGTGAAGGTATCGTCTGAGTTGCTCGATTCAAAATCGCCGAGATACTCCACAGCACATTGTGCAGCGTACTGGCAGCCGGTTCCTGCGCTTCCTGGACGGCGATGGCAGGCGACGCGGCTTTTCGCTGCTTTCGGATGCGCTGGCGGCAACAGACCGCCAGCGCCATAATTCCGTGAGGAAGGTCTAACCTCGCCCGTATCGGCGATAGCCCCCAGAGTCGCGGCGACAACGCCTCGACGCACCCGTCTGTTCACGACAGACTGATAGGCGGCCTCGATAGCGCGCGGATCGAGGTACAGGGTTTGGGCGCAGCCCGTTGGCACATAGACCGCATACTGCAGTCCGTGTGTGGAAAGGAATCAATCGGAGTAGGGTCATCATGCGTTACCACTGGGGCGAATACAGCCTGAATCGTGAAGCTGGCCTGTTGACGCGGCACGGGGAGCACGTCGAAGTCTCACGCAAGGTGCTCGATTGCATCAGCCACCTGGTCGCCAACCATGAACGCGTGGTCGGATACGACGAGCTGATCCGCACCGTATGGCGGCATGAGAATGTATCCAACCATCAGCTTGCGCAGGTCGTGCTCGCCGCACGGCGGGCGATCGGGGATGACGGCCAATCGCAGCGCCTGATCCGTACCGCATCCGGACTCGGCTATCAATGGGTCGGAGCACTCAGCGAAGTCAATGACGAGTGTGTCGCAGTCCCGGCACAGGCGCCCGACGCACTTCCGCCTGTACCGGCGAATGCTGTCGAGCCCTCATCGGAAATTTCCCGTCATGTACCGGCGGATGCGGGCATCCAGGCACCCGGGCAGCCTGCTGTGGCGATCGCGTGGTACCACAGCGGCAAACGCCACACAGCGGCCGCATTGATCCTGATCGTCGTCGCAGTCGTCAGCTGGCAACTGCATAAGACAGAACCCGCTTCCGTCAGGGCATCGACTTTCACCACCACAACCGGGGATCCCTTGGCACGCCTCAAGGAAGCCCTATGGAAAGGGCAATACGAGGAGGTTCGTGAGGGATTGGCGACACTGCCTGCCCCACTGGCTGATTCTGCGGATGCCCGGATTCTGGAATTCCAACTGGATATCGAACGCGGGCGTTTCGAGCGCGCGGAAGAAAAGCTGGCGCTGCAGCAGACACGGGCCAAGGCTGCTGCGGATCCTGTCTGGCAGGCGAGGTTGCTTGCCGCGCAGAGCATCCTGAATGCCAAGACCGGAAGACCGGCGCAGGAAGTCCTGGCACCCGCGCAATTGGCGGTCGAGTTACTGGAATCTGCGGGCGATGCGGTATCACCGCAGATCATGGGCGAAGCGCTGTCAACGCGGGGCAATGCCTTGATGAAAAGCAGCCAGTTCGAGCCCGCCATGGGAGACCTCGTCCGCGCAAGGGACCTGCTGCTGCAAGCCGGCGACAACCGGCGCGCCGCAATCGCCAGGAGCTCTTTGGCACGCGTCTGGATGCGAACGGGACGCTTGGCCGACGCGCTGGGCCAGATGATCGAAATAGCCGCCGTGGCCAAGCGATACCAGGATCCGGTCGCGGAAATTGCTTCCCGCAACACCGCTACAAAGATTCAAATCGAACTGCTGCGCTGGCGCGATGCGCTGGCCAGCAGTCAGCGCAGCATGCAATTGATGCAATCGGTTCCGGATTCCGCGCGTCGAACCCGGACCATGCAGTTGCGCGCATTGGCGCTCACCGGCAGCGGCCAATTGCGCGAAGCGGGATCGCTACTCGAAGAAGTGGATGCCATGGACAAGGAACGCAGATCATTGACCATTCCCGCCATGTATCACCTTGCTTCCGGCCAAGCGGAACAGGCGTTGGCCGCTGCGGCAGAGGCATTCGGCGAAGATGACACGAACGACAAGACCAACCTGATCCTGGAGAACAGGGAGGGAGCCCTGCTGCTGTGGATGATCGCCGCACAGGATCTGGCCGCCAACGGCAAAAGCATGCCCGCACCGTCACCCGCCCAACGGAAGGCCTTGCAGCAGCCCGAATCAAGCATCGGCCACATCGCTCGTGGGCGATGGCTGTGGTCCCAAGGGCAATCGCAGGATGCAAAAGCCGAGTTCCAACTCGCACTGGAACAGGCACAGCAGACGAACCGTCCCTTTCGAATGTTGCTGGCCAGTGAACCCTTGATTGAATTGCTGCTGCAGCGCGGCGACACGGCGGCGGCAGAACAGGTGCTGGCCAAGCTGCGGGCGCATGATCCCGAATGGCTGGATCATGACTATCACGCGAATCTGCTGGGCTTGAAGGTGGCGCTGGCTGCGGGCGACGATGCAGCGGTCAAGGCTACCTATCGCAACACGCACGCTCTGGCCGGACAAAGGAGGCTACCGGAGGATGTAGTAAAAGCGTATGTCCAACGTGCTCCACAGGCAGGTGAGCCACACATCACCGACACCGCACGCCTTTCACCTTGAATCGGCGAGCAAAACGATAGCAGCTCACTTCTGTCGGGTTACTTCTCCCGAATCGGAAGCAGGAGCAAACCGTCGGAAGAATAAACTTTCCCGGCGACATGAACATCAGCGATGAAAGCACTCGCCTGCCTCATTTGCCTCCTCGATCATGCTCGCACGACGTGCAGCCCGAATGTGGCGTCTAATCACGACCAGAACTGGATGCGCGCACGGTTGCTCCTGCTGCCCTACTACAGAAAAACGGAATTCGGAGTAGATCAAAATGTTGTATCGCTGGGGGGAGTACAGTCTTGACCGGACAGGATCTCTGCTGAAACGACAGGGGCAGCCGGTCGATGCCTCCCGCAAGGTGTTGGACTGCATCAACCATCTGATCACCCACCATCAGCGCGTGGTCGGGTACGACGAGCTGATCCACATCGTCTGGCGACACGAAAATGTGTCCAACCATCAGTTGGCGCAGGTGATACTCGCCGCGCGGCGCGCCATCGGGGATGACGGCCAAGCGCAAAAGCTGATCCGCACCGTGTCGGGCGTGGGTTATCAATGGGTGGGGGCGCTTAACGAGATCACGGACACAAGCGCTGCACCACAAGCACTGGCAGTAGACGTGCCATTGCCAGCACAGGTAAGCGCAGCTGCACCTGAAATCTCGCCGTCGCCGCAAGTTCATGCAGCCCCGCCCACAGCATCCGTAGAAGTGACTGCGTGGTACCGCAACAGAACGTTACGCTTGGCGCTTGCACTGACTTTGACCTTGCTCGCTGTGGCATTCAGCGCTTGGAAGCCGCGCAAGACTGAACTGGCTGCAACGACGGCATCACCCGTTGCCGCGACAATCGCGACGCCATTGGCACGCCTTGAGGAGACGCTTTGGCGGGGGAAATATGAAGAAGTGCGTGAGGGATTGGCGAACTTGCCTGCGCATGTGACGGATTCACGTGATGCCCGTGTTCTGGAGATCCGGCTGGACATCGCACGGGGACGTTTTGATCGCGCCATGGAGAAACTGGCACTGCAGCAGGTACGCGCCAAGGATGCGGCAGATCCCGTCTGGCAGGCCCAGTTGTTCGCCTTGCAGGCGGTATTGAGTGGTTCGGCGGGAAAGCCGGGACCGGAAGTCTTGGCGCCGGCGCAGTCAGCGGTCAAGTTGTTGGAGTCTGCTGGCAATGCAGCATCACCAAAGGCGATGGGTGAAGCGCTATCAGCACGAGGCTATGGCTTCATGAAAACCCAACAGCTCGAACCCGCCATGCGCGATCTTGTGCGGGCGCGGGATCTGTTGCTGATGGCAGGTGACAAGCGCGGCGCAGCAGACGCCGCAGACACGTTGGCACGCATCCATATGCGCATGGGGCGATTCAGCGAAGCATTGGAGCTCATGAACGAGATCGCCAAGTTCAGTGAGAAGTCCAACAACCCGGTCCAGGAAATCTACGCGCGCAATGCCACAACCAAGATTCAGATCGAGCTGCTGCGTTGGAGCGATGCATTGGCCAGCAGCGATCGCTGCATGCAGTTATTGAAGACGGTGCCAGATTCCGAACGCCGAACCCGGGTATATCAGCTACGTGCCCTCGTGCTGACGGGCATGGGCCGCTTGCGCGAAGCATCCTCTTTGATTGAAGAAGCGGATGCCATGCATGACCCCCGTTATTCTTCGATCACGACGGCCACGTATCACCTCGCATCCGGCAACGCCGAACAGGCACTGGCTACCGCTTCAGAAGCAGAGGCATTCGACCGATATAACGTCAACGATGACCTGAACCTGGAGAGCAAAGAAGGTGCACTGCTACTGTGGATGATCGCCGCACAGGACCTCGCAGCCAAAGGCAGCACCATGCCCGCGCCCTCACCCATTCAACTCAAAGCGCTTCGAGAACCTGAATCAATAGTCGGCCACATCGCTCTCGGGCGGCTGCTGTGGTCTCAAGGGAAATCGCAAAACGCGGAGGCCGAATTCCGCAAAGCCTTGTCACAGACGCGCCTGATGGGACATCCTGCGCGCATGCTGAAGGCCAGCGAGGCCTTGATTGAATTCCTGCTACAGCGCGGCGATGCAGCGGCAGCGGAACAAGTCTTGGCGGAACTGCGCGGATATGATCCCGAACGGCTATCACATGATTATCGAACGAACTTGCTGGAACTGCGGGTGGCGCTGGCATCGAACAGTGAAGCAAGGATCAGCGCCGCCCATCTGAACGCGCAAGCCTTGGCTGGCGAAAGGACCTTGCCAATGGATCTCGTGAAAGCGTACAAGCAACGCACTTCTCAATCGGCGGATCATTCCGAAAAAAGAAAACGGTGACGAACTCACTACACCTGGCATCCATGAGATCGGCAGGATATAGAAGACAATCCGCTACTGGCATCAGGCGCTGGAGAATCAGATTGTGCTTGACGGCGAGTTGGCACCACTGCTCGCAGCATGACATCAATCGCAATTATATGGTTCCGCAGACGGGCTCCAGACTTGGTTTAACTTAGCAACTCTAATCTTTTTGCGAGGCCTGACTCTTGACCTCGCACTCACCAGATGCCCACGCTATTGGGCATAACTAGAACAAACAGCCTCCGGGGAATCCGCTTTTGCCTCCCGCCCAGCAATTTCGGCAGCGGCTCGCGATTGATACGCTTTTTTGTATGCCCTTTCATCGGACACCATGCGCGCCTGTTGAGCCTTGCCCATATTGGCAATCAACATGCTGATCCCGCTCTCTGTTTCTTTTCGTTCGGCATCACCCAAGAAAGGTAGAATTACTTTCGCCGCCGCCACCGCTTTCGCTGGATCTTTATCCACCTTCAACTCCCCGACGGATGTGACAATTGCCCCGTAGGAATACGCTCGATAAACGCCAAGGATTGCGTCCTGCACACCCGCTGCGGCGGCACGATTCAGCATGTTTTCCGCAGACTTCCGGTATTCAATCATTCTATCGATGTCATCCATGCGCATCACGCCCGCAAAGTCCGGATTAAGTGCGAAGCGGGCCATCGAGCGAGGATTTCCCGACACAGCCGACTTCAACATCCACGCATCCCTTTCCAGCATGTCATTCTGATTGACGCTTGTGCACATGAAATCCAGACGCTTGTGTTTTTCCAGTTCAGCGGAGAACTCTTGGATCTGTCTATCGTTACCTTTCTCGATCGCGTCGCCGGAAGACAAATCTTTCCATGGGCTTTCGTTCGATCCCATCATTTGTTTCACGCAAGAATCCAGCGCAGTCGCCAAGATACAAATCGCGTAAGCATTTCCGCGGGCGGCCTCTGCTCTCAACCTGGGAAGCTGCTGACCCAATGGCTCAAGAGCATCGTAAACAGTAGCGGCATTGAATTTTATGTCCACCCCCCCAGCGGAGGATTCCCGCTCGCTCGCAGGCGGATCTTCTTTACCTGCAGACGTCGTCGCTTTACCTGAAACAACGGAATCAGGCGTCACCACGTGATCGCGGGTGACGGCTGGCCCCTTACTCTGTGCGGTCACCAGCAGCACACATGCGCCCACCGCGATGGCAATGCAGACCGCCATGGACGTTTTCCGGAGAGAAAAGTTTTTTTTGCCCACGACACTAACTCCCAAGCCTCTTGGCTTTAATACGTTTATTCCAATTTCTTGCCTTCGCTCAACACCGACCATCAGGCTCGCAAGAACAAAAGCATCACTTTCATTTCCGAAAACATGACTAAATGACTGTTGAAATAATAATATTTGGACATAAGCCAGCGCTTTTCGCGCTCATCGACTAACGATCAAACAAATCACCAATGACTTGCGATGAAAATCACGGTGCAGAATCGAATTCTCCGGACGCCTCACACAATATTTCAGCAACATGCAGTGGATGCAATGTGATCGGACATCAGTCTTCGCTGCCTTCTGGGCATCTGCGCACGCGACGGCGGTGTCGCCGCCATACCTCACCCTCGGACGGCAGTTCTGATGCAGAGATACAGGCATTCCTTCCTGCCTTGAAAACAAATGCGACCATATGGCAATCATGTTTCTGTCGCAAAGTCGGAAAGATGCCATCTGTTGGCAAACTGCCCGATCATTCCATCGGACGACCGGGCAGGTGACCGTGAGCGCAACGGCGCTCATCCGAGATTATCCAGACAGGTCAATAGGCCGATGCAGCGTACCAAGTTCCGACATTACGAGTCGCTGATTCCGCGACCTTCGGGAAGGTCGCGACCCTTTCAAAAGGCTGCGGCCCAACAGCAGTACCTTTCAGCGATCGGGTCGTACCGAGGTAACAAAAGCCGGTTTGCTTGACGACATCACGAGCGGACGACCAGTGCGTCGTAGGAGCAGACCACCCGAGCGCTTTGCACATGGTGTGCACTTGAGTCCACAGCGTGGAGTTCTGGTCATTCGTACTGCTCTTGATCGCCGGGCTGAAGAAGATCTTGTTGCCGCTATGTGCCGCAGTCGCATTCTTATAGCCAAGGGCTAGAATCGGATACACTTTTTGACCCGAAGGAATTCCGCCCTTGGCGATGGTGGTTGTCGCTGTAGAGGAGTCCTTTGAGCAAGACTTGTATGTGTACTGCGTCTGGTAGGAAAGCGTCAGACTCGTGATGCTCGGAATGTCCGTGGTGGCCGTGAGCCCATAGGTCGTCTGCTGAGTCGTGCAATTGTTCGTGCCATACGAGACGGAAGCGCTGCATGTCCCCACAGAACAAGCAGTGCTGGACACGGAAGCGCCAACGGCGATCGGAATGTAGCCTAACTTCGTCGAAGTGAACGTATTGGTCGGTTTTCCCCCTATCAGGAAATCCCTGCCGTACAGCAGGCCTGGAACGCCCGTGATGTATCTCGGGCTGGTGACGTTCGCAACACCGGTATTCGAGGCTTTATCCAACGTCCAAGTGTGCGTGCCCGGCGGATCAAAATTTTGAGCGTATGCCGGCAGACAGCCCAGCGCGATACAGGCAGTCACAGCTCTGATGCTGATTTTTTTGACGATCTTGCGTTCCATGACACTCTCCAGAATGTGATTTCCGATTGATCAGATGATTTTTCGGCGGGGTAAAAACTGATGTCAGAGCGGCGTTACCCCTCTACAGGCTGAAAGGCTTCTTGCTAGTGCCAACCCTGGCTTCCGACGTGAATGGCCCAGCTGCTTTGCATCTGAGTTGGACCGCATCCACGAATCGATCTTCGACTTCAGGGTCGTCAAATTCATGCCAAGACCTCACGGAGGTCTCATCAGGCGATCATGAAACGATCACAAATGGGCTAAAAGCGCGACAATCATCACGGTTTATGATCTGCCGGACTTGCTGTGGGGTTCTGGCCCTTCCAATCCTGCGAGGACCAACAAGCGGTGCGTGCTTGGCTTCGATCGCTTGACCAAAGTGATCCGAACATAGGTGGGCTGTCATTTCAGATGCCAGCGGATGGCGTCCAGTTCGGCCGGGGTCACCACCACGATGACCGATACGCGGCGGTAAGCCAGCCAGCGCGTCGGGATGTAACGACAGCTGCGAGACAAGCAAGTGGCGCCTACCGTAGGAATTGTTGCGATGGCGCGACCCAGCGGGCAATCACCCGAATCGGCAAGCTGACGCCACGCAACGGGGAGTTCGATGTAGCGATGGCACCACATCGGGTGGCCGCATCTTCGACATAGCGGGCCAAGGAATGACGCCTCCTACAGTGCCCTGACTCGGCTGCGGCCGAAGGGCGCAGTCGGCGATCTCAGGAAGGGCTGCCTTGCATCATCCCGAACAAACACTTCGTGCACATCGTGCCTGCAATGATGGACGCGTCACTGATTTCGAGGACGCACACTGCTATCCGTCACGACCTGGCCGCTGCCACAGAACGGCTGCGCTTATCGCCGGATCAAACCGCCTCTCCGCCCCGCCCCGGGCATCCCCAATTCAGGATCGGGGTGCCGGCAGGCAACACACGACGAAACATCGCGACACGCTTCGCCTTCGGATTGACGACTACCGGATGCTGCGCTGCCTGCAGCAGCGGCAGGTCGGCGCTGCTGTCGGAGTAAGCCTTGTCGACCGGCGCAGTGAAGCCGGCGTCGCGGATCATCGTCATCTTCATCCGGTAGTGGCAGTGACGCACTGCGCCGATTGCGCCGAATTTCGGCCCAACCTGCGTACCGATGACCGGAAGGTCTTCGTGCGCGACGAACGCCAGAATCGCGCGCGCCAGCTCGGGAGGCGCGCCGGTGGCAATGACAACACGGTCGCCAGCCTCGCGATGCGCGCGCAGCACATCAAGCGCGATCGGCAACAATCTTTCTTTGATCGCGTCGGTATGCGCCATCACATAACGATCGGTTTCCGTATCGAAATCGGCAACCGTGCGCATGCCGAGCGTACCAACCCAAACGAAACCGGAGATGCCTCGACGCCGGGTCGGCATCCAGGCGATCATCGGGCCGCACACCGGCACGATCAGCAACGCAAGCAACATCCGCCACCAGGCGCGTCCAATCAGCCATTTGAACAGATGCGTGCCGGAGTCGCCGTCGTACAGCGTGTGATCGAAATCGAATACGACCAGTGGGGCATCGACCACCGGGACCGGATAACGATGACGGCTCATGTCACTCACGCTTGAAAGAACAGCCGTTGCAATGCCGCACCGGGGTCTGCATCGCGCATGAAGGTCTCGCCGACGAGGAAGCTGTGAATATCGGCCGCCAGCATCCGCGCCACATCGACATGTGTCGCGATACCACTTTCGGTCACGAGGATTCTGCCTTCCGGCATTCGACGTTTGAGGTCGATAGAATTTTCCAGCGAGACCTCAAACGTACGCAGATTGCGATTGTTCACACCGATGAGTGGTTGACGGCCATCGATAGAGGGCAGAGCGAGCGCACGCGCCAGCTCATCGTCATCGTGTACCTCGACCAGCACATCGAGTCCGATCGACATCGCTTCGCGATACAGCGACGACAACTGTGCGTCGTCGAGTGCCGCGACGATCAGCAGGATACAGTCGGCACCGAGCACTCGCGCTTCCACGACCTGATACGGATCGATGATGAAATCCTTGCGCAGCACCGGCAACGCGCAGGCAGCACGCGCCTGCTGTAGATACGCATCGGCACCTTGGAAGAAATCAACGTCAGTCAACACGGATAGACAAGCCGCGCCGCCGGCTTCGTAGCTGCGCGCAATTACAGCGGGGTCGAAATCGGCGCGGATCACGCCCTTCGACGGACTTGCCTTCTTCACTTCGGCAATGACCGCAGGCAAGTCTGCTGCACGTTTCGATTCGATCGCATCTGTGAATCCGCGCGTCGGAGGCGCATCATCGAGTTGTGCGCGCAGAGCAGCGATCGAAATCCGTGCACTGCGCTCAGCGACTTCTTCCACTTTGCGATCAAGGATGCGCTGGAGGATGTCCGCGCGTGGCTCAGGAGAAGTTCCGTGATTCATGTGTTCGGTTTCGCCATCCAGTCGTAAGCCCGTTCCACTTTTGCGACACGGGTGATGTAGCGCGTGTACCAGTCACGACGACCGCGCATGCGGGTAGCCGCGTGTTCGGCCTGATGTTTCCAGCCGAGAACATCGGCTTCGCTGCGCCAATAGCTGACGGTGATACCAACGCCATCGGCGTCGCGTACGGACTCGACACCCAGATAGCCGGGCTGCTGCGCGGCGAGTTCCATCATCCGCGCGGCGGCCTCGGCATACCCTTCCGCATCCTCGCTGTTACGCAACGATGTGAAGACCACCGCATAGTACGGTGGCTCGAGAATGCCTGCGAATCGTGGATCGCTCATGATGCGGCCAGTTTCTGCGTGGTGGCGATGAAATGCTCCAACTTCGCACGCGCATCACCGCTGGCGAGTGCCACGCGTGCGGCCTCGATCCCCTGAGCGATGCTGTCGACACTGCCGGCGACATACAGGGCCGCACCAGCATTGAGGCAGACGATATCGCGCGGCAAACCAGGCGTATTGTCCAGAGCCTCGATCAGCATCACTTTCGATTCGTTCGCATCCTCGACGCGGAGATTGCGGCTTGCGGCCATTCCGATACCGAAATCCTCGGGATGGACTTCGTACTCCCGGATTCTGCCATCCCGCAATTCGGCGACCAGCGATGCCGCACCAAGCGAGAGTTCGTCCATGCCATCACGGCCCCACACCACGAGTGCTCGTTGCGCACCGAGTTCTCGCAATACGCGAGCCTGAATGCCGACCAGGTCAGGATGGAATACGCCCATCACGATATTCGGCGCACCGGCCGGGTTCGTCAGAGGTCCGAGGATGTTGAAGATCGTGCGCACGCCCATTTCGCGACGCACCGGCGCGACAACTCTCATCGCCGGGTGGTGGACCGGTGCAAACATGAAGCCAATACCGGTTTCTTCGATGCATGCAGCCACCTGTTCGGGCTGCAATTCGATATTCGCACCGAGCGCTTCGAGCACGTCAGCGCTGCCCGATTTCGAGGACACACTTCGATTGCCGTGCTTGGCGACTTTCGCGCCCGCAGCGGCCACCACGAACATGCTGGCGGTTGAGATATTGAAGGTATGGGCACCGTCACCACCGGTACCAACGATATCGACCAGCCGCGCGCGGTCTGCCACCTCGACCTTGTTCGAAAACTCGCGCATCACCGTCGCCGCTGCGGCGATCTCGCCGACAGTTTCCTTCTTCACCCGCAGCCCGGTGAGAATGGCCGACACCATCGATTGCGAAACTTCGCCGCGCATGATCTGGCGCATCAGCTCGACCATCTCATCGTGGAAGATCTCGCGGTGTTCGATGGTGCGTTGCAGCGCTTCCTGGGGGGTGATCGACATGGGCGTGATTCGCAATGCTGGATTCAGAGTACTGTCGCGCAATCTTGCCGACGACGCGCCAAGCGCATCAACGGCCATCAGGCTGCGCGCGCGAGGAAATTCTTCAACAGGGTATGGCCGTGCTCGGTCAGGATTGATTCCGGGTGGAACTGCACGCCTTCCACAGGGTGATCGCGATGGCGCAGCCCCATGATTTCCTCGATCGAACCATCGTCGTTCTCGGTCCAGGCGGTGATTTCGAGACTGTCAGGCAGCGTGTCGCGATCAACGACCAGCGAATGGTAGCGGGTGGCCTCATAGCCGTCGGGCAGGCCCGCGAACACGCCCTGGCCGCCATGACGGATCCGGGACGTCTTGCCATGCATGATCCTGCCGGCGCGGACAACATCACCGCCATAGGCCTGACCGATGCTTTGATGTCCGAGACAGACACCCAGGATCGGGATGCGCGCACCGAGCTCGCGGATCAGATCCACCGACACGCCCGCTTCGTTGGGCGTGCACGGGCCAGGCGAGATGACGATGCCGGATGGGTTCAGCGCCTCGATTTCTGCGACGGTCAGCTCGTCGTTGCGCACCACTTTCACGTCCGCGCCCAGCGTCTGCAGGTATTGCACCAGGTTGTAGGTGAAGCTGTCGTAGTTGTCGATCATCAACACCATGGCATCCACATCTCTTTGATATATATTGATTTTCACCACGTCTCGGCACATGCGGCCGAATGCGGACAGCTTCCCCGGCCCCTCCGGGCCGCGTGTCGACACGACCTAATTGTAGTCGGCCAGCCACGCGTTCGCCGACCGGGCCTCGAATCTCTTTGAGGCGTGACTGATCGTCGTTTGGGCGGCGCCCGGAAACGGCACAGACAGATAGATGGCGCCAGCGGTGGCGCGCAAAGGATCAGGCGCCGCAGTCGCGGCATCAAGCGGACCGCAACACACCAGCGCAGAGCCGATGGACAGGCTGTATCAGACGGCGACGCGGGAGGACACGGCCAAATTCGCCTGGCGAAGCCAGGAGGCGAACGACATGGACGGATGCCGCTTGCCATCGCGTTCAAGATGACGCAGATGGATTTCTTCGCGATTGACTGAGACGGAATCCGGTGCGGCGATGCCGATTCGGACCTGACGCTTCCGAAGCGAACCACCACCCAGATAGGAAGGCGTGAAATTGACGTGGAACTCGACGTCATTGATGCGGACACTTTCCGCGTTCAACATCGAAATCAGATAGAACCGCTCGCCGTCGGGAAGTGTCGCTGGACGCAGAGTCGTGTCCCCGTAGAACAACCGAGCATCCGCCGGCGCGATCACACCCATGGTGACGTGATAGCGCAATTTGTCGTAGACGGTCACGCAGATATCGTCGCCGATATAGATGCTCTCGCCCACACGTCGATTCAGGATCAGCATGGCGTGACGTCCTCAGGCCTGAAGAACGGAAGCCGCTGTATTTGATCGTATATCCAGCGGCGGCATGTCATCACTCTTCTTTTCGCAGTAGACACGAACCGATTCCGGAGCCCCCACCCCGATGTGGATGTAGTCGTCGCACTCTGCAGCCAACGACACTGCATCCCCTGGCAGCCAGACGCAGATTTCGATTTCCCCAACCCGGAAGCGCCGAACCGCCTGCATCGAGAACAGGTAGGATTGCGCCCCGCTCGGCAGCACGAATGGCCGCAGGCAGACATTGTCGAAGAATAGTTCTGCGCCTGCAGAGGCGATCACGCTGACCGCGACGCGGCCGCCGCATCGGTTCTGCAGGGTCACGCTCATGTCGTTACCAATGCGGACGGTATCGCCCAGACGGCAAGTCAGAATCAGCATGCAGCACCTCCCTTGTGTGGCCAGAGCGCGTTGTGAATCCCTTGGCGGGCATCGGACGTTTGCCTGCTCGGTCAATCTCCATGACAACTGCAGCAGCAGCCATCTGCCCGTCCCACCACCCTCGACTTTCCAAACAAACGTTTGGTTTTTGCCCTGATACAGTCGGAGCAGATGGGCTTTTTTGCGAAGATAGCATTGCTATTTTTTATGTCAATAACTAAAGTTTTCCTGGCACCACGTCGAATCACCGAATTCGTCTAGGATGACCCCATGGACAAATATGCACGTACCTTCGCGGAAGCGATGGACAACTCCGGCACCCGAAATACCACTGTGGCGGCGCATGCGAGGGTAGGAAGCAACAACGTCTCGCAATGGCGGACAGGCCGACGGCCGATCCCCGCAGAGAGGGCCGTCGCCATCGCCGCGCTCGTCGGCGTCGCCCCCGAAAGCATCAGCGAAGGCTATGAGCGCCTCCTTCACGCGGGATACACCCCTCCCCACAAGACATCGTCACTTGCTTCTCGTACGGGCGCTGCGCCTGTAGATCACGTCACGATCGAACGGCTCACTGAATTCGGTCACGCGGACGGACCTGCCCGCATCCTGTTGCCCGATTTTCTGGCGAGACGCAAAATCGGCCTGAATGCGATCGAAGAAGTCCGCTGGACCTTGCAGCCATCGCACGCCATGGAGCCAGAGATCGATCGGCATGCGCTTGTACTGGTGGATATCACTGCTACCCGACACGAGCAGGTCGTGGATGGCGGCACTTACGCATACTCCCTGTGGGGCCGCCCCGATATCCGCCGTCTATTGATACGTCGGGATCACTGGCTGGTCGTCGGCTACGGCAAAGATGCGGAGTACACTGAGGTGCAAGCATCCGAACTCCAGAACCTGCGGATTTTCGGTGCGGTTCTGGGGGCGCTTTAAGGATCGTGCAGTCCGAATGGATTTGACGGATTCGCTCTTTTATGCGAATAGCTTGCATGGGAGTTGCATGTAACTGAAGCACCGCCGATTCGGCCAAATACAAGGACATAGGGGAAAGCAATGGAAGATGCCAAGTGGAGTGACGCAGCCAAAGGATTCGTGCTGAGCGCCGTCTACTGCGCTTTGTTTCTGGGAACATGGTGCCTCTCGTTCGATCAATGGTATTTGCCTGCCGGAATCCGCGCTGCCTCGCTTCTTTTCCTGCCTTATCGTTACTGGCCCTATCTCTTTGCCGGCGATGCCGCCGCCCTGCTGGTCATTCGGGTACCCAAGGTCGAACAGTACAGCGTGTACTGGGCCTATCTCAGTCCATTCCTGCTGATGCCGCTTGTGGCTTCCCTGGCGGTCTTGCTACGCAACAAATTCAAGACCAACCACGAGAAGATGAAGTGGCTTCCACTCATGGCGCTGTCGATCGCCCTGTGGTCATCCGCGTCGAACATGGCGCTGAACTATTTCCTGTATGGCCCCAGAGCATCCGTAACGCTCTCCAATTTCTACACGTTCTCGGTTGGTGACTATCTCGGGATCCTGATGGTGCTCTTGCCGATACTGCTGTACACCAGAAGCCGAAGCGAACAGGCCAATCCCCGGCATTCGGCCCGGGACACATCAGTTGCAGTCGCCGCTATCGCCCTGATCTATTGCATTGCCTCCATTCCGGCATTGGAACTGGCATTCCATCAGGGCCTGTTGATGCTGATGATCCTGCCTGTCGTTGGCCTGACATTCCGGCACGGTTGGCGAGGTGCGGCCACCGGCATCCTGGCCGTGAATTTCGTCTCGGCGATGAAAATTCCGTATCTGAATACACCCGGCACCTACGATGCCGAGATTTTCGTCACGCAGCAGGCTCTCGCCATCACGGCGACCGCAATGCTGATACTGGGCACGGTAATTTCCGAGCTGTTCGACAAAGCCCGCAAGTCAGGCGTTGCTGAGAAAGAGGCGCTTTTACTTGCGCAGAACAGCTTCCTGTCGAGCGAAAGCAAACTGCGCGACCAGGTGCTTTACATGGCGCAGATGCAGCTTCGCCTCGACGACTACCGTGACGAGCTGGTTGATTGGCTGAAAGGACATCGTCATTTCGACGCCGCGATGGATCTGAACAGCCGCGGCGTGGCGCATGCCCGTTTGTTCGACCAGCATGCCTTGGCCCTGTATCCCATGCGGATCGAAGAGCAAGGTCTCTATGCCGTTCTGAATGCAGAGGCCTTCACCGACTTCTGGGCAAGTGAAGCCGCTGTGCGCTACCAGTTGCGCGGACAGCCAAAACGCTTGACGGTGGAACTGCAACTGGCCGCATACCGATGCGTCTGCAATGCCTTCGCCTTGCTGTCCGAATGCGACCCCAAGCAATACACGGTCAAAACGAGAGTTTGGCGCGCCAGTGGCAAACGCGGCATTGCTGTATTCGTGACCGCAAAACCAACGACTGAGCTACAGCACAGCCAAGGAGGCCTGCTGGCAGCCATGGAATTGGAAGGACGAGTGAAAGCACATGGCGGCGCCGTCAGGCGCCGCCATGTCAACCGCATCAGCATGCTGCTATCCGAGCCGCTCGATGCGGATCCGTCGCATTATCGCGATGAATCGGACTGCCTGAACATCCAGCCATCCTGATTTCCATTGCGATACAACACGACTTCAACATCGTTCGATCGATAGATCGACCGGCTCTGTCCCCCCGCCGTAATCTCTGTCGATGTTGTCACACGATCTGCGTCACTGCCGATCGGCAGCACCCAGAACGTGTTTCCGATCCGACCGACCGCTGCTCTTACACGTCCAATCTTGTCGTTCACTTGAATATAGCGAATACCGTCACGTTCGAACTCGTACACCTGCCATGCCGGATCTGCCGCCATGTCGGGTCTGACCGGAAATGATTCGCCCAAGCCCGATCCCCCCAGAATCGGCGTACCGTGCCCGTCGGCTGGGCAGCCACATTGAGCGTTCACGAGCGGGCTCGCGATCAATGCAAAGAGCAGAACGGCAGCAGACAAATAGGACTGATGAGACGAATGTTTCAACATAAGTTTCTCCTTGATATATTCCGTAACAATGACATTAGCAATACCGCATAAGTGTGCGCTGCGGGCTAACGTTTTCGATGCCCATCCAGGAATCCCTCCGGGCAGATCGACGGTATCATTGGAATACTCGATACTGCGCGCATAAGTGAGTGCCAATCGGGCAGATTTTCCGATGAAATCGCGAACCAGGTCCGGTTCTGCACCTTAGCGGAGGAACTGACCGCCATTCGGCCAGTGACAGGCGCGCTCATTCGGCAGTTTCCAAGGGACGAAAATCTCTCGTCTATCCCGGCAAGGAATAGACCGACCTGCACATCCAGACCCCAGCACGGCACGCTACAGCCAACCGGATCCCAACGCATTCGACATACCGTCGGACGGTATCCAGAAGCCTATCGACGATCACGAACCCTTGCACTGTCGCGCGACTCATCGCGACCCGATACCAAGGCGCTCACAGCGGCATTGGCAGTTCCTGGCGCGATGAGGCTCTGGCCAGGACCGCTCTTGCGCGGCCCCTGACGGACCGTGACCACAAAACCTTCGGCAGTCTGCGATTCCACGGTAACCCTGAAAGCATAGTCTGGCGAAATCCAAGTCTCGCCGACCTTGAACATGCTGCCTTCGTTATTGGCACGGTTGGCAGGCGGCGTATCCGCATCGACACTCCACGCCGGTTCCTTCCTGGATGTCTGCACCTCATGGATGATCACGGCATCGCCGGCCACACGATTCTCGTAGTTGCCGGTGCGCTTGCGTGTTTCCAATGTGTAATAGCGCGTCGACTGGTCTGGATAAGTCAGCGTCAACATCTGTGTATTGACCGAACCCGGCAGACTGGCGCGATCGAGAGTGATTGAGCGCACGGACGAACCGGCATCGATCGCGCGCTTGCGCGAAGCGTCCACCCATCCCAACCGATTTCGCGAATAGATGCTGATGTGTTTGGGCAATGAACCATAGGTGGCGTTGCTGACCGCGTTGCTCCAAGAATCGCTCATGACATCCCACGGATTATCGTAGGGGTCTGTATCGTTGTCAGAATTGTTGGCATGCGGCAACCCGTAGGCATGCCCCATTTCGTGCGAGAGCGGCGCGAGGTTGCCGAACGACCATGGCGGGTTCCATGTCGTGCTCCAGCACTTGTTGATGCCATCGAGCGTCGCACAACGGCTGCCACCCCAAGCGTAGCCATCGAGGTCACCGTTGAACATCATGTTCACCCCCTGTACGCCGCCATTGATGGCGAAATTGACATTGCCATCGTGTGCGTCGACGCAGTCCTGGAACAACTTGGTGAGATCGGCCTTGTCCTTGTTGGTCGTGGTATCGAGCGTCACGTAATACGAGCGTGGCTGCGGCAGTGTCGCCCAACCATAGGCGTTGCTGCCGGCCAGATTGATCTTCCCGTAAGACACTTCTTGCCAATAGTGGTCGAGCTGACCGATGCCGCCACCATACTGCGACTGGAAGAAACTCAGGGTTTTCTGTTCCGTTGCGATGTCGCTGAACTTGCACATCAGCGTCACCCAGCTGGTGACACCGCCGACCGCCTGGTCGGCAGGCGCAACCTTGGCACGCGCGCCGAGCCGATGATTTGCCGGCGCCGACTGCAGATCATCGATCGGCACGATCGCATCGATGACCCGAGCACCGGTGGTTTTACTCTTCGCCACGACCGGCACTGTCGATACCGCAATGCGGCGGCCGTACAGCGCGTACAGATCCTCGGCGGCATACAGCGCCTGATCCGGATCGAGCGTGCGGCGCACGCCGGCGTCATCGACGAGTGTGGCGTTAAACCGGCTGGCGAGACCGTCGGCTGCTTTCGCCTGTCCGCCCGGGTCGCCCCATTCCAGCTCCAGCCGTCCGACCATGAGCTGCGCTGCGCTGGCGGCAAGCCGGGGAGAGGAAGCATCGATGCGACGGGCAGCATCAGCCTGCATACCACAGGCGAGCGCGAGAACGGTCAACAGACAAACGCGCAAAGATCGCATCGGCAGCTCCCAATTAATTGAACACAGGTCAGGCGGACCGATCCTAGCACCGCTCCCTCTGCACGGCTGGGACCGATGCCCGGTTGCGACGTCCGGTAAGCTGTCGAGATCCGCCGTTCGTCGACAATCCACCGATCCCATGCCCTATCTCGAACTTTCCCTCCGCTGCAGTGAATCCGAACAACCGCGCTATGAGCATGCGCTGGAGGATGTTGGCGCGCTTGCGGTGACCCTGCTCGATGCCGACGCCGAAACCCCGAACGAGCGGGCGATTCTCGAACCGGGCGTCGGCGAAATGCCGGTCTGGGGCGAAATCGCGCTGTCGGCGCTGTTCGATGCCGAAGCCGACCCGCTGCTGCTGCTGGCCGCATTGGAGGCTTTCGATCCCGGTCTCGATTGGTCGCAGGCCGGCTTCCGCAAGGTCGAAGACCAGGACTGGGAGCGCGCGTGGATGGACCAGTACGTGCCACTGCATTTCGGTGCACGCACCTGGATCGTGCCTTGGAACCACGATCTCCCCGCCGAAGCGGACAACGCCGATGCCGCAGTCATACGCCTCGATCCGGGCCTCGCCTTCGGCTCGGGCACGCATCCGACCACATCGCTGTGCCTGCAATGGCTGGACGATCTCGCCATCACCGGCCAGCTTCGAGCGCAGACCGTGCTCGATTTCGGCTGCGGCAGCGGCATTCTCGCGCTGGCGGCGCTGAAACTCGGCGCCGGCCGCGCCGTCGGCGTCGACAACGACCCGCAAGCGATCCTCGCCACCCACGACAACGCCGAGCGCAACGGCGTCGGCGACCGGATCACGGTGCATCTGCCGGCGGATGAACCCGCCGCAACTTACCCGTTCGTGGTCGCCAACATTCTGGCTTCGGCCCTCGACGCGCTGGCCGACACGCTGGCCGCACGAGTTGCCTCCGGCGGGCGGATCGCGCTGTCGGGGATTCTCGTCGGCCAGGAAGCCGAGTTGCTGATCCGCTATGCCGAATGGTTCGACGATTTGCGCCTTACCCGCGAGGACGACTGGGTGCGGATCGATGGCAACCGCCGCTGATCGCGAACGCGCGCACGGCTTGTCGCGTACGAGCATGATTCAATAGCCGCATGTTCATCAATTGCCCCTACTGCAGCGCGCTGGTCGCGACCGACCCGGTCACCGACCTGCCACCTACCCATTGCCCGCACTGCACCAGCCTGTTGCGGCGCGACGAGACCGTCGTCGACGAGACGATGGATCCGGATGATGAACCGATCGATCTGGGCGACCTCCTGGAGATGCGCAGTGCCGAAACGCCACTGAAGGTGCTCGATGCGCCGGCCGAACTCGCAGTGTCCGAATCGCTTGCAGAACACGCGAACGTTTTCGATACCCCAACTGCTGACGGCATCACCGATCGCGCCCTTGCAGTTGAAACCACCATCGCTGGCACCGCCGAGGCAGAAACGCCGAGCGAGCCGCATGTCGAGCCTCCGACGCCGGCAATCGCCCTCTCCCCCCCTGCGGCGCCTGCCAAGCACAGGACACGGAATGCACCGAGTTTCGTGCATCGGGCATCGACTGCGCCTGCAGGCCCACGAGAACGTTGGATCCCGGCTGTTGCCGTAGCGCTAGCATTGTTGCTCGCACTGCAACTGCTCCTCGCCGACCGCGCGCGACTGGCCAGTAATCCGACGTGGCGCCCACTCTTGAGTACGGTCTGCGCAGCATTGTTCTGCGACTTGCCGCCATGGCGTGAACCCGCCGCATTTTCCCTGTTGCAGCGCGACGTCCGCCAACATCCGAGTATTCCCGGCGTACTGCGCGTATCGGCGACCTTCCGCAACGATGCGCGCTGGTCACAACCTTGGCCGCGATTGCAGCTGACGTTGTCGGATGTCAATGGACGTCGTGCCGGCGAACGCAGTTTCCGCGCCGAAGAATATCTTGGTGGGCCGCCCAATCAGGCAGAACTCGCCAGTGGGGAAAGCGCGACCATCGCCATGGATCTCCACGAACCAGCTGCCAGGATCGTTGCTTACGATTTCAAATTCCGCTGAATCTCTCGCCTGCGCGCTGCGCCGGAACGGGAAATCACCACATCTCAGGCCACGCCTTGCGCGCGATCGACAGTGCAACGCCACTCATCGGGAAACAGGCCTGCCGCACCGCTTTTTTAGGCAGCGGACCATGGCAGCCGAGGTCGGCACACGCTAGACTCTGTGCCCCCTGCAGCAATGCAGCGGGAAGACGGCCAAGGATGGGGCCGACGAGCGAGGCCACCTGAGAGACCGTTCTTGAACGCCGAACGCAACGACCCCAACGCACGATCCTCTGCACGCACGCCGCTGCGAGAACACGTCGCGAATTCGGTGCGCCGCTACATCGGCGACCTGAACGGCTCGGGCACCTCGAATCTCTACGAGATCGCACTGCGCGAACTCGAAATCCCCCTGTTCGCCGAAGTGCTGCGCTATTGCGACGGCAATCAGAGCCGAGCGGCTTCGATGCTGGGCATCCATCGCGCCACGTTGCGCAAGAAGCTGAAGGATTACGGGCTGGAGTAAGTCCGGTGTGGCATTTTGTCCTGCGGACGGGACATCAAACCCCACTGGAATGCTGGGGCTGCCACTGATGCCGAATTGCCTGACCGTGACGCTGCGATGCAGCCGAATATCGACTCCAGCCGACCTGACCGGCACACCTTGGCTTCGTCCCCGACCTGCACAGGCCGTTATAATCACGGTTTCCCGCTGCTGGCTCCCCACACACATGACCGCTGATCGCCTCCCGGTGATGGTTCGCCGCGCACTGTTGTCCGTATCCGACAAGACCGGCTTGCTCGACCTCGCACGTGCGCTCGTTGCCCGCAACGTGGAACTGATCTCCACCGGCGGGACCGCCAAAGCCATCCGCGATGCCGGGCTGCCGGTGCGCGACGTCAGCGACATCACCGGTTTCCCGGAAATGATGGACGGGCGCGTAAAAACCCTGCATCCATTGGTGCACGGCGGCCTGCTGGGTCGTGCCGGTATCGACGACGCGGTGATGGCTGAGCATGGCATCGGCGCGATCGATCTGCTGGTGATGAATCTGTATCCGTTCGAAGCAGTCTCGGCAAACCCCGACAGCACGATGGACGAGATCATCGAGAACATCGACATCGGCGGCCCGGCGATGCTGCGTTCGGCAGCAAAAAACTACGCTCGCGTGGCCGTCGCCACCGATCCGGCGCAATACGCAGGCATCGTCGAAGAACTGAACACGAACGACGGTTCACTCTCGGCAAAAACACGCTTCGCCCTGTCGGTCGCCGCATTCAATCGTGTCGCCATCTACGATGCATTCATCAGTAATTATCTGTCGTCGATCCTGGGCGATGGCAGTCGCACGCGCTTTCCAGCGCAGAGCAACAGCAACTTCGTGAAAGTGATGGATCTTCGCTACGGCGAAAATCCGCACCAGCAGGGTGCGTTCTACCGCGATCTGTGGCCAGTGCCTGGCACACTCGCGACGTTTACCCAGCTGCAGGGCAAGGAACTGAGTTACAACAACCTCGCCGATGCCGATGCCGCGTGGGAATGCGTGCGCCAATTCGAAGCACCGGCCTGCGTGATCGTCAAACACGCCAACCCGTGCGGTGTCGCCGAAAGCAGCGATTGCGCCCAAGCCTATGAACTCGCCTACGCCACCGACCCCACTTCGGCCTTCGGCGGCATCATCGCCTTCAACACCACGCTCGATGCCGCCACGGCAAAGACCATTCTCGATCGCCAGTTCGTCGAAGTGCTGATCGCACCGGACTACGAGGCAGGCGCACTCGATTACGCGAAGAAGAAAGCCAACGTGCGCGTGCTGCGCATCCCGCACGGCACCGGCCGCAACAATATCGATATCAAGCGCATCGGCTCCGGACTATTGATGCAGACCGCTGACATCCGCGAAGTGTCGGCCGAAGAACTGAACGTGGTGACGAAACTCGCACCGACCGCCGAACAACTCGGCGATCTGCTGTTTGCCTGGCGCGTAGCGAAATACGTGAAGTCGAACGCGATCGTCTATGCGAAAGACAAGCGCACCATCGGCGTGGGCGCCGGCCAGATGAGCCGCGTGGTGTCGGCAAGAATCGCCGCGCTGAAGGCAGAGGAAGCCGGCTTGATCGTACCGGGCTCGGTGTTGGCATCCGACGCGTTCTTCCCGTTCCGAGACGGTGTCGATGCCGCTGCTGCTGCCGGCATCAAAGCGATGATCCAACCGGGTGGTTCGATGCGCGATGTCGAAGTCATCGCCGCAGCCGATGAACACGGTATCGCGATGGTGTTCACTGGCGTGCGGCATTTCCGACATTGACGGCACCCCACCACCCAGCCGGGATCACACATCGATGAGATCGAGCTGGATGAGATCGAGCGGGATGACAGCATGCTGGATAAGATCATGCCGGATAACGTCATGCGGGTAACGTCATGCTGACCGTCGCACTGTTCCTGATCGCTGGCCTGGTGCTGTTGATCGCAGGCGCCGAACTCATGGTCCGTGGCGCATCGCGCATCGCCATCGCCACTGGTATTTCGCCGCTGGTCGTCGGCCTGACCGTAGTCGCCATCGGCACCAGCGCACCCGAACTGGCGATCGGCGTGGGCGCCAGCCTGCAGGGCAATCCGGACATCGCCATCGGCAATGTCATCGGCAGCAATATCGCGAACATCCTGTTGATTCTCGGCCTCAGCGCCACGATCGCCCCGTTGGTGGTCTCACGGCAATTGGTGCGCCTCGACGTACCGATCATGCTGTCGCTCAGTGTCCTCATCTATCTGCGTGCGCTGGATGGTGTGATCAGCCGCTGGGAGGGTGCACTCCTGACCTGCGGAGCCATCGTCTACACCACGCTGCTGATCGGCGCGAGCCGTCGCGCTTCGAAGCGCGTGCCGCCCGATCCCGCATCGGCCGTTCCGGACGCCAAGCACCAGGAGCAGCATCGTTCTCTTTGGCTCGACCTGCTCTGCATACCCGCGGGGCTTGGGCTGCTGGTGCTGGGTGCCGACTGGCTGGTCGATGGCGCCGTGGAGATCGCCAAGGGCTTCGGTGTCAGTGAACTGGTGATCGGCCTGACCGTCATCGCGGTCGGTACCTCGCTGCCGGAAATCGCCACGACTGTCATGGCCGCCATACGCGGGCAGCGCGAGCTGGCCGTGGGGAACGTCATCGGCAGCAATATCTTCAACCTGATGTTGGTCCTGGGCATGAGCGCTGCGGTTTCGCCGCACGGCATCCCGGTCAGCGAACCGGTGATCCATTTCGATCTACCGGTGATGGTGGCGGTCGCGGTGGCATGCCTGCCGATCTTCTTCACCGAACATCGGATCGCGCGCTGGGAAGGCCTCCTTTTTCTCGGCTACTACGTGGCCTATACCCTGTATCTGCTGATGAAGGCGAGCCATCACGCCCAGCTGGATAATTTCGCGGCTGCGATGACTTGGTTCGTGATGCCGCTTACCGCGATGACCCTGTCAGTGCTGTCGCTGCGCGCGCTGCGGCAGCACCTCGCACGTCGCAACAATCCGGGCACACTGGAGAACAACTGAATGAAGGTTCTTGTCATCGGCGCAGGCGGCCGCGAACACGCACTCGCCTGGAAGCTCGCACAGTCAGCGCGCGTGTCCGAAGTGTTGGTCGCGCCCGGCAACGCGGGAACCGCGACCGAGGCGAAATGCCGCAACGTCGACGTGATGGCAACCGACATCGACGGCCTGCTCGCACTGGTCCGCGCCGAGCATGTCGCAGTGACGGTCGTCGGACCCGAAGCGCCGCTGGTGGCGGGCGTCGTCGACCGTTTCCGTAATGAAGGCCTGCGCATTTTCGGGCCGACCGCTGCGGCGGCGCAGCTCGAAGGCAGCAAAGCATTCGCGAAACATTTTCTTGCGCGCCACGGCATTCCGACCGCGTTCTATTCGGTTCATACCGAGATCGACTCAGCACTCGCTTATCTCCGCGAAAAAGGTGCTCCCATCGTCGTGAAGGCCGATGGTCTGGCTGCCGGCAAAGGCGTCATCGTGGCGATGACCTTGGATGAGGCAGAGGCCGCCGTGCGCGACATGCTGTCGGGCAATGCGTTCGGTAGCGCCGGGTCACGGGTCGTGATCGAGGAATTCCTCGACGGCGAAGAAGCCAGCTTCATCTCGATGGTCGACGGCGTGACCGCACTGCCGATGGCGACATCACAGGATCACAAACGCGTGGGCGATGGAGATACCGGCCCGAACACCGGCGGCATGGGCGCGTACTCGCCGGCGCCGGTGGTCACGCCCGAAGTGCATGCGCGGGTGATGCGCGAAGTGGTTGAACCCACTGTGCGTGGCATGGCTGCCGATGGCGTACCGTTCACGGGATTTCTCTATGCCGGACTGATGATCGATACCGCCGGCGCACCGAAAGTCATCGAATTCAACGTGCGCTTTGGCGATCCGGAAACACAGCCGGTCATGCTGCGGCTCGATTCGGATCTGCTCGACCTGATCGAGGCAGGGATCGACGGCACACTGGACCGCATCGAAGCGCGCTGGAACCCGCAGCCGTCGCTCGGCGTGGTCATGGCTGCGGCGCATTATCCTGATACACCGAAGATCGGCGATGCCATTCACGGCCTGGATGCCGCTCTGTCTGCGCACAGCAAAGTGTTCCATGCCGGCACGAAGCTAGACCCCGAGGGTTGTGTGGTCACTGCTGGTGGCCGAGTATTGTGCGTCTGCGCCTTGGGCGATACGGTGGCGGACGCGCAGCGCGAGGCCTATACCGCGCTGTCCGACATTTCATGGGACGGCGAGTTTCATCGCAACGACATCGGCTGGCGGGCGATCGCGCGCGAGGCCTGAACTCCGCGCGCAGCAACGTCAGCGCCGGTCAGCGTGCGCGTTTGGCGGTTTTTGCCGGCGCCTGATGTTTGGCAAGCTCATCGATCAGACTGCGGACCAGTTTGCGCTGGTTCGCGGGCAGCTTGAGAAAGGCTTCGATCGCCAATTGATCGTGAGGATTCATCCGCCACTCACCGCGCGGTTCGCGCACGCGCCGATCGTCGCCGAACTGCAGTTGCTGCGGCTCGATCGAGAGCATTTTGGCCAATGCCCGGAGATTGGCCTGCCTCGGCATGGCACGACCGTTCAACCAGCCGGAAATCGCTTGTTGTGAAACCGGCTCACCACCGAACCGGGCCAGTAAACGGACCAGTTCGGCCGGGCTCTCGGTCATTCCGGCTTGACGCAGGGCAGCACGCAGGCGGTCGCTGAAGGCATCTTGTTCAGTTTTCATGCGCCGACGTTAGGTCGGCACCATGCATGATGTGAAAGATGTGATTGTTGACTACATTCAATCTATGTTGTGGGGCGGCTACCTGCGTGGGACACGCCTGCAGGACACATTACGTAGCGGTTCGACACCCGCCTCTCACCCCTACCCTTTCTTCACGCCCGCTCCCGATTTGACGAACTCTTCGATCAGGTGTCGCAGAAGCTTGCGCTGGGCGGTCGGCAACTGTAGAAAAGCCTCGATCGCCAACTGATCTCTCGGCGCCAATCGCCATTCACCGCGCGGTTCACGTACACCCTTCGGGTCGCTATCCCCACCGTACTGCAATTGCTGCGGTTCCACCGACAGCATTTTGGCCAGTGCTCGCAAATTAGCCTGCCTTGGCATCGCCCGCCCCCTCAGCCAGCCGGAAACGGCTTGTTGTGAGACGGGCACTCCCCCGAACCGCGCGAGCAGCCGAACAAGCTCGACGGGGCTCTCGCCGAGACCAGACCGTTGCAAGGCAGCGCGCAGCCGTTCGCTGAACGCGATTTGCTCATTATTCATCACCTGACGTTAGGCCGGTGCACGCCGGCGTCGTAAAGTTGTGGTTTGTACCTTATCAAACTTTTTGTTAGCTTGCACCTCAGACTCTACCAAGGAAGGCCGAATGTCCACAGCGCAGAAAACCCAAGCACCGACCACAATGGATGACGACGGATCGCCTGATCTCGGTCACTTGTCAGCAGAACGGAAACGGGCACGCGCATGAACGCACCCACCCCACCGCTGCATGCCGCACTCCAATACTCTGCAGGCAAGCTGCTGATCGAACTGGATCGCACGCCAACCGCCAACGACAGCGCGAGTCTGGTGCATCACCTGACGCCGACAACCCGGATGCTGCTGCATTGGTGGTTTTCGGGCAGCCGATGCAGCACGCGTGTCGACAATTTCCATATCGGGCAACGGGAAGCAATCCTGCACATCGTATTGATGCATGAACTCATGCAGACAGAAGACCCCGCGCAACTCCTTCGCCTCACCAGCGATCCGTGCCAGCATCTGGCACGAACACCTGGAAGTTTGGATAGACCCGCCCGATATGACATCCGGATGGCACCTGGCATCGGCCTGCGCTGGGTCATGCAAGCACTGATGATCTGGCAATGGGCCAATCATGCCGCTGCCGATACGAGTGAACATGACGGCGCTCGCTTCAGCGATCGTCTGACGCTGGTCGCCGCAACCCCGGACATTCAACAACGTCTCTCCGACGCATGGCTCGGGCCGGTCGCGGCCACTGGTCAACGCGATACAGGGATGAACAGCCTGATGCGACATGCGGGATTGTTCCTTCCCGCGTCGATGCGACAGCCGTTTTTCAACTGGATGGCTGCACAGCCACGATCAGGCAACGTGCTCTCTGCGCACGATACGACGGGGAACATCGGCGGCCTGGAGCAGGCTCTACCGGCAATTACGCTCATCGCTGGCAGCCACCCATACACAATCGATCTGGGGGCCAGCGGTCCTCATGGACACCGACCCTCTCGCAACGCCAATCTCCATGTCTCTTTTTATCGATCGAAAGACGCGGCAATTTCGGCCAGCGGCTCGACGCTGATTGCAGACTTTCCGATGGAACGCGCAATCCGTAATGGCGCTGCGAAACTGCCGATGCTGGAGCCAACGCATCGATTACGGTTGCCGGCCGTTCGCAGCAAATCGATGCGCCACAGAGGTCTGAGGCCGCGCTTGCCGCGAGCGTATCGCTCGCTGTTGCAATGCGGACTGCAAGTGCTCGCTCAACGTGAATCCAGCTTCACGGCAGTCGATCCGACACGGCACCCGAAACTGCTGGTGCTGTGCGATACACCGCGCCTTTTGCCCTGTGTCCGCCGCTTTCTGATGGACAACGGCATCGCGCGCGACTCGATCGTCGATGCCGCTCACTGCCGGTCGGATGGCGCCGCCCGGGTTGTGCTCGATACATTTCATGCGGCAGCAACGCTTGCTGAAGCACCGACCTGCGTGATCGTCGCGCTGCGCATGGACGATGACACCATGCCCCAAACCATCATATCGGCCGGTGCCCCACGGCTGTGGCCGGAACCGGATTTCGCCGCACTTCGCAGTGAAAATCGAGAACGCATCGCACAGCGCCGTGCACCGGACAATCTGATCGACGTCCTCTCCATCGTCGAGCATCCACAGCATCATCATCGCTACAGCCACCTGATCCGTGCCGGCCTCGCCATTCGAGTCGAAGCCTCTTCTGGCATCGATGCCACGGGCGACCTGTTCACAGCGACACTGCGGCCCGATGCGGCCGCATACCAGATCGCCATGCCACCCCTCTGTGGAGAAACGAGTGCAAATAGCGCAGAAACCATGGCTGACGTATCAAGATCCTACCTGCGTAAACGCCAGATGATGCGGGTCCACAAATCGATCTATACGCATTCGGGATGGAGCCTCAATGACAACGGGCTCCGCAGGGCGTTCCTGGAATGTGCTGAATGCGATCCGCAAATCGAAAGTCATTGGCTTATCGATCGACGGCGGTATGGCGCAGGCGGCAGGGAACGCCAATCGGCACGGGACAGCACGGCATACCACATTCCCGACGCACTGGTACGCACGGCGCAGGCGATCTATCTGGTGGATTTCATACCGTTCTACCTTGCGTCGCCGCTCACGTCCGCGCCCAGCGCGGACGCGTCGGCACAATGGCCCGCCTGCGCGAACAAGCTGCCGGCGGCCCGACGTCAGGGGCGCCTGTGGTATCGAGTGATGCTGCAGGCCCCGCTGTTCTGGTCGTGGAAGCGCGCCGATGGAATGCTGTCCACACTATTTGCGTCACTGGCCGAGGGCGCAGCTGAGCCGCACCCCATCTCGTCCACCGTCGCTTCGGAATGAACCATGGTCTTGCATCTCTGCTAGTCTCCGCCGGAACCCCGCCGGCGGAGACCGGTACCGCGGAGCCCGCATGGCGTACAACCAGTTCGAACTGTTGCGGCAGCGCCGCTTTCTACCCTTCTTCCTGGTCCAGTCGCTGGGTGCGTTCAACGACAACGTCTACCGACAGGCGATCATCGGGCTTTTGTTCTGGCTGGGCGTCGACGAGCAGCAGAAAACGCTCTACACCAACCTTGCGCCCGCGCTGTTCATTCTGCCCTTCTTCCTGTTTTCGGCCACCGCAGGCCAGATCGCGGAAAAACTCGAAAAATCAAGACTGATCCGCATCACCACGACGATGGAAATCGTGATCATGTCAGTGGCCGCGATCGGTTTCATGCTGCAAAACATGCCGCTACTGCTGACGGCGCTCTTCGGCACCGGCCTGCAATCGGCGCTGTTCGGGCCGGTGAAGTATTCGATCCTGCCGTCGGTGCTGAAGCCTGAAGAATTGACCGGCGGCAATGGCCTGGTCGAGATGGGGACGTCAGTCTCGATCCTGATGGGCATGATCCTCGGCGGCATGATCTTCAAGCTGGCCGGCACCTATGGTCCGGAAACAGCCGCAGTGGCCATCATCTTATTGGCGATCACGGGCAACCAGATCAGCCGCATGATTCCGACGGTGGGTGCAGGCGAACCAGAGCTCAAGATCCACCTCAACCCCATCCCGGAATCGCGACGCGTGATGGCGATGGCGCGCAAGCAGCTTGCGGTGCGCAATTCGATGCTCGGCGTTTCGTGGTTCTGGTTCGTCGGCACCGCCATGACTGCGCAATTGCCGAACTATGCCGAACATTTCCTCGGCGGCGACGAAACCCTCTATCTCTTCGCGCTGGGCGTGTTCTCGATCGGCACCGGCATCGGCTCCATGCTGTGCGAGAAGCTGTCGGCGCGCACGGTCGAGATCGGTTTGGTGCCACTGGGCGCGTTCGGCATGAGCGTCTTCCTGTTCGACCTCTACTTCGCACGCAACACGGCCGCGACGGTCTCGGGGCTCGGCATCGCGGAATTCTGGCAACAGCCCGGCAGTTGGCGGGTCGCGCTGGATCTCGGTGGTGTGGGCATGTTCACCGGCTTCTTCCTGGTGCCGCTGTTCGCGCTGATCCAGAGCCGTACGCCGAAACAGGAACTCTCGCGCGTGATCTCGGGCGTCAACATCCAGAATGCATTTTTCATCGTGCTCGCGGCGATACTCGGCATCGCATTGCAGATGAAACAATTGAAACTGGGATCAACGGTGATTCCGATGCCCGGCCTGAGCATTCCGCAGTTGTTCCTGGCCCTTGCTGTCGCCAACACACTGGTCGCGATCTGGATCTTCACGATCGTGCCCGAATTCCTGATGCGGTTCCTCAGCTGGATACTGGTGCGAACGCTGTACCGGCTGCAATTGCACGGCATCGAGAAATACGTTCCCGATGAGGGGCCAGCAGTCATCGTCTGCAACCATGTCAGCTATATGGACGCACTGATCCTGTCGGCCAGCATTCCACGGCCGGTGCGCTTCGTCATGTACTACAAGATCTTCAACATCCCGGTCATGCGCTGGATCTTCCGCACCGGCAAAGCGATTCCGATCGCCAGCGCGAAGGAAAACCCGGAGATCATGCGGCGTGCATTCGAAGAGATCGACGCGGCGCTTGCGGACGGCCAGCTTGTCGGCATTTTTCCGGAAGGGGCATTGACCCGTGACGGCAACATGGCACCGTTCAAGGCGGGCGTCGAGAGGATCCTCGAACGCAGGCCCGTCCCGGTGGTGCCGATGGCGCTCAAGAACATGTGGACCAGCATGTGGAGCAAGCGCGATGGCCGGATGGGGCAAATGCGCGTGCCACGGCGCTTCCGTGCACATATCGAAGTGCTGGCGGCCGAGCCCGTCGATGGCCGTGGGATGACCGCGCAACAGCTCGAAGTCAAGGTCCGCGCACTGCGTGGCGACGCCGCCTGAGCGCGACGAGCCCCACATTCCCGTTGCCGTGGGAATTGCGTCGGGCGCCGGAATCGGCACAATGGCTCGATACCTCACTGCGGCTGCCATCAGGACATCGGCGACAAGGCCGCGCCCGCCCCCTCTCCGGAGATTCTGCATGAACACGACTGCCGCACCCGGCTCCATCCCCAATCACCTTGCCTGGGCAATCATCGCAACCGTGCTTGCGACCTGCCTGTGCTGCCCGCTCGGCCTGCTCGGCATCGTCGCGATCGTTCAATCGAACAAGGTCAACACGCTGCTGAACCAAGGCGATCTCGATGGTGCCCGCCGCGCCTCCGACAGCGCCAAGACCTGGTGCTGGGTCGCGACCGCGCTGGCGATCATCGGCGTACTGATCAATATCGGCTTGTTCGCCACCGGCGGAATGGCTTCTTACATGGAAGCGATGCAGCAGATGCAGAACCGCTGACCGATCGGATCCTGCGCGTACCGGTCGCCTTGCGTCCGGTACGCGATCGATCTGCATTACTTCGAGTCACTTGTTGAAGGCCAGCATGTCCGTAACGCCACCGCAGCCCGGTTCCAGCAACGAATATGTCCCGAACCACATGGCCTGGGCCATCGTCACCACGCTGTTCTGCTGCCTGCCGCTCGGGATCGTTTCGATCATTTACGCCTCGCAAGTCGATGGTCGCCGTGCCGCAGGCGATATCGCGGGCGCCCGTGCCGCCGCGTCCAAAGCAGGTTTCTGGGCCATCGCCTCGGTACTGTCGATACCGATTCTGTTGATCCTCTGGATCGTCCTCTTCGGCGGACTGGCTGTACTCGGCAGCCTGATGGGCTCATGACACCCATGACAACCTCTCTACGTCCTGGCCTCATCGTTGCGCTGCTGGCGACAGCCACCGCATCGATCATCGGGGTATGGCTGCTTTGGCACTACGACCCCAATTCCGCGAACAGCCGTTTCCCGCCATGCATATTCAAGGCCCTCACCGGCTACAACTGTATCGGCTGCGGGCTGACCCGCGCGCTCCACGCGCTGGTGCATGGCGACGTGGTTCGCGCGTTCGGCATGAACCCGTTGGCGATGCTGGTATTGCCGTTGGTGCCACTGATGCTGCTCGATGGTCGCAACGCCACGCCACAGGCATTGAAGCCGTTCATGGCGGTCGTGATGACGCCGAAGCTGTGGCTGTTTCTGCTGCCGACCTACTGGATCGCACGGAATCTGCCCTGGTGGCCATTCACTTGGCTCGCGCCGGGCTGAATCGGACACATAGGCAAGCGGCAATACCGCCATTGCATTCATCCCGTGACTGTTAGCCTCCGGGCGATGCCCAAAGTCGTTCGAATGCTGTTGCTGGCCATCTCGCTGATGGCAATGAATGGCTTATGGCCGGGCGATGCGCTGGCGCAGGAAACGCAACTGAATCGCTGCGCCGGCCCCGGCGGCGACACGATTTACACCGACCGCCCCTGCGACACGATCGGCGCTCGCGAGCGTCTGCCGCGCAGCACCATTGCCGGCACTTACGGCCTGCGCCGAGGCGGATGCGCACGGAATCTGCAGGACCTGGTTTATGAAATCACTGCTGCGATCGATAACCATGACGTGAACCGCCTCGGAGCGGTCTACCACTGGGTCGGACAAAGTGCCGAGAGCGGCGAACACATCCTCGATCAACTCCAGACCATCGTCGACCGGCCCCTGGTCGACATCGTGGTGCTACGGAGCGCAGCGGCTGCCCCCACGGGCGATGCAGGCCATCCGTCGTCGCCTATGGATGCGGCCACGGGTCCGGGTCTAGGTCCGACTCCGCCATCGGGCACAACCGCAGTCGCCACCGCTGCCGCACCGGCGCCGCAACCTGCAGTGCGCAGGACTGCGGTCGGCCTGCGCTTGAAGCAGACCTTGGGCAAACAAGGCATCCCTGCACAGACAGTTTTCGGACTGCGCAGACATCTCGACTGCTGGTGGATCGCGCTCTGACCCACGTGGGCCTCACCGGAACAGCCCGATTCCGCCCACTTTCTGAGACGAATATCGCGGTATGCGCATCCGGATGTCGCCACGGATCTTGCGCAGTCAAATCCGATGTGAGATCCATAGCGGAGGGGGAGGTGTCCGAGCATATCCGACAACCATCATCGTCCCGACATTGCCCCTTTCGGCTCGGACGCCGCAATGGACAGGACCTAAGGAAAGGTAATCGTATGAAACGTTCAACGTTGTTCATTGCGATCGGCACGGTCGCCGTACTGGGTTTCGCCACGTTCGCCAGCCAGGCTGCACGGCAGCCACTGCTGACGCCCCTCAGAATCGCAAGCGCCGGACTCGGCGCCGATGCGAGCTACCTCGCGCTCACCAGCGACAAGGCCACCGTCTCTGTCGATCTGGTGCAGGCAGACGCCAGTCAAATCGACGAAACCAGCGATACGCTGCAGATCGCCGTCGGAAACATGCCGCTGGTCGCACGCCAGCTGTCGACGACCCGCAACGAAGACGGCACGCTGGTATGGCAGGGCACATTGAGCAAAGACCCGGGCGTGCTGTCCCGACTGGGCTTCGGTTCCGGAAAAGAAATCACCGAAGACCCCAACAACACGGTCATGATCGTCCGTAACGGCGACAAGCTCACCGGTACGCTGCGGATCAATGGCGAACGCTACGCGCTGCGCCCGCTGCGTTCGGGCGGACACGCGATCGCCCGCATCGACGATTCGAAAATGCCTGCGGACCACCCGGCGGAATACAACTTCCTGCCGAATATCGATATGTCCAAACTCAAGGCCGCCAAATCGTCCGTCGATGTCGGCGCGAGCGCTGTCGCCAAGACGACGATACGGGTGATGGTGGTTGCCACGCAATCAGCCGCCAATGCCAGCGGCGACATCGCCGGCCTCGTCAATCTCGCCATCGCCGAAAGCAATACGGGCTATACCAACAGCGGTGTCGACATCACGCTGCAGCTCGCCGGCCGTTACACCACTACTTATGTCGAATCCGGTAGTTTCAGCACCGACCTGTCGCGTTTCCGCGGCACCGCAGATGGCTACATGGACAGCTATCACGCCACCCGCAACACGGTCACCGCTGACGTGATGATGCTGCTGATCAACAACAGTTCATCGTGCGGCTTGGCGTCGAGCATCGGTTCCACCGCTGCAACCGCGTTTGCAGTCGCTCACTAGAGCTGCGCGACCGGCTACTACTCGTTCGCACACGAGATCGGCCATCTGCAATCGGCACGTCACGATCCCGCCAATGATCCGACCACCACCCCGTATGCCTACGGGCATGGCTTCCAGAAAACGGCTTCCGGTTGGCGCACGATCATGGCGTACAACTGCTCGCCGAGCTGCACGCGTCTGAACTACTGGTCGAACCCGGGCAAGACCTATGGTGGCGCCGCCATGGGTACCACCGCGACCAACGACAACCATCGCGTGTTGAACAACACCAAGGCGACCATCGCGGCGTTCCGCTGATCGCTCTCGTTGTCCCGCGTCACAGGACGGGGCCGCAAGGCCCCGTCCTTTTCGTGTTCTGGTCACGGAAAACCCGATTTTCCGAGGCGGGCGGGGCAAATCGTCGAATCATTGCCGCCATCGCCTAAAATACAGGCTGTATTCCAACTTCGCAGACGGACACCGACATGACCCAGCGCTATCCCGAATGGATCTGGCACAACGGCAGTATCAAACCATGGGCGGAAGCCACCACTCACGTCATGTCGCACGCGCTGCACTATGGCTCGTCGGTATTCGAAGGCATCCGCTGCTACGACACGCCTGACGGTCCAGCGATCTTCCGCCTCACTGATCACAACAAGCGGTTGTACGCGTCCGCAAAGATCTATGACATGACGTTGCCGTATGGATTGGATGCACTGAATGCGGCCTGCCGCGACGTCCTGAAGGCCAACGACTTCACCACCGACTATCTGCGCCCGATCGCATACCGTGGCCTCGGCGGATTCGGCCTTTCTGCGGAAACGCCCATCGACATGTCGGTCGCCACCTGGAAGATGGGGCAATATCTCGGCGCCGAAGTCCTCGAAGAGGGGATCGATGCCTGCGTGTCCAGCTGGCAGCGTTTCGCGCCGAACACCATCCCGGCAGGCGCGAAAGCCGGCGGCAACTATCTATCCGGACAGTTGGTCGCACGCGAAGCGCGCCGGCTCGGATTCGGCGAAGGCATCGCACTGGCATCCACAGGCCTGCTCAGCGAAGGCGCGGGTGAGAATCTGTTCCTCGTCTTCGACGGCGCATTGCATACCACGCCGGTCAGCGCCGCACTGCTCAACGGCCTCACCCGCAACACCATCATCCAGCTGGCCCGCGACCATGGCATCGAAGTGGTCGAGCGGGATCTGCCGCGCGAATATCTCTACCTCTGCGATGAGTTGTTCATGTGCGGCACCGCCGCTGAACTCACGCCAATCCGCTCGGTCGATGGTCGCCAGGTTGGCGCCGGCAAGCCGGGCCCGGTGACACGTCGATTGCAGGAACTGTTCTTCGGGTTGTTCAACGGCAAGACTGCGGACAAATACGGTTGGCTGGAGCGGGTCTGACACAGGCGTCGCCGAAACCGCTCGGCCCTCACCTGCATAGACATCCAAAGGATTCAGCTGCGAACTGATCCCCGAAACCGGATGCAGCGACGCATCCGGTCAAACAACAGGACCTCGAAAAAGCGACTGGATTTCCGAGAAGCATGATCTTCGCCAGCGACGGAACCGACGTCATCCGCTCGCTATCGACCCCCGGACGGCTCCATCACCGTCCGGATATCGCTGGGTAGCGACACGGAGGTGTCGCGCTCGACGCACAGCGAACACGGCATCCCAGCGCATGTTCGCAACACACTGCACCATCACACAAAAGGAGATTGGACAGATGAAAAGGCACAACGGATTTCTCGGATTCATTCTCGCGATTTTCATCGCGACAATTGCGACCCCTGCATCGGCCGACTGGTATCAAGCGCACAGCGGACCGGCCATGGTCGTGTGTTACCAGAAGATCGATCCCACCAATTACTACGGCGGCGTTTACCAGATGACGAATGCGCTGGTGAATGACACCAGCATCACCCAATACGGCCGCTCCGAGGTCTACCGTACCGGCAGCACCGCACCGATCTTCGCAGACGACATGCCCGCCACCCCGGGCGCCTGGGTCATGGGCGACCCGGTCAATGTTTCGATGGCGCTGAACGACACTTACAAGTTCAAACTCAACGGTACGCCTGTGGTTCAAATCCAGGCGCAGTCCATCCCTTGGTATCTGCCTCACTGTCTCGTCCGCTATACCGGGATCGCGAAGGTCGACTCCGCGCTCAGATTCGGATTGTCGAACCTGGATGCGCCTTACGTCGGCGGTGCCAGCCCTTACCGTTTCGGCACGTCCGGCAACGGCAAGTGGTACCAGATGAGCGGCCAGAACAGCTATCTCTCGCCTCTTGGCGTGAAGGGCTTCGATTGCTCGGGTCTGGTCATCGCGATGTATCGCAATGCCGGCATCGAACTCGGCGGCTACCCGTCCTCGACTGCAATGAAAAACGGATTCGCATCAATCAGCGCTTCGCAGCTGCGTCCGGGCGACCTGATCGTGAAAGACGGCCACGTCGCGATCTACATCGGCGATGGCGACAGCAACGGCATCCCTTCCGTACTCGAAGCCACGCCGACCGGCGGACAATACGGCGATGGACGCGTGCGTGGCGTCGTGATCAGCGATGCAAGCAAATATCTCAACGCGAATGGCACGCCGAAGTCGCCTTATGTGCTGCGTCGTGTTCCCGGCGTGTAAGCGCTGCGACCGCATGACCGGACTCGCGCTTCATCTGTCGTCATGCGCAATGACCTGAAAAAAGAAACGGGCCGAAAGGCCCGTTTCTACACCGCGATCAAAAACATCACACGCCGAACGTCAGCGTTGCAATGACGCCTCGCTCTGCGCCCGGAACCACGCGCACACGCCAGTCATACAACGCACACAGGCGACGCACGATCGACAGACCGATACCGCCACCTTGCGTGTGCTCCGCGTGGCTACCACGGTAGCCACGCTCGAACAGGCGTGCGGCGTCTTCGGCGCTGAGGCCTGGACCGCTGTCGATCACATCCACGGCGTTGTCGCCAAGACGCACCACGACCTCGCCCTGCTGCGTGTATTTCACCGCGTTGCCGATCAGATTGCTCAATGCCACGGTCACCGCAGCATCCGGCGCATCCACGATCACCTGGCCGACGGCACCCTCCAGCCGCAGCGTCAGCGACTTGCCTCCGAGCTGGGTACGATGCGCATCGAGCAATTGCTCTGCAAGTTTGCCGACATCCGCTGCGCCGTGGCCACGTTCGTTGCGCGACAGCAACAACAACGCGCTGATCAGATCGGTGCATTGCTGCTCGGCACGTTGGATACGCTGCAACCGCGCACGCGTCTTGTCATCGAGATCGGGCTTCGTCAACAACAACTCGGAAGCACCTCGGATCACCGCCAGCGGCGTACGCAGTTCGTGGCTGACATCGGCATTGAACTCACGGTCGCGCTTGACCACATCGGTCAGGCGCCCCGCGTAATCGTCCAGCGCTTTCGCCAACTCACCGACTTCGTCCTCAGCGAAATGCGAGGCCAGCGCTTCGGGTTCGGCACTGCGACCGGAGCGACGCAGTCGCTGCGCGAGCTCGGTCACCGGACTCATGACGCGGGATGCCGCCCACCAGCCGACAAGAAACGAAAACAAGGTGAAAACGACGACGCTGAGCATCAGCGCCTGATTCAGGCGCGCTTGGCTTTCACGCTCTTCCGCGATGTCGTAGGTGAGGAAAAACCAATACTCCGGATCCTTTCTCACCGCCAACTTGTAGACACGCGCCTCGCCGGTCAACGGGTCGACATTGGTCAGTTCGTGCACGCCGTTGGCGAGTGCACGCCATTCCGCCGGAACGCGATCGATCTTGCGCGTACTGAATTGGCGGCCCTGGATCTTTTCGAAGGGAATGCCGATCGCGTCCGGGTTACGGTAATAGCCGTTCGCGAAAGCATCGTTGTTCTTGATGAGCGCCGAGGCGATCACCGAATTTTCGACCCGGTTGCGAAGGTAGACCGTGCTGGCCGCGATCAATGCCGTCAGCCCGAACCCCAACAGCAGGAACGACAACACGATGCGGCTGCGCAGTCGCCGGCGATAGGCGCGTCGCCTTCGCCGCAGCGGGCCTTGCTCAGGCGCTGGCATCGGGCACGGCGATCCGATAACCGATACCGTGACGGGTCTGGATCAACGGCACCTCGAACGGTTTGTCGACCATCGCGCGCAAGCCATGGATATGCACGCGCAGACTGTCGGAATCCGGCAGCTCTTCGCCCCATACCCGCGTTTCAAGTTCCTGCCGGGTCACGACTGCAGGCGAAGCTTCCATCAACGCCTGCAGAATCTTCAGCGCGGTCGGGTTGAGCTGCAGCAACTTGCCCTGACGGCGCACTTCGAGGGTATCGAGGTTGTATTCGAGATCGCCGACGTCGAGCACCCGCGTCTGTTTGCCCTTGCCGCGCCGGGAGAGCGCATTGAGCCGCACCTCGACTTCCTGCAGCGCAAACGGCTTGACCAGATAGTCATCGGCCCCGGAGTCGAAGCCCGCGACCTTGTTGTCCAGCGTGTCACGTGCGGTCAGCATCAGCACCGGCGTCTGTTTGCGGGCCTCACCGCGCAGTTTGCGACAGACCTCCAGGCCATCCATGCCCGGCAGGTTGAGGTCGAGCACGATCGCGTCGAACTCATGAACGATGGCCAGGTGGAGGCCGGTGATACCGTCGGCGGCGAAGTCGACGGTATGGCCATGGTCTTCCAGGTAATCGCCGAGATTGGCAGCGATGTCCTGGTTGTCTTCGATCACGAGTATGCGCATGGCGGTGAGTCCTCAGGGGTCATGCTGTGACCGGCCGACACACATTCGGTTCCCGACCGGGTCCGAGCGCGGGCCGGAGGCGGCGCGTGGGCAATTCTGGCACACGCGCTTCCCGGGCACAGTTCCGGATGCGTACCGTCCGCGCGTGACGCGCTTCGGATTCCACTCTGGAGATGATGGGCGAAAAAATGGCCCGGGCGACCTTCATCGCCCGGGCCGAACAATGGGTATAACCCCGATTACCGGTTCTGCATCCCCCTGACGAGGGAGGGAAACTGACAGACGTCGGTCCGGACACGCTACGCTCCGGTCGATTAAAGCGTCGTTAAAACTGGATGACAGCTCGCCTCGATCTGGAGATCATCGCTTTGCCGGCTTTCTGGGCTTTTCCTTTTGAGCGTTTTTTGACAGAAGATCGACGATCTTGCCCGCAACATCGACACCGCTCGTCCTTTCGATGCCTTCCAGTCCGGGGGACGTGTTCACCTCCAGCACCAGCGGTCCCCGCCGTGCCCGGATGAGATCGACCCCCGCTACACCCAAGCCGAGGGCTCTGGCGGCACGGATCGCGACCGCACGCTCGTCCTCACTCGCCTCCGCAGCCTCGCCGACGCCGCCACGATGCAGATTCGAGCGGAAATCTCCTGCGGGCGCATGCCGACGCATCGCAGCCACCACCTCATCCCCGACCACGAAACAGCGCAGATCCGCCCCGTCGGCCTCGGCGATGAATTCCTGGACGAGAAAGTTGGCATACAGCCCACGCAGGGTTTCGACCACGCTGCGCGAGGCGGACAACTTCTCGGTGAGGATCACCCCAGCCCCCTGCGAGCTCTCGTTGAGCTTGATGACATGCGGCGGCATGCCGAGCATCGACAGCAGATCGGACGTGTCATCGGGGTTGTCACCAAAGACCGTCGCGGGCATGTCGATGCCCTCCGCCACCAGCAACTGATGGGCGCGCAGCTTGTCGCGGGCGCGGACGATGGCATCGGCGCGATTGGGGGTATAGGTACCCATCAGCTCGAACTGGTGCAGCACCGCCGCCCCATAACGCGTGACGGAAGGGCCGATTCGCGGCAGCACCGCTTGATAGCCGGCAAGCGGCTTGCCTTTGTAGTGCATATCGAAGCCATCCGAGGCGATCCGCATGTAACAGCGCAACGGATCGAGCACGCGTGCGCTGTGCCCGCGTTCGCGCGCGGCCTCGACCAGACGGCGGGTTGAATAGAGCTTGGTGTTGCGGGACAGGATGGCGAGCTTCATGTGGCGCTCCGGGCGCGGACGGACGGCTTCGACAGCCTGCAGCGGTAATGATGACAGTTCATGTACGGCACGAGACATCGTATGGTGCAGAAAGGGTGCTCATGGCCGCACCGTCCGGTCCGACGCCCACCCTGCGCGGCTGCTCGTGCTCCACAGGGGCCGCACCGCGCAACATCCATCACCATCGTGAACAGGGGAGTTCCGTCATGGCAAATTTCGATCTACCAGGCAATTCCAACGGCTGGATCAATACCGGCATACAGGTTCAAAGCGGCCAATGGGTGCGCATTACCGCCAGCGGCTGGATCGGCTTCGCGTTCGGCGGCTGGCACCGCAGTCCGGATGGGCTCGACCAGAACGGCCAAGGACGGGAAATCGCCAACAGCAATCATCCCGGGCCGAATCTCATCAAAGGCTCACTCATTGCGCATATCGGCGGACACACACTACAGGCGGGCTCGAACGTCGCCTTTCGCGCGCCCGCCAGCGGCCAGATCCACGTCATGGCCAACGATGACTTCCGCGCGGACAACGGAGGCAGTTGGCAAGTCAGTGTCGATGCAGGCGTCCTGCACCAGAAGCTGTTGGTGGTCACCCAGGGGGCGCTTGCGCAGTCAACCAAGATCGACGCAAGCATCGCTGCCTTCGCGAAACTGGTCGCCCACCACAGCGACAACACCATCGCCGCGATCATCCAGCACGAGCATATCGATGAGCAGGTCGACGAAACGGAACTGATCACGCCCCCAAACCCAGCCCACCGCGTGGCGGGATTCAGCGCCACCTTTCGCAACCGTTTACAGCGGCGCGGCCTCCAGCCTGCAAACTACGACGGCATTTTCAGGCTTTATGAGCAGCCAGCCAAATATACGAATTACGGTTACTGGACTTGGCCATCCATCGAAGGCGTACCGCATCACATCGGCTACACGACCATTCCGATCAATGGACTGGCACGCGAACCGGACGGCCTCGAAGGCATCATGCTGCACGAATACCTGCATCACGTGGACATGCGGTTCGAGGATGCGGGTATTCGCAACTTCTACGACCCCGACAGCAAACCGCACGGATCAGCCATGACGAACCTGCAGTTCTACGAACACATCATGCGCAGACAAGAACACGATGGCATGCCTCCGCCTTACGGCCGTCTGCACGGCATTTTCGGCAAACTGGGCTGAACACGGCCAACGACACTAGCGCCCCAACAGAAACGGCGATCTCCAACGAGGTCGCCATTCGCCTTTTGTATCTGCACATCGATCTCGCTGTTCGTGCACCGTCGACTCGTCGCGCCTTTTGTCACGCTAAGGACAGGGTTCGCGCGCCGTCGGCAATGGCGTGCTCGACTTCGGTTTGCGAAGGCATCACGACCCTCGTTCGATGACGGCGTGAAGGGGGCGCCAAGCGCCATATCGTCAGCTGCCATCCATGGCAACGGCTATGGTATTGTCCTTGGCAGTATTTAAGTTGTCGTGTTGAGGATCAGGATGACCCCGCCCCACCCCCTTTCGCATCTGGACGCGCGTGCGACAGACGGCAACTTCAACTTCGATCTCCTGGCGATCACCAGCATTGCAGGCATCACGATCGTTGCCCTGCAGGATCGACCCGGTAAGGCACTCACACACGGGCGACGGATCGCCACACCATGAACGACCCTACCGAGCGGATCGCGGGCGCCCTTCAGTTGGCGCGCATCATCAGGCGACTCAAGGACCATGTACGCCCCGGTGAACTGGGTAACGAGACTGTCGAACAATTTGTCCGCCGTTATTCTCGCGTGCGCCTGCCTGAGCTGGAACTGCACATGCAGAATAAATACGACCTGAGCTGGCCACAGTCGTTCGAAAACGAAAAACGGCGACTGCAGGCGGCATTGATCGAAGAGAACGTGGTCGGCATCGAACATATCGGCAGCACATCCATACCGAATCTATCCAGCAAGAACATTCTCGATATCGTCGTGGCGATGCGCCCCCCACTTTCGATCGAACGCCAGACCCGGGGCTTGGCAGCACTCGGTTATGAGGCCTACGGTGAAAGCCCCATCGGGGCCGATTTCTCATGGTTTTGGCGGATCGGACAGGACGGAGACAATTCTTTCGTGGTCCATACCTGCCCCGATGATTGTCAGCGGTTCGCTGATGTGAAGAACTTCCGCGACTTCCTGCGGACATTCCCTGAAGAACAACAACGCTATATGGATCTCAAGCGCGAGTTGGCAGCCGTGCCCGGCCAGAGTTGGCTGGAATACAGCGTATTCAAGAAAGCCCTCGTCGTTCGCATCACTACGCGGGCCAACGCATGGGCCATGACCCGTGACATGCATGGCGAGGCTGCGTCGACGATCGCACCCAACCCACAGATGCAGCCCCACTGAGGCATGCGTACATCCGCCAACCTGATTGCGCTGAACACCATCGTACGACGCGAAATCGTGCGCATCATGCGCCTATGGGTACAGACACTGATTCCGCCTGCGATCACCATGGCGCTGTACTTCCTTGTTTTCGGCAAATTGATCGGTGATCGCATCGGCACCTTCGATGGCGGTTTCACCTACATGCAATACATCATGCCGGGACTGGTCATGATGAGCATGATCACCAACAGCTACGGCAATATCTCCAGCTCGTTCTTTTTCATCCGATTCAATCGTGCGATCGAGGAGATGCTGACGTCGCCAATGCCCGGCTGGGCAATTCTGCTCGGCTATGTCATCGGTGCCGTGGCGCGCGGCTTTGCAGTGAGCGCGCTTGTCATGCTGATCTCACTGCTTTTCACCTCAGTGCCTATTGCACACCCCCTCATCGCCTTCCTGTCGGCATTGTTGGGCGGCACGATTTTCTCCCTGATCGGCTTCATCAATGCACTGTATGCGAAGACACTCGACGATATCGGGCACGTCTCGACCTATGTACTGACTCCGCTGGCCTATCTCGGCGGCGTGTTCTATCCGGTGAGCATGCTGGATGAACCCTGGCAGGGCATCTCGCGGATCAATCCGATCCTGTACATGATCGGCACGTTTCGCTATGGCGTACTGGGTGTGGGCGACCTTGATATCGGCACAGCCTTTGCCGTCATGCTGATGCTTGCGGCAGGGCTGGCACTGTTCGCGATGTTTTTGCTCCGCCGCGGTGTCGGCACCAAAACCTGATGATTCAGGACAGCAGAACTCGCAAAGCGGAGGTTGCCAATGATCTGCCGCCAGAGACCAGGCATGTCGCGATATGAAGCTGATCAATAGCACCTTCGGGACAGGCCGGATCGAAGCAGCCCTCGAACAGCCGATTTATCGGAACGGTATGCACACGGTACGTGTCTGCGACGTGATCGACTTGTTGCAGGACGCAGGCATGCGCGTATTCATTACCGGTGGCGCCCTGAGGGACTGGCTGGCCGACCGATCCGGCAAGGACATCGACCTGTCCATCGATCGCCCCATAGAGGAAGCGCACCGACTGTTGGGTAATGCCTATGGCGATATCGATACGGTGCGCATGTCCAACCAGCGCTTCGGCATGCTGCGCTGGGGCGACGCGGCATCGGGAGGGGTTGATATCAACATCCTGCGCAGTTGGAAGGATATCCAGAACGATGACATGTGGAGCACCACCTTCATTGCACGGACTGACATGATCGAAGACGCACTGATGCGGGATTTCACGATCAATGCCTTCTACTATGACTGTCGCGAACAATCACTCATCGATCCTCTCGACTGCGGCATCGCGGATCTGCACACGAAAGCGCTTCGGCTCGTCACCCATCGCCGCGTACTGGACACCAGCTTCCGGACCACGTTCCGCATCTTCCAATTCCTCTGCCGTGGCTATTCCGCCACCACAAATGTGCTTGAACATCTTGAGCACTACGCCGATCACGATATTCAAGGCATGGGCGCACGCCTTCACCAATGGATCCCCAACCATTTCGGTGCGGACAGTGAACATCTGGAGACATTCAAAGGTCTCCTGTATGCACATGCGCGGCAGCCAGCCTCCATCGAGACGCTTGATTCTTACTTCAACTGAGAGACAGACATGGACGTATTGACCAACACAGCGCCAGCCCCATTTCGTCGCGTCTTTCAGGCAGGTATCCGCGATGACAACCATCAGCTTCTCGGCGGCACCGAAGTGCTGCATCTCGTGCCTCATGGCGGACGACTCTTCTGTTCGCTGTCCTACAAGCTGAATACCTATCTTCCGGATGATCCGCAGACAGGCGCACAAATCATCGTGTTGGACCAAGCAGACGGCAGCTGGCAGTTGGACAAGGACTATGAGCGCGCCCACTGGCGGGTGACGCTGGAATCCGTGACCTTCACCGAGGACGGTCGCGGACAAATGCTTGAGGCACCGGTATCAGTGCTGCTCGCCGCACCTTCGGACAGCCGGGGCACGGTCTATGTGGATAGCCGGGACGACGAGACTGGGACATGGACACGCACGCACCTGGGCAGTGGTTCCGGCGTCGCCAGCACCCGCAGCTTCTTCGTCTATCGTGACAAAGTAACCGGCCGGGAGCGTGTCTTCGCAGGGACGTCGCCCCTCGGCATCTTCAGCGGTACTTACAATCCGGAAGTGCCCGGGAAAATCCGCTGGGAAGACACCGCGGAGATGGACGGCTATACACGTCGCCCCATGTCGTTCACGGAATGCAACGGCCGGCTGTATGTCAGCATCAAGCCAGACATCTATCGACGCATCGACGGAGACGTGCCGCAATGGGAGAAGGTCTATACGATCCCCGTTCCGCTGATCGTGCCCAGTAGCGGACTGCGCGGGCTCACGACCGTTCCCCGGCCATCGGGCTCTGGCCAAGTGCTGCTGGCGGCATTGGAAGGAGATCGCTGCCGGGTGGTACGCATTGATCCCGAGGACGATTTCCGCGAAACAATCGAACTGGAGGTGCTCGACTTCCTCGGCGAGCACTGGGGCCAGCGCCCCACCTACGGCGTGGTCGCCTACGACGACTTCACTCCTGTCGCCGATCCGCACACTGGGCAGACGTTACTGTTCACAGGACTGAGCGCCACCTACAGCACCCAACTCGACACCCATCCAGCGGATGCATGGGTCCGGGATGCGTGGTATCTGGTACGCCACCCGGACGGACTCCGTTACGACCTACGCCGCGTCGAATCCCCGGGTCTGCTGTCTGGGCAGGAACTCGTCGCTGCCCGCAGCATCGCCGTGTCTCCGTTCGAGCCGTCCATACTGTACGTCGGCGGCTACGACCCCAATGCCAAACCCTGCCGCCAAACCGCGTGGGTGTTCTCGGCCTCTATCGAAGCAGCGCTCGCCTAGCAATCTCAATCATTGTCCACCAAGACAATCTGCGATGCATTGGACTTTGCAGGCTGGTCAGATGCCCAACGATGAAAACCAACGCTCATAATCAGGCGGATACTGGCGTATGCGACATGGACCTTCCGGCTTTGTTCTTAGTTGTTCATCACGGGCGAACCAGTGTGACCAAATCGCTATTGTGACTGTCGTATCCATGAATGCTGAGCGTTGTTTTCGCACTCGTCGGCCTGGGTTGACGGAAGAATGACACCGCTACTTCAGAACGATTGTATTTCGAAGTCAGTTCCGCATATAGTCGGCCGTGCTGCATCGCGCAGCACAAAGAAGCGTACAGGCATGCTGGCCAGCCGACAGGTCTGGCAGCCGAACCTACGATCCGGATACACCGTGATCGCAGTCAAAGGAATGATTTTCCGCCATGGATGTCCAGGACCATTCTTTATTGGCCGATCGGATCGCATTTACGAGCGCCGACGCCGAAGCATCGAAGTCTCCCGGATTTCTGACTGAAGCCGTTTTTTCTGAACGACTCACCGAGTATCTGGCGCTGCAAGGCTCGACCACCTTCTTTCTCCAGGCCGTTTCCGGAGCGGCCATCGAAGTCGAAGTCCTGCATCAGCATGTCGAGAGCCACCCTGACAAGGGCGATATCCTGCGACGTCTTTCCCGGTTGTACGTGCGCCATACGCGCAACATCATTCTTGTCGCAGAGTCCGCCGTGCAGCTGTCCTTTCTTGACGCGCGACAGCAGCAATCGCTCATCGCGTGCAAGGAAGGCATCGGCAAACTGCTTGATCCAGGCAATCGCGGGCTGCTTGAGAAAAGTGATATCGAAACCATGCGCGTGCATGCACCGACCATTCTCCAGACAAACCTGTATTGGGCGATCTCGCGACATTTCGCATTGAAATTCAATGGCATCGATTGCGCCGAAATCCGCGAAATCGTCAATAACGAATCCTTGGAGCGTGCGCAATGAAGGCAGGGATACTCCTTGCCCAGGCGCAGGCACCCTGGGCCGAAGCGCTTGCCGGCAGCGACAGCGTGGTCCACCTCGGCGGTGCAAGCGCAACGGTGAAAGCCCTACTGACTCATGGGCGAACGCAATGGCAATCTCATGGGGCGCATCGACTTCCCGCGCTAATGGGGATCGGCGACATGGATATGCTGTCGCTACTGTTGACGACAATCGTCGATCAACATCGCGTACTGCTATGTGCTGGCGATACGGTACCGACCGCCCTATGCGATGCACACATTTCCGCAAAGACTGCGGATAACGGAAAGGCAAGTCTGCAGGACATCACACCGCAGTCCACCATGGGAACCGAGTGGCCTGACGGGTTCGCGGTACTGTCCTCAGGAACACTCGGCGCACCGAAAGTGATTTGGCATCGCCATCATGACCTTCTCGCAACCAGTGCGATGGTGATGCGCCGACTGCAGATCAGTGCAGACGATCGTGTGCTGATCACCGTTCCCTTGCACCATATGTATGGCCTTGGCGCAGCGCTGGTTCCGGCACTGCTGGCAGGCGCGCAGATTCATTTACTACCCAAGGCCAACCTGCTCGGATTCAACGATGCCTTGCGTGCATTCGATCCGACACTGGTCTACTCGACCCCACATCTTCTGCGTGCATTGCTGCAGCGGAAGAGTGAATCACTAAGAAACTGCCGTGGCCTCGTATTGGCTGGCGACGGCACTGCACCGTTGCTGCATGCACAGGCCCAGCGTGTCTTCAATCAGGTCTTCGATCTGTACGGCACCTCTGAATTGGGTGTGGTCGCTATATCGGAGCCGAATCTGCCGCAAGCACTCCATCCGCTTGAGGGCGTACGTGTATTCCCCGCCGAGAAAAGTGCCGAACAAAGCAATCTCATCGTGGTCCATCCGCATGCGGCAACCCATATCGCCCATGATGGAAAGCTCTTCGCCGTGCCTTCCGAGTGGGATACTCGCGATATCGCGACCTTCACCGGGAACGCAGTCTTCAGCGTACAAGGGCGGGCGGATCTCAGCCTGAATCGCGCAGGAAAACTGCTGGTGCTGGCAGAACTTGAACGCATCATCATGGGCTGGCCGGACGTTGAACTTGCAGTAGCGATTGTTCTTGAAGACGACACTGCCGCAGGCAAGGCCATTGCAATGGTGATCAAGCCATCAACAGCGGCATTGACCATTGACGCCCTGAAGCAACTCGCCGCGGAAACCTTGCCGGTCTTCGCGCGACCGGACCGCTATACGCTGGCTCCAGACCTACCTTGCCTGGGTAGTGGAAAACCCGACAGAAACGCCATCATCAAGGATCATTGCCATGGATAAACCGCAGATCATCGAGACGCTGAAGCAGATCATCGCCGAGGACCTGGATCTCAACGTCAGCTACGAACAGATCGGAGACGAAGCCTCGTTCCTGGAAGACGGGCTGGCACTGGACTCCATCAGCATGGCCGAGTTCATCGATCATCTGGAACGAAAATTCTCGATACGGATCCTGGACGAAGACTTGGACACCGCAACATTCAAATCGCTTGGCAGCGTGGTCTCGCTTGTCCAGAAGCGATCGGCCAATCGCGTATCCGAGATGGAACCATCATGAAAAATCTCAAGATCGCGCTTGTCGGCGATGCGGGCTCCAACACTGCAGATACCGCAGCGGATTATCGCAATGAAGTCCCGAACCGCGACGGTTTCGTGGTGGCATGGCCGCCCCAGCGCTATTGGAAATCCGCGAGCGAGGACGACCTCTCTGCCGAAAGACCGCTGCATCTTTATTTCCATATTCCGTTCTGCCTGCAACGTTGCCGCTATTGTTTTTTCAAGATCGAGATCCTCTCGGAATCCTCTCATGCCGTGCGCGAGCGTTACGTCAATGCCTTGTGCCGGGAAATCGAACAGGTCGCAGATACGCACAGGCTCCGTGGCCGAACGGTCAAATCGATCTATTTTGGCGGCGGTACGCCCAGCGTCATCCAACCGGAACAACTGGCTCGGATCAAGAAAACGATCGAGCAGTGCTTCCGGCTCGATGACCCGGAGTTCGTATTCGAGATCGAGCCGATCACGCTCAACAACCGAATGATCGATGGATTGGCGGATCTTGGCGTCAATCGCATCAGCTTCGGCATCCAGTCCTTCGATGATCGCGTCGTCGCGCTGACGGGACGACACGATACAGACGAAAAGAATTCAAAGGCGATCGAACGCGCTCTCAAGACCGGCGCAGTGGTCAATATCGACCTGCTGTCTGGACTCGAAGGCGAAACCACCGAAAGCTGGCAACACTCGATCAATCGCGCCATCTCCCTGGGCGTACACGCGGTCACCGTGTACAAACTGGAGCTGTACTCGAACGCGCATTACATGAACGATATCCGTCAAGGCAAACTCTCGCTGCCCGGGGCTGACGAAGAGATCGCATTCGCCCGCTGGGGACTCGCCCGCCTTCGCGACAGCGGCTATCTGCCATCCACTTATTTCACCTTCACCCGTGAAGGCAAATATCCGCAGCGCCACATCATCAGCCGTTGGCGCGGCGAGGACATGTACGGTTTCGGCGCTTCGGCTTTCGGAACGGTCGCTGGCTATTCGAGGCAGAACCTCAGCGAAATCGACGCCTATCTGGAACGGGTCGAGAACGGACTCAGCCCAACGCAGCGAGTGCTGGAGATCAGCAGTGCCGACCACATGCTGCGTGATCTGGTCATGGGCCTGAAAACCACTGCGATCGATCTGCGTGAATACAGACAGCGACACGGCCTGCGTCTGGACTACGTATTGGCCGAAGATCTGGCCCACCTCACCGGCGAGGGATTGATCACCCTCGACGACAATAGCCTGAGACTCACGGATGAAGGCATTCTATACGGCGACTATTGCGGCCGCTATCTCGGCGCGGGTTTGAGGCGCACGCTCTCCGGCGATGCCAGGCCACTCCGGGCCTGATTGCAATGTTGATTACGCCTGATTTCGTGTTCATCCACATGCCCAAGACGGGCGGGACTTTCATCACCGAGATGTTGCGCCTCGTGTATGGTGCTCGCGCCGTGGAAACAGGCCGAAAACACGGCACATGCGAGGAGATCCCCGTAGCCGATCGGGAGAAGCCGATACTCTCGGTGATCCGCTCACCTTTCGATCGCTACGTCTCCCAGTATCACTACGGCTGGTGGAAAACACATCCGCATGAGTACTGCGACCCCGCCCTGATCCTGCAAGCATTTCCCGAATATCCGGAGATCTCTTTCGAAGATTTCGTCATGCTCGCAAACCGGTATTTCATCAACGTGCATCGCGGTGTAGCCAATGGTTACGCATCTCCGAAATTACCGCCGGACCTGACGCTGGGATGGCATTCCGAACAATTCATACGTTTCTTCTGTCGCGATCCGCATCGTGCGTTCGCCAGCATCACCGAAGATGATCTGCAACGGGGGCATCTGGATACCTTCGAATATCAGGTACAGTTTCTACGGACCGAAACGCTCAATCGGGATCTCGCCGATTACCTTCAGCGTTATGACGTGGATGCGGCGCTGTTAAACAAGGTCCGCACACATCACCGGGTAATGCCGGAAGAGGCCCACGAGTCCAGGGCACGACCGCATGCGCGTGATTATTTCGACCGCAGACTCGGCGACTTTGTCAGGCATAAGGAGACGTTTATCTTCAATCGCTTTCCGGAGTATCGGATGGAGGTGTCATGAACAATACCGCCGACAATGATCGGGTCGCTCTCGTCAGCGGTGGAAATCGCGGCATCGGGCTTGCTGTCTGCGAAGGTTTTTCCCGACGTGGCGTGCATGTGTACATGGGATGCCGTGATCTGGCCGAAGGAATAGCGGCGATCGAACGACGTCAAATGACGGGCGTAACGCCGATTCAACTGGATGTCTGTTCCGAAACATCGATGGTGGCAGCGATCGACAGCATCGCCGCCACCTCCGGACACCTCGACCTGCTCGTCAACAATGCAGGGATGTCCGTTGGCGTTCGCGACAAGCCCAGCGCAGAGAGCATGGCACAGGCTCGGACGACATTCGAAGTCAATTTTTTCGGGCCATGGCGCCTGAGCCAACACGCATTGCCACTCATGCGTGGGCGCACACAAGCACACATCATCAACGTCTCCAGCGGACACGGAAGCTCCACAAGGATCGAAGGCAACAATCTGGCCTACCGGAGTTCGAAATCAGCATTGAACGTGCTGACCCAAGCCATGGCCATCGAGCTTGCCGACAGCGGCATCCGCGTCAATTGCATGACTCCCGGCTGGGTCAGAACGAAGCTTGGTGGCGTTGCGGCACCGCGGTCACCGGAAGAGGGCGCAGAAACAATTCTATGGCTGGCACTGGAGGGCGGCGGAGACACCGGAAAGTTCTATAAAGACAGGGCTATTTTCCCGTGGTGAAGACGCCGAATCTTTTCATCATTGGTGCGCCAAGATGCGGAACAACATCGATTTTCGCCGCGCTGAAGCAGCATCCTGATGTCTATACCTCCGTACTGAAAGAACCGCATTTTTACGCCACCGACCTGCCCGCACAGCCGCATACCGTGTCCGACACGGACGATTATCATCGACTTTTTTCCGCTGCAGGCGATCAACGCTATCGTGCCGAAGCCTCGGTCTGGTATCTCTACAGCCAGGAGGCGCCGGAACTGATATCGAAAGCGCACCCGGATGCCCGCATCGTGCTGCTGCTGAGAAACCCGGTAGACATGCTGATCAGTCTTTACGACCTGTATCTGCGGACTGGCAATGAAGGTGATACGAACCCTGAGACAGCGATTTTTCGCACGAATGAAGCCCGATTCGCAGCGACCTATTTCCCGTTTGGCCTGCATTACCTGCGCTTGCTGGACATCACCAGACCACTCATGCGGTGGCGCTCTTTTTTTCCGGAGCATCAGATCCGCGTCTTGATCTTTGAAGAGATGTACGCAGCGCCCGAGGCAAGTTTTCGAGAGCTCTGCGGGTGGCTGGACATTGATCGGAACATCCCTGTGAGTTTCGATCACCGGCAAGCCCGCGAGGCAGTGAAGATGCTGGCGATGAAACAGTTGCGCGATCTGCCGGAACACCTTCGCCGCAAGATGAATCCGAATGCATCCAGACTGCATGCAGGCAAAAGTGAAACCGAAATATCGAGACCGCTCCGGTTGCATCTGCACGAGCGCGCGCGGTCCATCAACGCCGACCTGCCGATGGCGGCGGGCAGACCATGGCCTGATGCATGGTCGACGGCATGATGCTGTAACCGACGGCTGAGGCAGGTCGATAGCAATCGGAAGCGGGCGTACGGACCACAAGCCGGAGCAAGAAAAGGGCTTCGGCATAAATAGCGATACCTCAAACGATACCTCAGGGGAGGCATCGTCTCAGGGTGAATCTTCCACACCCTTGCTGATTCAGTGCGTTACGCACCAACAGTGAAGCGTGGAGCGGGTGATGGGAATCGAACCCACGCTAGCAGCTTGGGAAGCTGCAGTTCTACCATTGAACTACACCCGCAGAGGTACTCATCTTAGCGGTTGCCGCAGCCTCCGGAAACCATGCCGGAAGCTGCGGGCTGCTTCGGCATCAGAATTGCTTGCCGAAGGTTGCAAACAGAGTGGCATCGTTGCCGCCGCCCTGCGCGGTGGTGAGGCTGGCACCGATGTTGGCGTCGAGACCGAACAGTTCGGTGCGGGCGCCCATCAGCAGAGTGAAATAGCTGTCGTCGAACTCCAGGCCAGGCACTGCATACGTCAGGCTGCCGGCGATCGACTGCGAGCGGGCGAACGCCTCCTTGGGCTGATCTTCGAGTTCCTGGTCCCACGTCAGGCGTGCGTAGGGCTTGAGGTGATCGTTGATCTGATAGGTGGCCTGCCAGCCCACGCTGGTGATCAGCGAATCGAAGCTCTGGTCCGGATACGCAAGCGAAGTCGACAGGGTCGGCTGGTTTTCGGCATAGCCATCGACATCAATCTTCTGCGCCAGCACGCCCAGCACGGGGCCATGCGTCAACGCTTCATGGGTGAAGTTCATACCCGCGTTCACGCCGAAGGTCAGGTTCTTGCCGTTCGGTGAACCGGTATGCGTGCGCGTCACCGGGCCAAGCACGACATCGCGGTTCACGTCGTAACCGACGTGGCTGTAGCTGAGCTGGCCGTTCGCCCAGAAACGCTCACCGTACCAACCGGCGAAGCCGCCGAGCGTGGTATCGGTCTGCTTGAAATCGCCGCCGCGCTGACCGAAGTCATAGGCATTGCGGCCAAAGCCGGCGAAGGCGCCGTACACGAAGTTGCCGCTGGTCCAGTCGACGCCACCGGTCAGGGCCGGGCCGACACCGTCGTAGTGCTCACCGCTGCCATAACGCTGGAAGTCGCCGCGGGTATCCACCCACCAGCGCCTGCCGTCGCCTTCTGGCTTTCCGGCGAGATGTCCGGAGACAGCGTCGGCGCGTGCGCGGCCAACCACGGCCGTCGCATGCGGCAGGACCGCAATCTGGCGCGGGGCTTCCAGCACCGAAACCGCGTACTGCGACAGGATCTGATGCGCACGACTGGCCGGATGCACGCCGTCGGCGAACAGATAAGTGTTTGCCGCATCGGGGCTGACCAGACTGGTCGGATTGCAGGTCAGCGAATTCGCCGTGATCTGCGGCTGGCAGGCGGTGCCCGTGATGTTGGTGAAACCGTAGGCCGATGCATTCGCGGTGATTTCGCGGATGAGGTTGAAGGTGTCGAGCGGAATCACACGCAGGCCGTTACTGGCGAGGCCACTGAACAGCGCATTGTTGTAGGAACTCGTGAGTGCAGTGCCCTGCGCCTGCGCGGCAGCGCCCTGGGCGCGGAATCCCGGCGTCACGCCGAGATCCGGCACGGTCGCGACAAGAACGTAACGCGCGCCGGCATTCTGCAACTGGGCCACGATGCCGATCTCGGACGCGACTGCGGCACCGATGGTCGTGGTCGGGTCGGCACCGCCACTGGTGATCGCGAACAGGTCATTGGCGCCGCCCCAGACGGTGTACAGCGCGCGGCTGTCAGCGCGCCCACCATTGGCGGTCAGATAATTCGTCACCTGGGTAGCGATCGAAGGCACTGGACCCAGCGCGCCCGTGGTGTTGATACCCACACGGGCGCCGCCAGCGGCGTAATTGGTGCCGGTCTGACCATTGCCGTTGGGACCGGCGCCGGTGCCGTAGAAATCGGCCAGATATTGCGACCAGACCAATCCCGGGTTGGTGGTGAACTGGCCGGTGACGGCACGGACGCTGGCCGGCAGCAAGGGACGGTAGAAGCCGCTATCGGTCAGGCTGTCGCCGAAGAACACGGTCTGCGAATAGGGCCCAGCGGCGAACGCCGGCGCAGCTGCGGCTGCGGCGACTGAAATCAAGGCGACACTGAGAAGACTGCGGATGGGCCGCTTGGCCCCACGATTGGATGACATAGACCCCACTCCCGAAACAAGTTGAGAAAATTTGCGGATTCCTCGGCGCTTCTGCTATACGGCGCCGGATGGTGGCCGCATCGTTTCACGAAGCCTTGTGTGACTCAAGTGTGACAAGTCGCCTGATCGACCGTCGGTCGGATGAACAGCGACTGGGCAGGCCGTCGTCAGTCGGGCGACAATCGGCGGATGGACATCCGACTCAACGGCGCCCCCCTCGCCCTTCCCGCACCGTGCACCATCGCCAGCCTGCTGAAGGCCCAAGGCTTGACCGAACGCCGGGTGGCGGTCGAGGTCAACGGCGAGATCATCCCCCGAGGTCGTCATGACGACTATCCGTTGAACGACGGCGACACGGTCGAAATCGTCCACGCGCTGGGAGGCGGGTGACCAGGCGAGTCCTTGAGCCATGCGCGCGCCTGCTGGCTGCCGGCCGTAGAGAATGAATGCCACACGTCGCTTCATCGCCAGCGCCCCCTGCCACCAGACGACGCCCATCCGTGCTGCCTTCGGTCGCGCATCGCGTGACTGCTGGCGATACTCGCTGCGCCTGGCCACGAAGTCCTTCGCTCCCACAACATTTTCATCATCGGCAGGCCGGGAATGAATGTTCGAATTGGGCGATAATGGCGGCATGATCGCCTCCCACGACTTCGACGACACGCTCGTCATCGCCGGCAAGTCCTATCGCTCACGCCTGCTGACAGGCACCGGCAAGTTCAAGGACCTCGACGAAACCCGCCGCGCCACCGAGGCCGCCGCCGCCGAGATCGTCACCGTCGCCATTCGCCGAAGCAACATCGGCCAGAATCCCGGCGAGCCCAATCTGCTTGATGTCCTGCCGCCGGATCGCTACACCATCCTGCCCAACACCGCCGGCTGCTACACCGCCGACGATGCGGTACGCACCTGCCGGCTTGCGCGTGAGCTGCTCGACGGCCACACGCTCGTGAAACTCGAAGTGCTGGGCGACCAGCGCACGCTGTTCCCGGATGTGGTGCAGACCTTGAAGGCAGCAGAAACGCTGGTCGCCGACGGCTTCGATGTGATGGTCTACACCAGCGACGACCCGATCCTGGCCAAGCGTCTGGAAGAGATCGGCTGCGTCGCGGTGATGCCGCTGGCGGCACCGATCGGTTCGGGTCTTGGCATCCAGAACAAATACAACCTGCTGGAAATCATCGAGAACGCCAAGGTACCGATCCTGGTCGACGCCGGCGTCGGCACTGCATCGGATGCCGCGATCGCGATGGAACTCGGCTGCGACGGCGTATTGATGAACACCGCGATCGCTGGCGCCCGGGATCCTGTGCGGATGGCGCTGGCGATGAAGCTCGCAATCGAGGCCGGCCGTCATGCCTTCCTCGCCGGACGGATCCCACGCAAGCGCTACGCTTCGGCCTCGTCGCCGGTGGATGGACTGATCGGATGAGCGGCGCTGCCCGCCCGCCGGTCCCCGAATACACGCCATCCAGCGATCACGGCGAGCGCGCATCGGACCTCGACCATGCCTTTGAGCAACCGTTCACCGTCGAGGAAGGTCACCGCAAGATCCGCAGCTTCGTGCTGCGCCAAGGCCGCTTCAGCCCGGCGCAGCAACGCGCATTCGATGCGCTCTGGCCGCGCTTCGGTCTCGACTATCAGGGACTGGAACGCGACTACGACACGATCTTCGGCCGCAGCGCGCCGCGCGTGGTCGAGATCGGCTTCGGCAACGGCGATGCCCTGCGCTTCGCTGCACGTCAGGACAGCACACGCGACTACATCGGCATCGAGGTGCACGCACCCGGCGTCGGCCGGTTGTTGAATGCTCTGGGTGCGGACGGCAGTGATCATGTCCGCCTGTACCGTCACGATGCGGTCGAAGTGCTGACCCACGAGATCGCCGACGGCAGTCTCGATGAGATCCGTATCTATTTCCCCGACCCCTGGCACAAGAAGCGCCACAACAAGCGTCGACTGGTGCAGCCCGAATTCGCGGCATTGCTGACCCGCAAACTGCGGATCGGCGGTCGCCTGCACCTCGCTACCGACTGGCAGGACTACGCAGAACAGATGTGGGACGTGCTCGACGCGACGCCCGGCCTGCTCAATCGCGGCGGCGCGCGTGGCCATGTTCCGCGACCGGAATGGCGACCGCAGACCCATTTCGAGACACGCGGCCAGAAACTCGGCCACGGGGTATGGGATCTGTTGTACGACCGTGCGACGCTCCCAACCATGCCACAACCGCCAGACGAGCCGACGAACGCCTGACCGATGGAGAACACCCTCACCCTCACCAGCGATATGCAGCTCGTCCTCGGGCTGACGCTGCTGACGATGGTGTTGTTCCTGTTCGAGCGCCTGCGCGCCGATGTCGTCGCGCTGATCGTGCTGGTATTGCTGGGACTGACCGGGCTGGTCGCGCCGGAGGATCTGTTCAATGGATTCTCGGGTAACGCGGTCATGAGCGTGATCGCGACCATGATCCTCGGCGCCGGCCTCGATCGCACCGGCGCGCTGAACCGTCTCGCGGCCTGGCTGCTGCGTCGCGCGAACGGCGTCGAACATCGGCTGCTGCTGTTCACATCGGCCATTGCCGGCCTCAACTCGTCGGTGATGCAGAATCCATCGGTGATGGCGCTGTATCTGCCGGTGGCATCGCGACTGTCGTCGCGTACCGGCATGCCCTTGTCGCGTTTGTTGATGCCGATTGCAGTCGCCATCGTCATGGGCGGTGGCCTGACCATGGTCGGCAACTCGCCCCTGATCCTGCTCAACGATCTGCTGGTCTCGGCCAACGCCAACCTGCCGTCCGGCCTGACCACGCTGAAGCCGCTGCCGATGTTCGCGCCGTTTCCGATCGGGCTGTCGCTGCTCATCGCAGGGCTGGCGTATTTCCACTTCTTCGGCAGCCAGCGTCTGCACGAAAACGCCGCCGATGCGGGCGTCACGCCGGCACGGACTCAGAGTTACTTCGCCAGCGCCTACGGCATCGACGGTGATGTCTACGAACTCACCGTCACCGCCGACAGCCCGCTGGTCGGCATGTCGCTGGGCGAAACCGAGCTGCTGCACGACGCGCCGCTGATCCTCGCATTGAAGACCGGCAACGAATCCCGCCTCGCGCCACCTGGCGATGCGCGGGTCTGGGTCGGCAGCGTGCTCGGCGTGATGGGCCCGCGCCAGGCGATCGTCGATTTCGCCCAGAACCGCTTCCTGCGCAGCAGCTCGCGCCTGCGCGAATTCGCCGATCTGTTCAACCCGGCGCGCGCCGGCATCTCGGAGGCGGTCGTTCCGCCCACATCGACCTTCATCGGCAAGACCGCGACCGAACTGCAGTTGCGCAAGCGCCACAACCTGCGCCTGCTCGCGATCAATCGCGACAAGCAGGTGCTACGCGAGAACGTCCGCGAGCTTCCGCTGCGCGCGGGCGACCTGCTGGTGATTCACAGCATCTGGCAGGACCTGGCGCTGGCCGCGAGCAACCGCGATTTCGTCACCGTCACCGACTATCCGAAAGCCGAACAGCGCCCACACAAATTCAAGATCGCGATGACGATTTTCGGGATCACGATGATGATCGCCCTGTCGTCGCGCATCCCGGCTTCGGTCGCATTGATGACCGGCGTCGCCGGCATGCTGGTCACCGGCGTGCTGAAGATGGACGAGGCCTACGCCGCCATCAACTGGAAGACCGTGTTCTTGATGGCGTGCCTCATTCCCTTGGGCTGGGCGATGGATTCCAGTGGCGCCGCCGCCTGGGTGGCCGCGCACTCGCTCAACCGCCTGCCCGAGGGGACGCCGCACTGGCTGCTGGAGATCGCGCTGGGCCTGCTGACCACAGCCTTCTCGCTGGTGATCAGCCACGTCGGCGCGACCATCGTGATGGTGCCGATCGCCATCAATCTGGCGCTGGCTGCCGGCAGCGACCCGACCGCATTCGCGCTGATCGTCGCGCTGTCGGCCTCCAACAATTTCATGACCGCGTCCAACCCGGTGATGTCGATGATCACCGGCCCCGCCGGTTACAGCGCCAAGGAACTGTGGAAAGTCGGCGGCCCGTTGGCGCTGGTGTACACCACAGTGGTCGTGCTGGTCGTCAATCTGTTGTTTTGATCAACCTCCTGCGCGTCCGCATTCGCCCCGTCATTGCGAATACACATTCGACACGCACGAACGAGCGATGGCCCATTTCGAGTGTTGATCACGTTTCAACCGCTTACCGAAATCGTCAAAAGCATTGCGATCATCGAACCGGCAATCGTTCAGGCGCAGGCCCATCCCCCACCGACGCGTGCCATCACAGCGTCGATATGCCCCGCACGGATGCCCACACCACAACAGAAAGGTCCTTCATGGATAACTTGCAAGCCCCCACCACCGCACAGGACATCAGCCAGCGCGTGCTGAAGCTCGTCGAGCACGTCCGCGGCCCCGATGACATCGCCCCGGCGCGTATCGAGCAGATCACCGGCATCAAGGTCGAATTCAACCCCGATGACCGCAACGAATACGGCTTCAACGGCCAACTGACAGACGCCTGGGCGTACAACCTGGTATCGCTGCCGGAAAGCACCGGCGAGAAGCCTTCGCGAATCATGTTCTCGTTCGACGACGAAAGCCGCAGCAACGCCGATATGGCACCGATCTGCACACTCGATTTCGACGACTACGCCGCGACGCTGATCGCCGCCGGCTTCGAGTCGTCACCTGCGCACGGCCAGCATGACCGGATCCTGTATTGGGACTTCTCCCGCGATGCCGTGTCGGTGCAGATCTATGTCCGTGGCGAGAACGACGCCAACGCCGCGCACACCTGCGTTTCCAAACTCATCATCAACGCCTGAGGGAGTTCCCCATGTCCGTCGCTCCCGAACACATGATCAAACAGACCCCGGAACAGAAACTCGAAAAAATCCTGAAGGATTTCGAGGCTGCCGATACCAAGACCGACCACCCGGGCAAGAACCTGCGCGGATTGCTCGACAAGTCGCCCGACCTGAAAGCACGCATCCTCGATTCGGTCGACAAAGGCCACCTGGAGAAATTCGCGCTGCTGCCCGCAGGCGCCAACGCTGGCGGCACCTACAACAGCGACAGCAAGACCATCGAACTGCCGGCGAGTTATCTGAAGACCGCCGACAAGAACAAGACCGCCGCGTCCGAGCTGGTCTTCGTGATGGGCCACGAAATCCAGCATTCCTTCAACAGCACCGCAAGTGACAAGGCGGTCAATGCGTTCGTGAAGGACGTCTACAAGACGGCAGGCAACGCCGGACCGCATGACTACACCAGCGCGGTCAAAACACTCATCCAGAGCAATCGGGAGGATGAAGCCGGCGCGCACATCGGAGGCTTCAACGCGATCGCGTCGCAGGCGATGAAGGACAACCCGAAAGCCGGTCTGAAAGAGCTCTACAACGCCTATCCGGGCCGGATGGAGGACTTCATCGACCGCGGCGGCAAGGCACCGACCTTCACTTACGCGCTCAAGCCGGGCCTGACCATCGATGCCGACATGACGCTCAAGGCGTCGCCCGAGAACGTCAAGGCGATGGGCAAGCACTATTTCGATCAACCACCGAGTTCGGCGCGGCTGGGGGACAAGGGCAACCAGGACTACCCCAACTATTACGGCGAATGGGCGGTCAACTACATCGGTGAAGTCGAGAAGCAGATACAGACCGCCGCAAAGAAAGCCGATCCGTCCCATGTGGCTCCGGAGGTACGGTTGAACCTGAAAGAGCTCGGGCTGGACAAGGCACTGATCGACACCACGCTGAAGTACACCGACACCACCCCTAAGAAACCGATCGATCTTGCCCCGGCGGAACACGGTGTCAGCGGGCATGGTGGCGCCGCAAGGCCGGAGTCCGCGCTGTACGGTCAGGCGATCAAGGCGCTGGAGAGCGTGCAGGGCGAAGCGGGTCTCGGTGATCGCACCCAACTGCTCAACGCCGCTGCCGCCACCGCCGCTCAGGCGCAGAAGTCCGGACTGGAACGTATCGACGGCGCACTGGTCGGCAAACAGGGACAAGTCTTCGCCTATCAGGGTGACCCAGCCAGCGAGCATGCGGACCGCATCTCGGTGGACATCGGCAAGGCGAAACAGCAACCGGCGGCGGAATCGCTGGCAACCATGACGCCCGATGCGCAGGCAACCCCCACCCAGCAGCAACCGCAGCGCGGTCAGGGCCTGTAGCTCTCCGTATCGCATTGCCCCTGCAACGACGACGCCCCGCAGCGATGCGGGGCGTTTTCATTTCAGCGGCGATGGCATTTCGGCGACAGGAAAAGCGTGCTCTCGCCTGAGGACGTGCGAAGACGGCGAGCTGGGGCACCAAGGACTACACGCGCAACGCAACGACTCAGGCCGGAACAGAGCCGCCCACAGAGTCGGCAGGCGCTCTTCCGTGCAGCTGCTCAGAGCCCGCGCGCCGCCTCGCCCACCGCGCGGAACAGCGCGCGCCCCTTGTTCATCGTCTCCTCCCATTCCTTCTGCGGGTCCGAGTCGTAAACGATGCCGGCGCCGGCCTGCACATGCAGTTTGCCATCCTGGATGACGGCAGTCCGGATCGCGATGGCGGTATCGGCGTCGCCATGCCAACTGATGTAGCCGATGCTGCCGGCGTAGACATTGCGCTTCACCGGTTCCAGTTCACGGATCACTTCCAGCGCGCGGATCTTCGGCGCACCGCTGACGGTGCCGGCCGGGAAGGTCGCACGCAATACATCGGCATAGCTGAGCCCCTTCTTCAGCCGGCCGGTGACTTCACTGACGATGTGCATGACGTGGCTGTAGCGTTCGATCACGAAGCGTTCGCCGACATCGACCGTACCCGGCTCGCTCACGCGGCCGACATCATTGCGACCGAGATCGATCAGCATCACGTGCTCGGCACGCTCCTTGGGGTCAGCCAGCAGCTCCGCTTCCAGCGCGACATCTTCTTCCGGGGTTTTCCCGCGCGGGCGCGTGCCGGCAAGCGGCCGCACGGTGACCTCATCGCCTTCCAGCCTCACCAGAATCTCCGGCGACGAGCCCACGACCTGCATGTCGCCGACATCGAGAAAATACATGTATGGCGAAGGATTCAGCGCCCGCAGCGCGCGATACACATCGACCGGGCGCGCGCGGAACGGCACCGACAGTCGCTGACTGAGCACGACCTGGAAAATATCGCCGCTGCGAATGTATTCCTTGGATTTTTCGACGGCGGCGATGAAGCCCTCGCGGGTGAAGCCGGACACGAAGTCGGCTTCGTCCAGACCGGCCGAGTCCAGCGTCTCCGGATAACCTGGGCCGCCCTGACGCAGACGATGGGTCAACGTATCCAGTCGACGATTCGCACGCGCCCACGCCTGCGGCTCGCGCGGGTCGGCATGCACGATCAGATACAGACGGCCCTTGAGGCTGTCGAACACTGCGACATCGCGGCTTTCCATCAGCAGAATGTCGGGCGTGCCGAGTTCATCGCGATAGTCGGCATGCAGACCTTCGCTGCCGCGCAGACGGGGCTCGATGTACTGGATGCACTCGAAGCCGAACCAGCCGACCAGACCACCGGTGAAACCCGGCAGTCCCGGCAGACGCGGAATACGCTGCGCGGTGCGCAGGCGCTCGACTTCGGCCAGTGGGTCTTCCACCTCACGCGCCTCGACCAGCTCACCCAGCTCGGTGACATAGAGCGTATGTCCGGCGAAGGCGTACACGCGATGCGCCGGCAGGCCGATGATGGAATAACGGCCGAAGCGCTCACCGCCTTCGACCGACTCGAACAGATAGGTATGCGGGCCATCAGCCAGTTTCAGATACACCGACAGCGGCGTATCGAGGTCGGACAGCACCTCACGGACGACCGGAATGAGGGTGTGGCCATCGTCGGCATATTGCTGGAATTGTTCAAACGAGATCACGCGAAAATCCTTCTTGGCAACAAAAATGGAGGATGGAGGGCCGACTCAGCGGCGCCATCGCCCGTTCGCGTCTCTGGCGGCACGGGAGGCCGCGCGAATGTGGGGAGAAGTCTCGTTCATGAGCGCCACATGCTAGCGATTTCGCGCGCCATCCGCACCCGCACGTCGACCGACATCGAACCACCTTGTCGTTGTCATCGCCCGGTCATCGCCGACATGGAGGATTGAAGTCCATAGCAAGGACGACTGGCGGAGGCGGGATTGCCTCCAAATCTTCCTGAAAACGCCGGCATGCCGGCGTTTTCTTTTTCTGGCGAAGTGCTGCCTTGCATCCGGATCAGAACACCGAAGCCACACCGCAGGAGCCCCCGCCGCGAATGGCTCAGCCTGGCCTGCTGGTGCTCTGCAGCAGCGGACATCCCGCAGGCAGATGCATCCGCAACCGGCCGGGAACGCAGGCAATCCGGAAACTGCGCGCATGGACAGGCTCGCCATCCAGGTTGAGCACCAGCGGCTGATCTGCGGACAGGTTGATCGCGGCACGCTGCAGTCGGACGGACACCTGGTCCAGCACCGCCTGCTTGCCATCCGCGATCAAGGTACCGAGCGCGCCCATGAGAGCGCCTTCCAGCCTCGGCACGATGGTCAGATCAAGCAGGCCGTCGTCGATCATGGCGTCGGGGCACAGGATCTGCCCGCCACCCGCCTGACGGGCATTGCCGATACCCAGCGCGATGAAGGTGCCCGACCACGCGAAATCACGCGCCTCGAAATGCGCCGGGATGGGTTCGATATTGCCGAGCCTGGCCAGACCACTGATGACATACGCCAAGCCACCGAGCGCTTGCTTGAGATCCTCCGGCGTCTCGGTGGTCACGGTCGCCCCATAGCCGCCCGAGGCGAGGTTGATGCACCAGTGCCGCGCGTCATCGGCATCGACACGCAGCAGATCCACGGCGACTGGAGGCTGGTGCAGCAACCCCAGCGCGGCCTCCAGATCGTCAGTGATGCCTGCTGAAGTTGCAAAATCATTGGCGGTGCCCATCGGGAGCACGGCCAGCGCAGGCAGCGCGTCGGCAGGCGCATCGCGCTCGGCCAGCGCCGTCGCG
>JBGSID010000001.1:0-17256 GCA_041751895.1 Lysobacteraceae bacterium | reverse complement strand
CGCCGGGCGACCGATTCTCGCTGCCATCGACGGGCAGGCCTGCGATCAGGTTCTGGTGGTGGTTACCCGCTGGTACGGCGGCATCAAACTTGGCGCCGGCGGCCTCGTGCGGGCTTACGGCGGTGTTGCCGCCGAGTGCCTGCGTCGCGCAGAGCGACAGCCGCTGATCGACTTCGCCGAGCTCGAATTCTCCTGTCCATTCTCCGATCTGGGCGGCGTGCACGTCGCTCTTAACGCGGCAGGAACAGAAAAAATAGACGAACGCTTCGATGCCGATGGCGCCACGCTGCGCGTTCGATTGCCTGCGGATCGGCTGGAAGGCTTGAAAACGCGACTGCGCGACACCACCCGTGACCGGGTGCGGTTCGCAACACCTCGCTGACACGATGTCCTTCCGGGCCGCGATCGAGGTCTCGTAGCCCCAAATCCCCTATCCTCGACGAACCTCATCACATGAGCACACCCGAACCGACCTCCAAAGCTCCCATCGGCAGTTTGCGCGCGCTATGGCCCTTTGTCCGCCGCCACCGGCCGCTGTTCGTCGGTTGGCTGGTAGCGCTCTCGGTGTCTTCGGCCGCATCGCTGAGCCTGCCGCTCGCGATCAAGACCATGATCGACGAAGGCTTCCGCAGCGGCAGTGGCAGCGACATCGACCGCGCTTTCATGCTGATGTTCGCTGTTGCGCTGGTACTAGCGTTCGGCACTGCGACACGCTTCTTCTTCGTCTCACTGCTGGGCGAACGGGTGGTCGCCGACCTTCGCGAGAGGCTCTATGCGCACCTCATCGGATTGGACAGCGGTTTCCATGACCGGAACCGCAGCGGCGAACTGGTTTCGCGGCTCACCACCGATGTCGAACTGATCCGCACCGTGGTCGGCAGCGTCATGTCGATCGCATTGCGCAGCGGCATCACGGTCATCGGCGCACTGGTGATGCTGTTCGTGACCAGTCCGAGATTGGCGTCGTGGGCACTGATCGGCATTCCGTTGGCCGTGTTGCCGATGGTGATCGGCGGACGTCGGCTGCAGAAGATTTCGCGCAATAGCCAGGACCGCATCGCCGACGCCAACGCGCTCGCCACGGAAACCCTGGGGGCCGTGCGCACGGTGCAGGCGCACGCACGGGAAATCTACGAACGCGGACGCTTCGACAGCGCAGTGCGTATTGCCGTGAAGAGCGCGATGAAGCGGATCAGCGCACAGGCGTTGATGACCGCCACCGCGATCACGCTGTTCTTCGGCGCGATCACGCTCGTCCTCTGGTCAGGCGCGCACGATGTGATCGCCGGACGGATGACCGCCGGCACCTTGATCCAGTTCGTGCTCTACGCACTGTTCGGCGGCGGATCGGTCGCCGCGTTGGCCGAAGTCTGGAACGAACTTCAGCGTGCAGCGGGAGGCATGAGCCGGATCGGCGAACTCATGCAGGAAAACCCGGGCATCGTCGCCCCGGCGCAGCCGACGTCGCTGCCTGTCCCACTGCGCGGCGAAGTGCGTATCGAGGATCTGGTCTTCCATTACCCGATGCGGCCCGAGCTACCGGCGCTGGAATCGTTCAGCCTGACCGTAAAACCCGGCGAGACGGTGGCATTGGTAGGCCCCTCCGGCGCCGGGAAAAGCACCGTATTCTCGTTGCTGCTGCGCTTCCACGACCCGCAGAGCGGCCGAATCACCATCGATGGCGTCGATGTGCGCGAATGCGATCCTGTCGAACTGCGCGAACGAATCGCGCTGGTACCGCAGCAGCCGACCCTGTTCGCGACCAGCGCGCGCGAGAACATCCGCTATGGCCGCCTTGAAGCCACCGACGCAGAAGTCGAAGCCGCTGCGCGTTCCGCCGAGGCGCACGAATTCCTCGCGGTACAACCGAAAGGCTACGACGAAGAGCTCGGCGAACGCGGCGTACGCCTTTCGGGCGGGCAACAACAGCGCATTGCGATCGCACGCGCGCTGCTGAAGGACGCACCGATCCTGCTGCTCGATGAAGCGACTTCCGCCCTCGACGCGCAGAGCGAGCGGGCCGTCCAGCACGCACTGGAAAATCTCATGCGCGGGCGCACCACGCTGGTCATCGCCCACCGCCTCGCCACAATCCTCAAGGCCGACCGCATCGTGGTCATGGACAAGGGACGCATTGTGGCCGAAGGCACGCACGAAGCATTGCTGGCCCAAGGCGGCCTTTACGCGGATCTCGCGAAGCTTCAGTTTCTGGATTGAGGCAACGCACGCACGTGCATCCCCACGGGGATGCGCTGGCGGCTGCACAATCACCGACATGCGCACCACGGGCGGTGGTTAATCCTCATGGACAGAAATGCGCTGCACGGCAGTACCGAGGCTATACCGGACCATCGAAAGTGCCGGCACTACGCTTCTCTCTGACAACATGAGTGCGGCATGTAGTGTCGACATGCGGTTCACCCCGAACAAAGAAGTACCCAACAAAAAAGCCGACAGCATGCTGTCGGCTTTTTTGTTGTATATGGCGCGCCCGGAAGGATTCGAACCTCCGACCCCCAAGTTCGTAGCCTGGTGCTCTATCCAGCTGAGCTACGGGCGCGTTGTGCAGAAGCGGAATTGTGCCAATCCTGATTGGATTGGTCAATGCCGAAACAACTACTTTTTTGACTGTTTCTTTCGCCGGACATCAATCAGGACGATTGATGCTCAGCGACATATCCGCATGTTCCAGAGAACATGGCGGAGAGTGAGGGATTCGAACCCTCGATGGAGCTTTTGACCCCATACTCCCTTAGCAGGGGAGCCCCTTCGGCCACTCGGGCAACTCTCCGTCGACGCGACGATGCGCGCGTGGTTCGGTAAGGATAACGGGTCAATCGCCCTGCGGCAAACCCGAATTCGGGCTACGCTCGGTTTCACCGCGCTGGATACGCTGGTAAATCTCCTCGCGATGCACCGCAACGTCTTTAGGCGCGGTAATCCCGATGCGCACCTGGTTGCCTTTCACGCCGAGAACGGTCACGGTGACTTCGTCACCGATCATCAGCGTTTCGCCAACCCGGCGAGTCAAAATAAGCATTGCATGTCTCCGTTGGCCGACGACCCCCTCATCGGCACTCTTAGTCTGTTGTTCCGCGACTGAACCAATCGGGGGGGCGTAACGTTAATGTCGCGGACTCAATAAATAAGAATAACCGGACTGCTCTCACAACGGAATGCTCCGAAAGTCATCCCTCAGACGACAACCGCCCGCTCACCCAAGCCTGAATGCCATCCAGTGCGATGCGCAGATTGGGACCATCTTCCCCGCCCCCTTGGGCCATATCGGGGCGACCACCGCCTTTACCCCCGATCTGACCGGCCACATGCGCCAAAAGCTCTCCGGCCTTGATGGGCCCAAGAGCTGCGCCGCTTACGCCCGCAATGAGCGACACTTTACCATCCGAAACCCCGGCAAGCAGCACGACTGCATCACGAAGTTGATGTTTAAGCCGATCAACGGCGTCACGTAACGCCTTCGCATCAAGCCCCTCCACGCGGGCGGCGAGCAGGTGGATCTCTCCGATCTTGATGGCTGATGTGGCGAGATCCGCTACTGCGGCACCCGCAGCCTTGGCTTTCAAAGCCTCGAGCTCGCGCTCAAGCTTCTTCTGGCGATCGAGGAGCGCTCTCAATTTGTCGCCGACATCTGCGGCGTTCCCACCGAGCAGTTCTGCCGCATCGTCGAGGCGGCGCTCCTCACTTCGAACATGATCCAAAGCCCCCTGCCCTGTCACCGCTTCGATGCGCCGGACACCCGCCTGGATACCGCCTTCGGACAGGATCTTGAACAAACCGATGTCGCCGGTACGGCGAACGTGCGTGCCGCCGCACAGCTCGGTGGACGTCTCGCCCATGCGCAAAACCCGCACGTTTTCACCGTATTTTTCACCAAACAGCGCCATCGCACCGAAATCCAGAGCTTCCTGCATGCCCATCGTATGGACCTCTGTTTCGTGATTCTCGCGAATTTCGACGTTGACCCGTCTTTCGATTTCATCCAGCTCGGCAGCGGTCACTGGCTGAAAATGCGCGAAGTCGAAACGCAAGCGATGCGGAGCCACAAGAGACCCTTTCTGAGTCACATGGGTGCCCAACACATCGCGCAGCGCGCCGTGCAGCAGATGCGTCGCACTGTGGTTGAGCACTGTCTCGGCACGTCGTACGCGGTCGACATGCCCCTCCACGCGATCGCCGCGTTTGAGGCTGCCTGATACCAGGGAGCCGACATGACCAAAGAACTGTCCAGCCAATTTCTGCGTGTCTCTCACCACGAATGACACACTCTGTTCTGTCAGATGGCCCATATCGCCAACCTGGCCGCCAGACTCCGCATAAAAGGATGTGCGATCGAGCAGAACGATGGCGTCATCGCCTGCATCGATACGATCCACCGATTTGCCATCCCTGAGGATCGCAACAACTTCAAGGCCATCGGCTTCGAGCTGGTCGTAGCCAGAGAATACGGTCGGCTTGAGCTGGGCAATCAGTTCGGCCGGCAACATGGCGCCACCATTGAATTTGCCTGCAGCACGCGCACGGCCGCGCTGCGCCGCCATCAATCGTTCGTAGTCCGCCATCACAGCAGGGGGCAACTCACCGCCCTTCTCCCTCAGGATGTCCGCGATGAGATCGGGCGGGCAACCGTAGGTATCGTGCAGCAGGAACAGTTGCTCGCCATCAATGCGGCCGTTGTTATGCGACAGATGATTTTCGAGCCGGATCATGCCGGCGTCCAACGTCTGCGCGAACGCAGCCTCTTCGGCCTTCAATGCGCGCTCGACCAACTCCCGCTTCGAGACAAGTTCCGGGTACGCCTCGCCCATCGTCTCGATCAACGATTGCACCATCCGCCAGAAATTGCCCTCGGCACTGAGCGCACCGAGCTTCCACAGATGGCGGATGGCACGCCGGATGATGCGGCGCAGGACATAACCACGCCCCTCGTTACTCGGCAGTACACCATCGACGATCAGGAAACTGCAGGCGCGGATGTGATCGGCGATGACGCGCAGGGACTTGTGTTCGAGGTCGGCCGTATTCGTGATCGCGGCGGCGGCTTTGATCAGGTGCTGGAAGAGGTCGATCTCGTAATTGCTGTGGACATGCTGAAGCACGGCGGTGACGCGTTCCAGCCCCATGCCGGTATCAACGCACGGCGCCGGCAACGGCAGCAGCGAGCCGTCAGGCTGACGGTCGAACTGCATGAAGACGTTGTTGCAGATCTCGATGTAGCGATCACCGTCCTCATCGGGCGAGCCCGGCGGGCCACCGGCGATGTGATCGCCGTGGTCGTAGAAGATTTCAGTGCAAGGACCGCAAGGGCCAGTGTCCGCCATCTGCCAGAAATTGTCCGATGCGTACGGCGCGCCCTTGTTGTCGCCGATACGGATGATGCGATCAGCCGGCAACCCAATCTGGGTGTGCCAGATGTCGAAAGCTTCGTCATCGGTGTGATAAATCGTGACCAGCAGTCTCTCTTTCGGAAGAGCCCACACCCCGGTCAGCAGCTCCCAAGCGTAGGCGATGGCATCACGCTTGAAATAGTCGCCGAAGCTGAAATTTCCCAACATTTCGAAGAAGGTATGGTGGCGGGCGGTGTAGCCGACCTGATCGAGGTCGTTGTGTTTGCCGCCAGCACGCACACAGCGCTGACTGGACGTCGCGCGGGTATAACTCCGTTTCTCGGCGCCCAGAAACACGTCCTTGAACTGGACCATGCCTGCGTTGGTGAACAGCAGTGTCGGGTCGTTGCCGGGAACAAGCGGGCTCGAAGGCACTACGGTGTGCCCCTTCGAACGGAAGAATTCAAGGAAATCGCGGCGAATGTCGGCTGTGGTTTTCATGATCGAGAGCGAAAGGCGGGCGTAGCCCCATCCCGCAGAAACGGCTGTCTGCCGACGCGGAATGATGCGGGAAACCCAAGAGCCACTAGATTAGCAGGCAGAGGGTCCCGGCGCGGCTTTCAGACCGACGATGCCATCGAACCCCGCTAATCCTCGTCCGGATCGAATCGGGCCGCAGCACGTACATGATCACCATCGAAACCACGTCGCATGAGGAATTCCGCAGCTTTTCGCTGAATGGCACGGTCTTCGTGCCGATCCGGGAATCTGCGACGGATCAGCTCACGGGCGTTCTCGGCCCAATCACCGTCATAGGCATCCATCGCTGTGGCGATGGCCTCCCGATCAAGATCATGGATGCTCAACTCGGCGCGAATCCTCAGCGGCCCATAACCGTTGCTGGCACGACTACGAACCAATAGCTCGGCAAAGCGTGCGTCGTCCTGCCACCCCTCAGCGGTCATGCGATCAACCGCAGCCTGCGCTTGTTCAATCTCGACCCCGCGTACCGTCAGTTTGCGCATCAGTTCCCTGCGCGAATGCTCGCGGCGCACCAACAGTGCCAGCGCACGCTGACTGGGCGTCGGCTCCGGGCGGCGACGCTTACTGCGTGCTGTGATCGCGTCATTGGCTGCAGCGCCATTATTGGAATCGTGATCTGTCATCGTCATGCTATCCGGCAACCAGTTCGGCGGGATGTGCTGGAGTAGTCGAGCACACGAATAACCTAGCCCCTCCGACTTCCAGCCCAGGCAACCCTACTATTTCAAGGACGTCAATAATCCAAACCCACCGACAGGTTCAATCACGATCGGGCTGTCGAACCCGGCGATGATCGGCATTGCCTGCGCGATCGCGTCGCGCACCTGCGGCAATGCCAGCGATGCTTTATGGTGTTCTTAGCTGTCCCATACCTCGGTAACCCAGACAGCATCCAGATCCGACGGATCACGGCCGACAACATAGCTCAAGCAACCCGGCATCCGATCGACACCATCCAGCAGGATTGCGATCAATGCTTCTCGCATCCCCGGCTTGGCCTTCATCTTTCCGATCAAACCGTACATGGCGGTTTCTCCATTCAAGGTTTTACAGCCCGGCAACAATGCGACGATCGCACTGGCCGCAACAGCCTGAAGGAAATGGCGGCGAGTCGCGACCATGTCACACCGACGGCAGCGACGTTTCAAACTTGGCGACGTCGTCATTCATATGATCCCAAGGCGCGGCTTGCGACGTGAAGACATCCGCCTGTCGACGAAACAGCAAAGAATCATCCAGAAAGTGCATGCACGGATACCGAACAGCGAGCCAGACAACAATTGACCGAAAACGAGATAAACCCAAAAAAAGCCGGAAAGCCCCATCCATGAGGCTTCCCGGCAGCGACCCCACCGGCGAGCGGTGCCGCGATGCGAACCGGAGTTGGGGCTCCGGTCTGCCGACAGGCCGTCCATGGCATGTCGTATTCAATGACGTAAACGCGAACGAAAGAGCATCGGGGGCGGACCGTCCGCTGACGAGGCCATCCGGCCCGCCCCCTCAGCATCAGTCTTCGAGATCCTCTTCTGCGCCACCATCGCGCGGTGCATCTTCCGGCACGAACTGAGCGCGCAGGGCCGCTTCCAGTTTGACGGCGATGGCAGGATTCTCTTTCATGTACTGACGGGCATTTTCCTTGCCTTGGCCGATGCGTTCGCCGTCGTAGCTGTACCAGGCGCCGGATTTCTCGACGATCTTGGCTTCGACACCCATGTCGATGATCTCGCCTTCGCGGCTGATGCCTTCGCCGTACAGGATCTCGGTAACGATCTGCTTGAACGGCGGGGCGAGTTTGTTCTTGACGACCTTGATCTTGGTCTGATTGCCGATGATCTCGTCGCCTTTCTTGATGCTGCCGATACGGCGGATATCGATACGGATCGAAGCATAGAACTTGAGCGCATGACCGCCGGTGGTCACTTCAGGGCTCTGGCCCGGCATCATCGCGCCGATCTTCATGCGCAATTGATTGATGAAAACGACCATGCAGTTGCTGCGCTTGATGTTACCAGTGAGCTTGCGCAGTGCCTGACTCATCAGACGCGCCTGCAGGCCCGGGAGCTGGTCGCCCATTTCGCCTTCGATTTCGGCCTTCGGCGTGAGCGCCGCAACCGAGTCGATGACGACGATATCAACGGCGTTGGAGCGCACGAGCATATCGGCGATCTCAAGCGCCTGTTCGCCGGTATCGGGCTGTGAAAGCAGCAATTCATCGATGTTGACGCCGAGCTTCTGCGCGTAGATCGGATCGAGCGCATGCTCGGCATCGATGAACGCAGCGGTGCCGCCGGCCTTCTGGCATTCGGCGATGGTCTGCAAGGTGAGTGTGGTCTTGCCCGAGGATTCCGGACCATAGATTTCCACGACACGGCCTTTAGGCAGGCCACCGATCCCCAACGCGATATCGAGCATCAGCGAGCCGGTGCCGATGACTTCGACCGCTTCGACCGGGCGGTCACCCATGCGCATGACCGAGCCTTTGCCGAACTGCTTGTCGATCTGGCTCAAGGCTGCGGAAAGCGCGCGCTTCTTGTTCTCGTCCATCGTGGAATCCTCGTCAGTGACTGTGTGAATGCTTGGTGTGGATGCAGATTAGGGGTGGGTTGTCGCACAGACTGCGACGGCAACAAATTTATTCGCGTGGGTGCTGACAGGGGATCGGGGATATACACGACAGCGTGTAGGAAAGTTCCGATTCGTAGCAGAGCGATCTGAGGCGGGCCGAGTCAAGGCAGGCCGGAGACATCGCCCACATCAACGATTGGGCCGAACCAGACCGCAATACAGACCTTCAATGGCAAAATCCTGGTCGGGCAAGACATCGATCGGCGCATAACTCGGGTTGCGCGGCAGCAGACGGATACGGTCTTTTCCGATCTTGAGCAGCTTGATGGTGATTTCATCGTCGATACGCGCAACCACGATCTGGCCAGAGCGCGCTTCACTGGTGCGGTAGACGCCGATCAGATCACCTTCAAAGATGCCTTCGTCGATCATCGAATCGCCCTGCACTTTCAGCAGATAGTTCGGCGCCGGCGAAAACAGCGCACGATCGAGCAGGATGTAATCGTCCGAACGCAGATCGGCCCCGATCGGCAGGCCGGCAGCGACCCGTCCCAGCACCGGTAAGCGCATGGCGTTGTCAGGCAACGTATGTGCAGGGGGCAGATCGAGCGCGTCATTGGCCGCGTCGTGTACCAGCCGGATACCGCGCGCCTGACCAGCGATCCGGCGGATGACGCCGGCCTGCTCGAGCGCTTCGAGGTGATATTGGGCGGCGCGAACCCCCTTGAACCCCATGGCATAGGCGATCTCGGTCTGCGAGGGCGGCACGCCATCGGCGGCGATGCGCTCGGAGATGAGGGCGAGAATGGCTTGTTGCGTATCGGTCAGGTCCATGATTAGTAGTATTACTACTAACACACTCTCAGTCAAGACTCAGCTGCACTGTCCTGCAAAGGACTCAACCGATCCCGACCAGGGCCTCGAGCCCGTACAGCGCAGCCGCGACGGTCTGCCTGCGCACGGCGTCGCGATCGCCATCGAAATGGAAGAGTTGCGCCTCAGCGTAACCGCCGCGGCGTTTCCAGCCGATCCAGACGGTGCCGACGGGTTTGTCGGAAGACCCACCGCCAGGGCCGGCGATACCGGTGACGGCAACCGCGATGCTCGCGCCGGAATGCACCAGCGCGCCGGAGACCATTTCGATAACGGTCTCGCGACTGACGGCGCCATGGTTTTCGAGGGTTTCCGGGCGCACCCCAAGCATCGCCTGCTTGGCTTCATAGCTGTAGGCGACCATGCCGCAGTCGAACCAGTCGGACGAACCGGCGATGTCGGTGACCGTCTTGGCGATCCAGCCGCCGGTGCAGCTTTCGGCGGTCACAAGGGTGTGATGGTTGCTGCGGAAACGCTCGCCGAGCGATTCGGCGTGCTCGCAAAGTTCGGCGTCGGTGGGAAAACCCATGCTGCGATCCGTATCCGGTGCGGCGCGGCGGGAAGCGCGCCTTGCTGCCGGCATCATAACGAGGTGGAAACGGAAACGGGCCGCAGCCATGGCAGAAATGACAACGGCCCGCAGATGCGGGCCGTTGTCATAGACAATTTCAAACGCTTATTCAGGCGCTTATTTTTGGGCTGGTGCGGCTGCCGGTGCGGCCTCGGGGAACTTGGCACGTCGGAGGGTCGCGGTCGCCGGGAACAGGCTCGACGCGATGTGGCTGACGCCCAGCGGGGCTTCCGAGTAGTAGTTGTGGCAACCGAAACAGTTGGGGACTTCGGAGGTATCGCCCTGTTCGAAGGTTTCCATTGTCATGTTGGTCAGCTCCAGCGAACCTCGCTGCAGGCTGGTCGGGTCCCCTGCCGTCAGGACTCCGTTGACGGTATACGGCACGGGTTCGTTGCAGGCTTCCAATGCGGGATTGCAGGAGTCGACCCCGCCCTTGGTCCAAATCCCGCCGATCATCTCGTAGTACTGCCAGATCGCCATCGGATCGGTCGGAGCCAATTGCGTCAGCAAGCCCTTCGGGCCATTGAGCGCCGTGTTCAACTCCTGGATCGCCAGCAGATTGGCGGCATTGTCGTTACCGTTGACCGAAGTCCCGGGCTGATTGCCATTGGCGTATTGCCGGCAGATCTGGTTCGGCGCGCCGATGGCCGATGGATTGCCGCTGAAGTTGACCGGCGTATTGAAGTTGAAAGAAGCACAGGCCGCGTTCGGCGGGCCGGCACTGGACTGTGGATTGCTGGTCAGGCATTGGGCCGCCGCACTGCTGGCAAGTGACCAGCTGGACGCGGGCGCAGTACTCGAACCATCGCACAGTGGGGCATTGGCTTTGTGCTCGAACGTGGCCCAGATCATCTCCGGATGTTTCGAAGTCCAATTGACCAGATGGAAGCCGACCAGGCCGAGCGTCACCTTGCGCATGGTTCCGGTGGGTTTCCCACCGATCACCAGATCACCGGTCGGCACCTCGGCGTCCATCATGAAAAAGGTCGGGTCCGGCTTCGCCAGCACTTTCCACGACACCTTGATTTCCATGGTGCCGGGCGCAAAAGCCTGATTCGGACCGGAGGTCGTGCTATCGCATTCTTCCTGCGAGTACCAGATGCTGTAGTAGAGGATGTTGCCGTTCTGATCGTACAGCGCGCTGCCATCGGCCTGTTCTTCTTCGAAATCGTGCGGCTTCATGTCGCGGACGGCGAGAAGTTTGATGGCGTTGGCCCGTCCGGTCACCGCCTTCATGGCGCACTGGCCGCTCGAGACTTTCGGATCGTGGAGACGATTGGTTTCGAAGACGCGCTCGCTGTTCGGATCCGATGCGTTCGACGGCGACACCTGCGCGAGGAACCACTGCCAGGAGAACTGGTAGAAATCGCAGAAACTTTCGCTTGCGGCGACTTCCGACGGCATTGTCGGCTTGGTGATCCAGTCATTGCTGGCTTTGCATACTGAAGGCGTCGGGGCCGGCGCCGTCGCTGTGGGCTCGACGATGCCCGGTTCCGACGGGCCCGGACATCCGGTGAGCATGAACGCTGCGGTCAAGGTCGCGCCCAATGCGCACAGCGCAGGACGTGACGGAAGGAATTTGATCATGGTGACGCTCCTTGAGATTGTGTCTGCATGGGATCCGACGGCATTCCCAGCATGCGGCCGGCTCACGCGGCAGCGGGCATCTGATCGGTATCACTCGACCAGCGATGGGCTCGAAAGCCGGATTCACCCAGGCAGTACGCGCCGGGTCAGAAAGCACGCGGCCCGCACAAGGCGGGCCGCGTCTCGTCAGGTGTTGCGGAAATCAGTAGCGGACGCGCAACGTCATGCCGTAGGTGCGGGGCGCGCCAAGATACGCATTCCATGAGCCCGTCTGCAGGGGGGCATCGATCGCAACCTGGTAGTACTCGGCATCAGTGATGTTCTGCGACCACAACTCGACGCTCCAGCGATCGTTGCGGGAGCCGATCGTGAAGCGTGCATTGCCCACGGTGTAGGCGTCCTGCATCTTCTCCGGATCGAGATCAGAACCGGTGTTGTACTCCGACATGTACTTGGCGCCGACGTGCGCACTCGCCTTGAGCGTGCCGCCGATCCTCCAGTCGTAACCCACCGAACCGGTGACCGACCATTTCGGCGCGAAGCTCGGACGGCTGCCCGGAAGCAATGCGAGATCGGTATCAGGCAGCAGATCGTTGCCGTACTTGGTATCGGCATAGGTCAGACCGCCCTGCACCATCCAGCCGCCCGTCTGCCAGAGCAGTTCGGCGTCGAGGCCCTGCGACGTGACCTTCGGGATCGAACGGACCACGAAGCTGGTGCCGAGGAAGCTGTTGAGCTGGAAGTCCGAATATTCCTGATGGAACAGCGTGGCGTTGAGCAGCAGATTGCCGCCGAGCCAGGTGGTCTTGGTGCCCAACTCATAACTGTCGACGAATTCAGCCGGGAAGGAGGTGTCGTCCACCGGCAGGATGCCCGAAGTGCCGCTGGACAGACCGCTGTTCGACTGCACGCGATCGAGGTTGAAACCGCCGGCCTTGTAGCCGCGCGCGGCCGAGAAATAGGCCATCGCGTGTTCGTTGAAGCGATAAGCCGCCTTGAACGTACCCGACCATTCCTTCTCATCACGCTTCTGGTTCGTGCTCCGGCCGTCGTGTTGGACGTTGGTCCACGGCAGACAGCCGAACCCGACCACCGAAGGCGCGGCAGCCGAGGCCTGCGCGACGGTCAAGCCACGTGCGACCAGTGCCGCAACGACCTGCGACGGATTGCTGAGCATTGCCGCGCAGCCCAGGCCGCCATTCGGGTTGCTGTAGCGCGACGCCAGCTCTTTCTTTTCGCGGGTGTAGCGCAGACCGAGCGTGAGATCGAGCGCATCGGTCGCGTGCCAAGTGTTGTTGGTGAACAGGCCCAGACTCTTGGAATCCTGCTCATAGCGATCGTTGGCGGCATGACCGGCAAAGACGGTGCCGAACGGCAGCCCCGATGCCTGCGACAGGAACAGCGGCGCGGTCGGGCTGGCGCCAAGCGCCGGATTGATGCGCGACAACAGCGCAATCGACAGATAGGGCTCATACGCGGAACCGACGCGGTACGCCTCGTTGCGACGCAGGTTCTCGTCGGCATAGAAGCCACCCACCAGCCAGTCGAACTTTTCGGTGGCGCCAGCCATCCGGATTTCCTGACTGAAGGTGTCGAAGCGCGTGAAGTTGTCGTCCTCGACAGGATTGCGATAGATCAGATCCGCAGTGCTGTAATCGAAGTCGATACCGTTGGTGGTCTGCCACTGCCGCTGTGACGTGATCGAGCTGAACGTGGCACCGCCGAACCATGGCGACTCCCAATCGACCTGCCCGCTCACACCTTGGTCCTTGATGAATTGTGCACTGCTCCGATTGGCCCAGGCCTCTCGACCGAAGGGATTGGCCACTGGAATCACGCCCGAGTCGGGCGCCAACGCATCGATGATCGCGGCAGTCGGGCCGCGAACGATGGTGACACTGGCGCAGCAATTCTCGTCGCGGTTGCTGAAGTCGCCGGTCAGCAGGATATCCAGCGTATCCGTGGGTTCGAGCAGCAGCTGTCCACGGAAGGTGTGGAAATTCTGATCCTGGTCTTCGGTTTCCTGGCGTGGGCCGGCGCCGGTATGCACATCGAGATAACCATCGCGCTTGCGTTTCGCGGCATACAGTCGGAACGCCGCCATATCGTTGAAAGCGTCGCTGTAGGAACCGGCGACACCGAACGCACCGTAGTTGCCGACGGTGATTTCGGCTTCCGCACTTTGCTGGTAACTCGGACGCTTGGTGATCACGTTGATCACGCCAGCGGAGGTGTTCTTGCCGAAGAGCGTGCCCTGCGGGCCCTTCAGCACTTCAATGCGTTCAAGCTCGCCGAGGTCGGTGAATCCAACGCCGTTGCGAGGACGGAACACGCCATCGATGACGATACCGACAGAGGATTCGAGGCCGGCATTGTCGCCGACAGTACCGATACCGCGGATGCGGGCCACGGTCTGCGCCTCGCTCTGCGTGCTGCTCACGGTAAGGCCGGGCACGATGTTCTGCAGATCCTTGATGTCGCGGACACCATTCTCTTTCAGCATCTGCTCGGACAGCGCGGTCACCACGACCGGCACATCCTGCAGCGCTTCTTCGCGCTTCTGTGCGGTGACGATGATCTGATCCAAGGTCGTCGCTTTCTCTTCGGACTCCCCAGGATCCTGTGCGAGTGTCAGCGGCGCATGGATCAGGCCGAATAAAGAAATCAGAAGCGCGCGAGCGAGCGTCGAATGTTGCGGTGCACGATAAGTCATGTCATCCCCCTAGCCATTGGTCATCTTGCGTGATGTTGTCGTCAGCGTGATCGTATTGTCGATCATCGGCGGCACGCATCCAGGCGTATGTTGCATCGCCGCATCGATCGGAAAAAAAACCTTGGACATGCCGATGAGAGAAACCGGAAAGCCCATCTCGAATGCAGCTACAACCGCGTAGCGAAGTTAACACAGGATTCAGTGGCCGCAAGTGCGGTCAGCCCTGCGCCGGACCAGCACTGTCATACTAGTCGTCCATCCTTTTCCGAAGCGGCCCGGCTCAGCCGACGCCCCTCCCAGAACGCCCACGCCCCGTGTCCGACTCGACTCCCGCACATTCCGCCCGCGACCAGCACACTCCCCTCATGCGCCATTAACGGCGCATGGCGCTATTGGCTGCAAAATACTCCCTGTTTTACGGCACTCACTCAGCCATCAAATAGTGGTTCCAAGTCGTGGCAACACCGTGGCAACATGATTTTGGCACACTTTTGTTTAGTTTTTTGCATGATTTTCAACTCTTTTTTGCCTTGGAAAGCCATCATTTTTGCACCATGACACCTCCCGAAAAACAGCCTGTTTTTGACCACTTTTTCGATGCATTTTGAGAGTGTTTTTCACTCGAAAAACACCACGTATTATGGGCGTCTACGCGGCACTCAATTTGACAGTGAGGAATCCGTCTGTTGAATGTGGAGATGAGCACTCCACGCGGCCCCTCTCGCTTACCCCAAGGCTTTACCCTCCTCGAGGCCAGCCTTGGCCTTGGCGCTGCCGCCATACTGGGGTTGGCCGCACTAGGCCTTTACAGGTCCTCTGATGCCACCGCCAAGGTCCGAAAAGAGCAAGCAAATATCTCTGCCCTGGCGTCGGCTATTGAGTCGTCGCTGGGCCTGGTCGGTAGCTTCGGGAGCATTTCGGTCGAACGAGTCCTCCTAGACCGCCTAGCGCCGCCCACGCTCCTGCAGGGCAACACCTTGAGGAATGCCTGGGGCGGCCAGGTCGAGGTAGCTCCTTACGCCTTCAGCCAACCCAATGACGCCTTCGCGGTTGCCTACGGCCGAGTGCCGGCCAAAGCCTGCGTGGACCTGGGGTCCTCGCTGGGCAGCCATGTCGCAGACTTAAAGGTCAATGGCCAAAGCACACTATTGGACGGCGGGGTGGATCCAGGTCAACTGGCAGCAAGGTGCGCCGATGGGGGCACCATGCTGTTCGTCTTCCACACTGGGCTGGCTACTGGGTCAGCGGTGGCGGCAACATCCGTGACCAACCCACCGCCACTCGTCTCCCCGCCCAGTTCTCCGCCAACTCCCCCTGGCACACCTGCAGTTCCCCCTGGTGTCCCGCCCGTCGTTGTGACGCCTCCACTGGTCGTGGTCCAACCCGCTGTCGCTCCCCCGCCAGGGGCGCCTGCCTATGCACCTCCACCGGCTACGCCGGGGGTGATTCCGCCAATGGCACCACCACCGGGTCCGCCTACGGCGCCTCCTGGGAACTCGCAGACCTGCCAAACACTCCTCGCTTCTCACCCGGATGTCCTGTCGAGCCGCTCCACGACACCCTGCGCCACAGGACAGTTCGGCGTGATTGGCGAGCAGCAGACGCAGGACTGGTTTTGCCCTGACTACTACGGAAATCCAAGCACCGGACTGACCTATGAGCCCTGGACGTCCCCAACCTTTGCGATGACGCCTTGGACACAGGTCAGCAACACCTGCGCGGTCTGTCCGGCACCTCAAACCGACACCACCACGCAGTGGCTGGCCACCTCCGCACTGTGCCCACAAGGGCAAACGGGCACGCATGCTTGGGAAAGAGCGCAGTCGCACTCACGAAGCAACACGGTGCAATGCGGCACGCCAACCCCAGCTGGACCTACCGCGGGAATGACAGTGTCCCCTTGGAGCACCTGGAGCGCTTGGATAGACACGGGAGCTACACGTAACGAGGTGAACACCTGCGCACCTTCCTGCGCAGGCGGCATGAAGTGGGTGGACCTGGGCTCCTCGAACCGAACCGGCCCAGCCATTTCGCCATGGTTCCCGCAAACGCCTTCTGGCTTTGGCACAGCCACCTTGCATCCGGCCCTCACCCCGGCTCTGCTCGCCGCGGCCAATGCAGCGCGAAGCACGGCCACCCTGACCGCCACCCCGCCCCCGTTTGACCCGGTGGGCATCTACTACGAGCTTCTAGCTGGCGGCACCAACACCTGCTCCAGTCCTACAGATGCCGGCAACGTGTTTTACACCCGACGCTACTCACGAATCCCTGGCATTGGTGCCGGTATGGACGGCGGGGGCGGAGTGTATGAGTCTTGGCACGAAGGCTACATGGGTTGCATGAGCGCTTGCGATGCGCCCACCTACGAACCGGGGGTCTGCCGCACGGCCAATGGGCCAGGCGTGGGGAGTGGCTTCCTTCATCATTACACCGAGCAACAAGTTGTTGCTTGCCCATCACCACTGACCGGCAACGTCACCAGCGAGCGCGTGGGTGTTTGTGCGGACTCGAACTCCCCAGTGATTTCTTGGAACGCTTTTTACGTCAAATCAAGTGCATGCAGCGGAACGATCTACGGTCGCACCACGGTGCCTGAGCCGGACATGACCTCCGCTTGTGGTCCGAACAATCCGCTGCCCTTCCGTCCCGTGAACTCCATCTACGGTGGTCGATGCGGGGCAGGTAACGCAGGCTATTTCTTCTTCACCAGCATGAGCACTCAATGTGTGATGTGCCCGCCTCCCATGTTCCAGGAGACGGGGCGCTACACAGTGCCTTCGCAAACTTGCAGTGGAGCAACGAACTACAACCGTCTGCAATGCTCTGGTTTTGACCAAAAGTTCGTGGATCCAAACCCATTCTTCAACACCTGGTGGATTGGTCACCGAAATGCAAATTGCGTTTGCGATGATTCCAACCTAGGGCAACGCTGCAAAAGTACCAGCAGATCTGATCTTGCGGTAAATTTCATGCATGGCTAAACAGCAGACCCTCGCGATGGCAGAAGATCAAGGTTCCGGCTTCGCGCGTTACGCGAAGCCGACACGGCGGGATGAGTT